>JBFHEP010000368.1:0-2407 GCA_041584095.1 Acidimicrobiales bacterium | reverse complement strand
TCGGAATCCAGCGCCTCGGGCGAATTGGCAGGATGACCGCGCGACGTCTGTACACGAACGCTGCCAATTCGCGGGGGAGGCGAGCGTCGACGCGAGGACTCGGGTGGCGGTAGGAGTCCGAGCCGGTTGCCGAGGTGGGCGAGGTAGGCCGCCTCCTCCTCGCTGACCCGTTTGCCGCCGATGCCGATCACACCTCCCTCCTTGGCCGCCTCGGCCGACGCTTGCGCGCAGGACATGACCCACTGCTTGTAACCGAGGGCGTCGGCCCGGTCGACCTTGGCGTCGAGCACGTTGAGGGCGCGGTCGAGTTGTTCGACGAAAGCGGTCATGGCGACCATCGGATCCGTGGTCTTGGACTTGGCGGTCGTGTCGTTGGCTTTGCCGTGGTTGCCGGTGTCGTGAAGCTCGGCGTGGAGGTGGGCGACGAGCGGATTGTCGGGATGGCGGTGCACCCCCTCGGCCACCACTCGGGCGGCGGCCAGCATCTCCCGTCCGGCCGCAATGAGGCCCGTGTCGTCGAGCGTCACCACGATCGCGCCGGCGGTCAAAGGGATGGCCTTGAGCAGCTCGGTCTCTTCGTCGGTGAGGTGTGCGTAGCCGCTCACGCTGTCGCCTTTCGTGGGGAGCGACCCGGTTCGTCCGGTCGGGTCCGCAACGGATCGTACCCGGATGCTAACAGTGCCGTCGGTCACTCCGATGGGAGACCGATGGCTACCGAACGATCTACCCCAACCGTCCTGTTCGCCACGGCCGAGTTCGGCCCCTATGTGAAAGTCGGTGGTCTGGGCGAGGCATCGAGTGGCCTCGCCGGCAGCTTGTCGTCGATGGGTGTCGGCGTCACGGTTGTGATGCCCGACTTCGGTCTCATCGAGCTCGAGGACGAGAAGCGGTGGCCGCTCACCGGGCTGCCGTCCTGGTGTCCGGCGATCGAGGCCCGCTCCGGCCGCACCGATCCCGAGACCGATCCCGAGACCGACGCCGACTCGGGCCGTGACATCGACATCATCCTCCTGGCGTTCGAGGGCGGTGTGCGCCCCCACCCCTATTTCGATCCGGCGACGGGTGAGAGCTGGCCCGACGCCACGTGGTTCTACATGACGTTCAGCGCCGGTGTCGCCGCCCTGGCCGCCGAGGAGCGGCCCGACGTCGTGCATCTCAACGACTGGCACACGTCGGCGGCGGTGCTGCGGCTCCCGTCGGATGTCGGGTCGATCCTGACCGTGCACAACCTTGCCTATCAGGGGGTGGACGACCCGGCGTGGCTGGGTCGCATGATGGAATCCGTCGACGCCTCGGCGTTGCGGGTCGACCCGAACGCATTCCTGGTCGACGGCGCATTCAACTCCTTGGCCGGTGGCATCAGCGGCGCCGACCGGATCGTTCTCGTCAGCGAGTCGTATCGGGATGAGGCCATCAGCGAGGCCGGGGGCTTCGGTCTGCACCATCAGCTCCGGCAGCGGGGCGATCTGGTGTCGGGCATCCGCAACGGCATCGATCTGGGCCTCTGGCACCCGGCCGATGATCTTCGGCTTCCCGTCGGCTTCGACCACGGTGATCTGTCTGGCAAGGAGATCTGCCGAAAGGAACTGCTGAAGGAGGCCGACCTCGACGCCGACCGTGGGCCGGTGATCGGTATGGTGGCCCGCCTGGTGCATCAGAAGGGCATCGATCTTGCGCTCGATCTCGTGCCGTTCCTCGATTCGCTCTCGGCCCGGCTGGTGTTGATGGGTTCGGGCTCGCCGGCCCTGGCCGAGAAGGTCCGGGACATGGCAGAGCTGTATCCGAACCACTTCGCCGGCTTCTGCGACTACGACGAGACGATGGCCCACCTGATCGTCGGGGGCAGTGATCTGCTGCTCATGCCGAGCCGGTTCGAACCGTGCGGTCTGACGCAGCTCCAGGCCATGACCTGTGGCACCATTCCGGTGGTGACCGCGGTCGGAGGACTACGGGACACCGTCGTCGACACCGACAGCTGCCCTCGCCGGGGCACCGGGTTCGTCGCCGAGCGGGCCACGTCACTCGACCTGCTCAACGCCCTCCATCGGGCTTGCCGGGGATGGTCGAATCCCCGTCGCCGGGCCGCCGTCCAGCGCCGAGGCATGACTGCCGACTGGTCCTGGACCAAACCGGCCCGGCAGTATCTGGAGCTGTACCGGGAGCTGCAGTAGCCTCGCGCAAACCTCGTCCGCTCCCGCCCATCGCCCGGTGTCTCAGCTCAGATGTCGGACGTCGGCGGGAGGAGTGACATGACGCCGGTCTGTTCGAGGATCATCCAGACCACGAAAGCGCCGTAGGCGACGAGCAGCACCCAGCTCTCGAGCTTGCTCAACTCGAGTCCGGTACGAAGCTGGGCGAACAGGACGATGGTGGCCAGGGTCAGGAAGCCGATGAGCGGCACGGCGAC
>JBFHEP010000367.1:0-2685 GCA_041584095.1 Acidimicrobiales bacterium | reverse complement strand
GTGGGGTGCGTGGTCACCCTGGGACGACCTCGACCCGACGATGTCCAAGTCGTTCACCGGTCAAGCCGGCACGGTCGGCGCCGGGTACCACTGGACGGGCAATCGTAAGGTGGGGGAGGGGCGGATGACGACGGTCGGCATGGATGAGCCGAACAGGCTCGACATCAAGCTCGAGTTCGTCAAGCCGTTCAAATCAGAGTCCGAGACGACGTTCCTGGTCGAACCCCGCGACGACGGCAGCACCGTCACCTGGCGGATGGCCGGGAATCACAACTGGATGTCGCGGATCATGGGCATCTTCAAGAGTATGGACGCCATGGTCGGCCCCGACTTCGAGAAGGGCCTGGCCAAGCTCAAGAAGGTGTCCGAGGCATAACAGCCTGCTCAACCCCATTGGGTTGACCCGGGGTCGTCCAGCATCCGAAATTTGCGCGAAGACGCGCCGTTTCGTTCGCGTGCGCGCCATTCCGGCCGTTGTGCCCGATGCCATCGAGGCCGCTAGGATCGGATCAACCGTTCGACGACGGAACGAATACCGCCGCCGCTACGTCGAATCGCCTCAAACCGAAGTCGCCGCCGAAGGTCGAGGTCAACAGTCGATGGAACAGATCGATGCCCCTGTTCGAGGTCGCGAGCTCGCGCTCGTCCACCCGTTCCGTTTCGAGGGCTACACCGGACGCTGTCATGTGACAGTGCCCACAGAGGAGACCGGAGCGCCGGTCATGTTTCTCACCGGTGCCTTTCAGGGACCACGCTCGATGCGCTCGGCCATCGACCATTTCGGGGGCTACTGCGTGACGCTGACCGTCGAGCCGCCGGGCTCGGATGGAGACGAGGTGCTGCCGGCCCGATTGGGGTTCGACTGGCTGGCTCGATCGTTGATCGAGTTGATGGACAACCTGCGGCTGGAGTCGGTCGACATCGTGGCCGCCTCCTATGCCACGCCGCTGGCGTACTGCTTGGCGAGCGTGCATCCCGAGCGGGTCGGACGCGTGGTGTTGGCGGGGGCGACAACCGGCTTCGATCCGGCCGTCCACAATCGTGTGGCTCGGACGGTCGATCTACTGGAAGCCGGCGAGATGGACGAGTTCGCCGAGCTGGTGTGCGACCTCGTCATCAACACCGATCCGACCGTCCATGTGGTTCGTCGCCGGCAGGTGTGGCGGCTGATGGAACGCCAGCTCCGCAAACTGTCCGACGTCGATGCGGCCCGATATGCCGAGAACACCCGACGGGTGCTCCATGCTCCGAGGCGGCTGGCTCATGTGGATCCACCGACGGTGCCCGTCCTCGTCTACACCGGCGAGCACGACCGCTTGACACCGCCGGCGTCGGGCCGCCGACTGCAGCGCCGGCTGCCACAGGGAGTCTTCACCGCGATCCGCAACACCGACCATCTCTTCTTCCTCGAGGATCCGCAAACGGCCATCGAGCTTGCCGCCCGATTCTTCGCCGACCGACTCCACGGACCGCTCGACTCGACCACGGCACTTGAAGGGACGTCGACACCGGAACCGGCCATCGTCTTGTCGTGATCCGGCCGGCCGGACGGCTTCATCGGCGTCGGTGACCATTCGTCTCAGCGGGGGCCTTCTGGTGCCGATAGATCGGTGTGGGAGCCGAGAACCTCTGGCATCGCCCCAATATGCGAGACGCCGCACCGCCTATTGCCGGTCGGGTTGTCGGCACGCTGGCCGCCGTGCCTTTTGCCGCGTTCTACGGCGGTCCGGTGGCCGGGCCGCTGGTGGCCGCTGCGCTGGTGGTGATCGCCGTAGCGCTGGTGGTGGCGACGAGGAGTGTGCCGCCGCGCCGCATCACCAACGTGCACCTCTGGTACGGGTTGCTGGTCGAGATCTTCTGTGTGATCGGTCTTCCCAACCTGTGGGCCGCCTTCTGCCTCGCCGGTGCTTCGACCATCACCGCCGGTGTGTTCGGCACCCGGACCCGGTCGGGTCTGCTGGTCGGGCTCGGCGGCGGGGTGATCATGAGTGCGGTCGGCTGGTACCACCAGGTCGATCACTGGTTTGCGATCAGCTTCACCCTGTTGCTCATACCGCTGATCGCCTTCACGACGAGCCAGATCCTGGACGTGCTGAAAGGCTACGAGGACTCGGCGCTCGAGGAACTCACGCGCTCTTCCCAGGCCATCATCTGGGAGGCCGACGCCGTAACGGCCGAGATGCGAACCGTGGCCGGGTCCGTCCGGACGCTGACCGGCTACTACCCCGCCGACTGGGCCAGGTTGAGCTGGGACGAGCTGGTACACCCCGACGATCGAGAGGGTTTCCGGTCCTTCGACGTCGATGCTCCTTCTCCCGAAGACGACGGATCGCCGGCCGCGCAACCTCGCCAGGGCCGCTGGGAGGGGCGGATCAGCAGGGCGGACGGTTCCTGGATCGTCGTCCGCGAGACCTTCCAGCTGCACACCGCCGAAGACGGCCAGCCGGTGGCCCGGGGTATCACCCTCGACATCGACGAACTTCATGCCGCCAATCAGCTGACGATCCACAAGGCCACCCACGACGAGCTCACAGGTCTGCCCAACCGGGTCCTCCTCACGGACCTCGCCGCGGCGATGCTGGCCGAACGCGACAACGACAACGTTGCGCTGATCCTCGTCGACGTGAATCGGTTCACCGAGGTCAACGAGACCCTCGGTCACGCCATCGGCGACCGCTATCTCAT
>JBFHEP010000366.1:0-2924 GCA_041584095.1 Acidimicrobiales bacterium | reverse complement strand
GTGTAAGCACAGTAATGTGTTCAGCTGACCGGTACTAATAGGCCGAGGGCTTGTGTTTTATCATTGTTATTACTACACACAAGTTCTCGAATTACACGATGCGAGTTTGCGGCGAAGCCAAAAACTCGAGGTCAGGGTGTAGCCCTGACATCTCGTGCTCGCTATTCAGTTCTCAATGAACCAAGATTGAAGACAAAGTTCAAGACATAGCGGTCCCGGCCGGCTCCACGAGAGCTACCCGGATCGTGTGCAAGGTTTCGGTGGCTATTGCGGAGGGGTCACACCCGTTCCCATCCCGAACACGGAAGTTAAGCCCTCCTGCGCCGATGGTACTTGGTTGGAGACGACCTGGGAGAGTAGGACGCCGCCGGATTTCTCAAGAGTGAGAGGCCCTTCACGGGGCCTCTCACTCGCGTTGGTCGGTCTGAATGACAGCGTGATCGGGTTCCCCGGTGGACGACAGCCACGACTCAAGCGGGCCGGCCGCAAGGTAGCGTTGTAGGCGATGACAGGCTCAGATTCGAATTCCGACAGATCCAAGGGCCGGTCGCGTCCTGGTGGCCGACAGGGCGGCGGGTCCCGTGGCGCCAAAGGCCGCACGAAGTCGGGAGGCGATGAACGTACCGGTCGAGGTGGCCCTTCGAAGCGCGGCGCCGGCGGGTCGCCGAAGGGCCGGACGGGGAACCGTACGGGATCGAAAGGCGGCGGCGGACAGAGAAGGGGATCGTCGGACTCCCGAACGGCGGCTGGCGAGCGCCGCAACGACGCACCGCCCGGGGCGGCGAAGAACAGGCGCATCCCGCCACCACCCGACAAGCGACCGGCCAGGGACGCGGATGACGAGCCTCACTACGAGCGATCCGAGATGGTGATCGAACGGGTCGACGACGACGAAGCCGTCCGCGCCGCGGCATCGACCAAGTCGAAACGTCGAAACCAGCGCCGTCGGGCCCGGAACCGGATCCACGTCGACGATATCGAGATGGGGAAGGTCGGAGCTTCGACCTCGGCGAAGCTGCGCTCCCGGCTGGCCGATGCGGCCGTAGCGTTCGAAGCCGAGCGATTCACCGAGGCCGAGCGGCTCCTCGTGTCGATCAAACGTCTCGCCCCCGACGTGGCCGAGGTCCACGAGCTCCTCGGATTGACCCGGTATCGATTGGGTCAGTGGGGCCGAGCCATCGTTGACCTGGAGCGCTTCCACGCCCTGACCCGGTCGGTCGAACAGCACCCGGTGCTGGCCGACTGCCATCGCGCCCTCCGGAACTGGTCGAAGGTCGAGGAACTTTGGGGGGAACTCGGCGAGGCGTCACCTGAACCTGAGCTGATCGAGGAGGGGCGAATCGTGCAGGCCGGCGCCATGGCCGATCGTGGCCGGGTGGCTGACGCCATACGGTTCCTCGAGCGGGCACCGAAAGTGAGAGGTCGCCCCGGCGTCCACCACCTCAGGCGATGGTATGCACTGGCCGACCTCTACGAGCGTGCCGGCGACTACTCGCGGGCCCGGCGACTGTTCTCCGACATCGCCCATGCCGATCGCGATTTCGGTGACGCCGCCGACCGGGCCGCAAACCTGTAGCGGCAAATCGGTGGCCGACGGAGGTCCGGCAGCCGGGCGCATTTCGCCGTCGAATCAGTGGCAGATTTTGTCGACGCACAACGATAGGTTGACGAGATGAACGCAGAACAGCTGGAAAAGGTCCGAACAGACGATGGCTTCATCGCCGCACTCGACCAGAGCGGTGGCAGCACTCCCAAGGCACTCGCCCAGTACGGCGTCGACGAGTCGGAATACACCAACGAAGACGAGATGTTCGATCTGATCCATCAGATGCGAACCAGGATCATCACCAGCCCGGCATTCACCGGCGACAGGATTCTCGGAGCCATCCTCTTCGAGCAGACCATGGATCGGGACATCGAGGGCAAGGGCTCGGCTGAGTACCTGTGGACCGAGCGCAGGGTCGTCCCCTTTCTGAAGACCGACAAGGGCCTTGCCGATGATGCCAATGGTGCCCAGGTCATGAAGCCAAACCCGGGATTGGACGAACTGCTCGCCAGGGCCGTCGAGAAGGGTGTGTTCGGCACCAAGATGCGGTCGTTGATCAAGCTGGCCAATCCCGACGGGGTGAAGGCCGTCGTGGATCAGCAGTTCGAGATCGCCCATCAGATCCTGGCGGCGGGGCTGATGCCGATCATCGAGCCCGAGGTCGACATCCACAGTCCGGAGAAGGCCGAGGCTGAGGCTCTCCTGCGGGATGCCATCGTTGCGCATCTCGACTCGCTGGATGACGGGCAGTCCGTCATGCTCAAGCTGACCATCCCCACGGAAGACAACTTCTACCGGCCATTGATCGAGGACGATCGGGTACTCCGGGTCGTTGCGCTGTCGGGCGGCTACTCGCGTGAGGAGGCCAACGAGCGGCTCAGCCGGAACAACGGCATGATCGCCAGCTTCTCCCGGGCTCTGGCCGAGGGACTTTGGGCGGACCAGAGTGACGAAGAGTTCAACGAGGTTCTCGGCAACTCCATCGACGCCATCTTCGCTGCATCTCGAACCTGAGCCCACAGGGTGGGTGACTCGAGCCCAGTCGCCTGGGCCTTCGATCTCGACGGCGTGATCTGGACCGGTCGCGAACCGATACCGGGATCGGCCGAGACGGTGGCCGCCCTGGTGGACGGTGGTCACCTGGTGGCGTTCGTGACCAACAACTCGTTCGCCACCGTTGCCGAGCAGGAGGCCAAGTTGGCGTCGTTCGGCATCGAAGCCGAGGGGCGGGTCATCACGTCGGCGATGGCCGGAGCCTCCCTCGTCGAGCCGGGGGAACGTGTGTACGTTCTCGGCGGTCCCGGCGTTGTCGAGGCCGTCGAGGCGCGGGGTGCGGTCGTCGTCGACGGCTCGTCGGACGGTCAAACGGCTGCGGTGC
>JBFHEP010000365.1:0-3003 GCA_041584095.1 Acidimicrobiales bacterium | reverse complement strand
TCCGGCGAGGGGATGGGAGGCCGCCGCCATCACCACGACGTCGATGTGGCTGGGGACCTCCTCGAGCCCGATGCGGGCCGACTCGCCGTGGGATCGGCCGCCTCGGGTGACGGCATGAACCGGATAGCCGGCCCAGGTCCCCCGTTCGGCGGACGCCGCGAGGTCGATCGGATGGTCGGTGGGCAACACGAGGATCACCAGATCGCAGACCGATGATGCAGTGGCCACGACCCGTTCGACCAGCGATTGTCCGTCGATGGTCTCGAACTGCTTCAGCCGGCCGAAACGTCGGGCCTGTCCCGCCGCCAGCACCACGGCCGCGCTCGATGTGACTGCACCCATGGATGTCCAGAGTACGAGCCACTCGTGACGACGCGGCCATCGGTCGTAAACTTTGAGCGAGCGGTCATCCGCGATCGTGCATCCGAACCCGGAGCGTTGCCCATGAGCCCGACAACAGCCACCGCCGACACACCGGCCGGACTGGCGCCGGACCTCGACGACTTCATCGCCGTCGTCGACGTTGCGACCGACGGCGACATCTACTCCTACGCCGACGGCGTCGAACGGAACGTCGTCGTCTACCGAGCCGACCGTCTGCGATCTGCCGTGGCCGCCGACCCGGATGCCGCCGTCGCCATCGGTCAGGAGATGGCCGAGGTGCTCGACCAGGGGCCGGGGATCATGGTGATCACCGACGGATTCGAACTCGAGATCATCGACCGGGCGACGGAGGCCTTCGAACGGATTATCGTCGACGAGAAGCAGGCGGGTCTGGGATCAGGCGACCATTACGCAAAGCCGGGTGCCAACGACCGGGTCTGGAACGCTCTCGAGAAGTTGGCGGTCGACGACCCGGCGGTGTTCGTCGACTACTACGCCAACGACATGGTCGCTCTCGGGGCACTGGCCTGGCTCGGACCGACCTATCAGGTCACCTCCCAGGTCAACGTCGTGAACCCCGGCGGTGAGGCGCAACAGCCCCACCGTGACTACCACCTGGGGTTCATGACCGACGCCATGGCCTCCCGGTACCCGGTGCATTGCCATCGGCTGTCCGCGGTGCTCACCCTGCAGGGGGCGATCGCCCACTGCGACATGCCGGTCGAGACCGGCCCGACGATGTATCTGCCCCACTCCCAGAAGTATTTGCCCGGCTATCTTTCCTGGCGCCGCCCGGAGTTCAAGGACTACTTCGCCGCCAACCGGATCCAGCTGCCGCTGGCCAAAGGTGACATCGTCTACTTCAACCCGGCGCTCTTCCACGCCGCTGGAACCAATCGAACCGCGGATGTCCGGCGCATGGCCAACCTGCTGCAGATCTCCTCCGCGTTCGGCCGCACCATGGAGACCGTGGACACGGTGCGGATGACCAAGGCCGTCTATCCGGCGCTGGCGGAGGCGAAGGCCGCCGGCATGACCTCCGCCGGCCTCGACAACGTAATCGCCACCTGCGCCGACGGCTACGCGTTCCCGACCAACCTCGACAAGGACCCGCCCATCGGCGGACTCACCCCACCGTCGCAGCAGGATGTTGTCCGCCGCGCCCTCGAGGAGGATTGCAGCCTCGGGGAGCTGATCGGCCGCCTCGACGCCCATCGCCAGCGTCAGCAATCGGTCTGATTCGCTGCGGGGTTGGTCCGCTTGAGAGGCGATCGGCGGGCTGTGCGATACTGGAACCATGACGGACCGCGCCAACCCAGCAGACGCCGCTGTTCCCGACCCCTCCTCGGAGGCCTACCGGCAGTATCGGGAGGCCTACGAGGCGTCGAAGCTCCGAGACGTGCCGTTCGAGACGATGTCGGGCGTGTCCGTCGCCCCCGTCTATGGTGATCCGCCCTATCCCGGCCAATACCCCTACACCCGGGGTGTGTACCCGTCGATGTACCGGTCGCGGCTGTGGACGATGCGGATGTTCGCCGGGTTCGGAACGGCCGAGGACACCAACGCCCGGTTCAAGGCCATTCTCCGCAACGGTGGGACGGGTCTTTCGACCGCGTTCGACATGCCGACCCTGATGGGTCGTGATTCCGACTCACCCTGGTCGCTCGGCGAGGTCGGGCGGGCCGGGGTCGCCATCGACACCCTGGCCGACATGGAGGATCTGTTCTCCGGCATCGACTTGTCGGGGGTGTCGACCTCGATGACGATCAATGGACCGGCGGCCATCATCCTGGCAATGTACGTGGCCGTGGCCGAGAAGAACGGAGTGGCCCGGGCCGACTTGGCCGGCACGATCCAGAACGACATCTTCAAGGAGTACCAGGCTCAGAAGGAATACATCTACCCGCCCCGGCCGTCGGTTCGTATCGTCACCGACATGATCCGGTTCACCGCGGCGGAAATGCCACGCTGGCATCCCGTGTCGATCTCCGGGTATCACATCCGGGAGGCCGGCTCGACCGCCGCTCAGGAACTGGCCTTCACCCTGGCCAACGGATTCGCCTACGTGGAGGCGGCCGTGGCCGCCGGGGTCGACGTCGACGAATTCGCGGGACGGCTCAGCTTCTTCTTCAACAGCCACTCCGACTTCTTCGAGGAGATCGGCAAGTTCCGGGCCGCCCGTCGGATCTGGGCCCGATGGATGAAAAAGCGCTACGGCGCGAGCGAGGAGCGGTCGATGCTGTGCCGTTTCCACACCCAGACCGCCGGGGTCTCGCTCACCGCTCAGCAGCCGGAGAACAACATCGCCCGGGTGGCCATCCAGGCCCTGGCCGCAGCCTTGGGTGGCACACAGAGCCTGCACACCGATTCGTTCGACGAGGCGCTCGCCCTGCCGACGGAGAAGGCAGCCCGAATTGCCCTGCGAACCCAGCAGATCGTGGCTCACGAAACCGGTGTGGCCAACGTGGCCGATCCTCTGGGAGGTGCCCCGTACGTCGAGTGGATGACCGATGAGATGGAGCGCCAGGCGGAGGCGATCTTCGCTCATCTCGACGACCTCGGCGACGGCTCCATCCTCGAAGGGGTGTACGCCGGCATCGAGAACGGCTACTTCGTGGG
>JBFHEP010000364.1:0-3021 GCA_041584095.1 Acidimicrobiales bacterium | reverse complement strand
GAGATGTGTCGTCCGTCGCGGAAGATCGACACCCGGTCGGCGATCTCGAAGACCTCGTCGAGACGATGGCTGATGAACAGCACCGCGACCCCGAGTTCACGGAGCCGCTCGACCTGGCGGAACAGCTGTTTCACCTCGTGTGCGGACAGGGCCGCCGTCGGCTCGTCCATGATCAGGACCCGCACCTCGAGGGAGATGGCCTTGGCGATCTCCACGGCCTGCTGTCCCGCCACGGTGAGGATCCCGGCCGGCTGTGAGGGGCTCAGATCCATGTCGAGACTTCGCAGCACGTTGGACGCATCGCGCTCCATGCCCTTGCGGTCGACGAGCAGACCTCGATCCTGGTGGCCGATGAAGATGTTCTCGGCCACGCTGAGATCGGGAAAGATCGACGGCTCCTGATAGATGGCGGCCACACCCCGCCGTTGGGCCGCCGCCGGGTCGCCGGGATGAAACGGCTCGCCGGCCAGCTCCATCGTTCCGGTGTCGGGTTGGTGGATGCCGGTGGCGATCTTGATCAGGGTCGACTTGCCGGCTCCGTTCTCGCCGACCAACGCGTGAACCTCGCCGGGAAACAGATCCAGTTCGACATCGGCGAGCGCCTGCGTGGCACCGAAACGCTTGGAGATGCTCCGAAGCGCCAGGATAGGCTGATCGGGCTCGCTCACCGATTCCGCATTCCGGTCGACGTTGCTGGATGGCAACGGCTGCCTGTGCTCGTCACGGTTGACACTCCCCCTACGCAACCGGTGGTGTGTCGAATCGACCTCGGCTGCGTTCACGAATGTTAGATTTCACAGAATATTACATCGAGCGGGGGAATGCAAGCGATATGTTCGACACACTTGTCGAAGGTCAGAGACCTGAAAGGGCGAGCAGAATGCCGAACAACATGACCGGCACGCCGATGTGCAACACGATGGGAACCGTCCGTTGACCCGGCGGACAGTGTCGTCGGATGAAGGCGACGCCCGCCACGATGTGGGCGACGAGAGCAGCCAGGCAGCCGGCCAGCAGCCCGAAGAGCGCGGCTCCGAGTTCGCACCAGCCGTCGGAGTTGCAGTCGGCGGCTGAACCGGAGTAGACGAGCATGCCGACCGCCGTGCCGATCACCGCCGCTGCGGCCAGGCCGATACCGAGCGATGCGACCACGAACCACGCGGGGTGACGGTACACCCACGAGTCGACCTGCGGATCGGGTGTCGGCGCCGGGGCGAAAGGGGGAGTGTTCGGGGCGTTGTGGCTCATGTCTCGATGATCGGCCGTTTGCCGTGCACCGCACATCCGGCGTATCCCCCAACGTTTACTGGGGCGGCCCACGGTCGCGACTGGATCCGTTGGGCCTCATTCCAATCCGAGGTTCCCCGACGCTGGGGCCAACGTCCACGAACCTCAGATCCAAGAGTCGGTCGGCTGTCGCCGATTGAACGCGCCACGGCCGCCCCCCGGATCAGGAGGGCGGCCGTGGCGTTGACTTTCACAAGTCAGGTTCCCGCGAAGGTTAGTCCATCATGTCGTGGTCGTGCATGTGGGCGTGCCCGAAGTCCTGGTTCTGGACCTTGAAGTTGCCCTTGCCCTTCTTGCCGTTCACCGCTTCGGTGTTCATGGCGAAGCTGAGCGTTGCGGCGGCCACGGCGTCGGAGTTGACGTCGAACGCTTCGAGACTGATGTTGTCGAAGGTGTCACAGGCCAGGTGGTAGCACGGGTCGTATTGTTCGCCGGCGGTTCCACCCCAGATGGCGGCCTGTTCCGGCGTCTTGACGACTTCGGCTCCGGTGAAGAGGCCGCCGGCGGGGATACCAACGGCAATGAACGGCCCGTAGTCGGAGCGACCGGAGAAGTCGGTGCCGGTGTAGGGCAGGCTCCGAGCCTCGTAGAAGTTCTCGAAGAACGTCTCGATCGCCGCCGAGCCTTCGGGGCCGGGGCCGGCTCCGACGCCGTCGGAGTCGTCACCGTCGTAGATCGAGTAGATGAAGTTCGGCGAGCCGATCATGTCGAAGTTCAGGTAGAGGGCGATGTCGTCGATCTCCTCCTGGCTGAGCCCGGCCACGTACTGGGTTGAACCGACGAGACCGGCTTCCTCAGCGCCCCACCAGGCGAAGCGCACTGTGTTGCGGGGCTTGACCTTGGCCATCTGCACGGCGGTTTCGAGAATGGCGGCGCTACCGGTACCGTTGTCCTGGACGCCGGGGCCTTGTTGGACCGAATCGAGGTGGGCGCCGGCCATCACGACGTTGTCGTCGTTACGGCCCGGCAGTTCGGCAAGGATGTTGTACTGGGTGGTCTCCACCGGCGGGTCGACCGTGACGGTGGCTGCGGAACCGGCGGCTGACAGGTTGATGCCGGCGTCGAATGAGGCACCAGCCATCGGAATCCCGATGTTCGACGGCGAGCCGTCGGGCAGGGAGGTGGCGTTGCCGCTCACCGGACCGAGGCGGGTCGGGGAGTTGCCCTGGTTGAAGATGATGATGGCTTCCGCTCCGGCGGCTTCGGCGTTCACGGCCTTGACCGAGAAGAAGCAGGCGCCCCGCTGGACGAGAGCGATGTCGTTGGGACCGGAGAAGTCGAGGCCGGAGAAGTCGGCGGCTTCACAACCGCTCGTCGAGTTGGCGGGGGCGGTCGGCCAATCGGCCGAGCCCAATGCCAGATCGACCGGGATCACCGGGCCGGACACCGTGCCGGTGCCGGTACCACTGAACAGCCCGGTCTCGTACACGGCCGGGATTGGCGCGGTCTGGGACAGTTTGGGCAGAGCTACAAACGTGAACGGGAAGCCATCAAGCTCGACGTCGTAGCCGGCGTCTTCAAGGACGCCGACGACGTAGTCGACCGTGGCGTCATAGCCGGGGGTGCCGGCTGCACGAATACCGCCGTTGGCGTCAGCCGCAGCTTGGAAGGCAGCCTGATGAGCCCGAACGCCTTCGAGGGTGACGCACTCGACGAGTTTGTCGACCGTGTTGTTGCCTCGCGTGTCGCACGAACGTGACTTCGCATCGGCGCCGGCCGGTATGACGACCACTG
>JBFHEP010000363.1:0-3084 GCA_041584095.1 Acidimicrobiales bacterium | reverse complement strand
TCACCGACGGCGGCGAGATCGGCATCGTTGGCCAGGCTGACCTCGATGCCGACCTGATCGGCGATCCAGTCCTCGTTGATCTTGTCGATCCAGCCGGCCGGCAGGTTCACGCCGGTAACCAACCGTTCGTGGACCTGGTCGATGACCCCGGGCAGGCCGACGACCGCCTGATCGGCACGGCGATCCGGGGGCAGCGCCGCGATGACGGCCTTGATCAGGTTGATGAGGAACTGCGGATCCGGATCGTGACGCGGTGTCGGTGCCCGCATGTGGGACACCAGGCGGCCTCGGTCGTCGACTGCGGCGGCTCGGACGTTCGTCCCGCCGAGGTCGACGGTGATCGTGCACTGGTCGCCCACGCCGGTGTCAGCGGTCATCGGGCACTCGGGCCTGAGCCGTCCGGGCATCGGGGAACTCCGATCCGAACGGGTACACGACGACCGGCGCCGGCGCGTCGAGGACCGGCTGGACGATCTGCCAGGCGACGTCGACCTGATCACCCCGGGCGAAGAGGCGACGGTCGCCGCTGAGGGCGTCGCCCAGCAGCCGGTGGTAGGGGCTCGGCCCGAACTCGATGCCGTCGTGATCGAGGCTGAGGCTGGCTGTCTCGCTCACCAATGACTCACCGGGTGCCTTGGCCTGGATATCGAGACAGATGACATCGTTCGGTTTCATCTCGAACCGGAGGGCGTTGGCCCGGGGTGAGCACTCGATGTCGCTGAACAGCGGACGCGGCGGCGCCAGGAACTCGACGACGGCCTCGGTCCTGGTCCGGTTCAACCCTTTGCCGGCTCGAATTCGCCACGGAACCCCCGCCCATCGCCACGAATCGATCTCGAAGTCGATCGCCACGTAGGTTTCGGTGTCGGAGTCGGGCTTCACGCCGTCCTCGTCGAGGTATCCCTCGTACTGGCCGCGCCACACCCGGCTGGGATCCAGTGGCCGGATGGCCCGCAGGACCTTGACGACCTCGTCGGACAGGGAATCGGCGTCGTCGGACACCGGTGGTTCCATGGCCAGCAGCGCGACGATCTGCAGCAGGTGGTTCTGCGCCACGTCGCGCAGGGCTCCTACCTCGTCGTAGAACTTGCCCCGGCCATCGATCCCGAAGTCCTCAGCCATGTCGATCGTGACCCGGCTGACGTGGTGTCGATTCCACAGCGGCTCGAAGATGGCGTTGGCGAAGCGGAAGACCAGGATGTTGAGGACCGGCTCCTTGCCGAGGAAGTGGTCGATGCGGTAGATCCGCTCTTCGGGGAAATGGGCTTTGACCGCCTTGTCGAGTTCGCGGGATGACGCCAGGTCGCGTCCGAACGGCTTCTCCAACACGACCCGCCCGCGGTTGAGACCGCTGGCGCCGAGCCCCTCGATGACGGTGGGAAAGAGGAACGGCGGGATGGCCAGGTAGCAGACCGGACAGTCGGCGTCGCCGACCCGGGCCGCCACTCGTTCGAACGTATCGGTCTCCCGATAGTCGCCGGAAACATAGTCGAGCCGGTCGGCCAGGCGAGCCCAAACCTCCTCGTGGATCTCGAACCCGGCCTCCTCGAGGGCCTCCCGGGCATTGGCCCCCAACTCCTCGATCGACCAGTTCGACGACGCAACGCCGACAACGGGACCTTCGAGCTGCCCATCGGCCTCGAGGCGGTAGAGGGCGCTGAAGAGCTTCTTGCGGGCCAGGTCGCCGGTGATACCGAACAACACGAGCGCGTCGGCAGTCTGGTGGCCGTTGCCGAATGGCACCGCCAGCTCGGCCGGAACGTCGATCGGAGCGGGAGGTCGCCGATGCGGCCGGGGGTGGATGCGATCCCGGGTCATCGGCCGTCCTCGTTCAAGCTCGACGTCCCAGACTCGGCCGCCTGTTCCCGATGGCCGCCGAACCCGGCTCGCATGGCGGAGAGAACCTGATTGGCGAACCGGTCGTTGTCCCGAGACGAGAACCGGCTGAAGAGGGCATCGAGGATGGTCGGAGCCGGCGTGCCGGTTTCGACCGCGGCCAGCGCGGTCCAGCGACCCTCCCCGGAATCCGAGACACGACCCTCGTATTGTGAGAGGTCGCCGTCGTGCAACAGGGCCTCGGCCGTCAAATCGAGCAGCCACGACCCGATCACACTGCCCCGTCGCCATACCTCGGCCACCTCGGCGACATCGATGTCGTACTGGTAGAGGCGGGGGTTTACCAGCGGCGTGGTCTCGGCATCGACCTCCCGATCCTCGCGCCCGATGCCGGCCCGCGACATGAGGTTCATGCCCTCGGCGTAGGCGGCCATGATGGCGTACTCCACGCCATTGTGCACCATCTTGACGAAGTGGCCGGCGCCCGCCGGGCCGCAATGCAGGTAGCCGTGCTCCGACGGTGCCGGGTCGCCGGAGCGACCGTCGGTTCGAGGCTCTGCGTCGACACCCGGCGCCAGCGTCTCGAAAACCGGCCGCAGCCGGTCGACGATCTCGGACTCACCACCGATCATCTGGCAATAGCCCCGTTCGAGGCCGTGCACCCCTCCGGAGGTGCCGACGTCGAGATAGTGGATGCCCTGTTCGGCCAGGCGGTCGGACCGTTCGATGTCGAGTGGATAGTGCGTGTTGCCGCCGTCGATGATGACGTCGTCTGGATCGAGCAACGGGGCCAAGTCGTCGATCACCCCGTCGACGAAACCGGCCGGGATCATGATCCAGACGGCGCGGGGCCGATCGAGCTTGGCAACCAGATCGGCCAGCTCGATGGCTCCGGTGACGACTCCCTCGGCCACCATCTCGTCCACTGACTCCCGGGACGCGGCGTAGCCGACACAGGCGATTCCCGCCCGGTGCAGGCGTCGAACCATGTTGCCGCCCATTCGTCCCAGACCGACCATTCCCAACTGTTGCATGGCTTCGACAATAGCGACCGGTGCCTCAGCGCCATGCACCAGAAGGAGCAACCTGGGATCGACACTGCTCCGCTCGACGGCGTGGCAGGTTGCGAGGAGTCCGACCGTCGGTCGGTCCACGTACAATGCTCGGCGATGAGCAACCGAGAACTGGTTGTCCTGGGCACAGCGAGCCAAGCCCCGACCCGCTACCGGTCCCACAACAGCTTCGTCC
>JBFHEP010000362.1:0-3103 GCA_041584095.1 Acidimicrobiales bacterium | reverse complement strand
GCGAGCATCGTGCCGATCCCGATTGCCAGTGGGAGCCCGATTGCCAACATGCGCAACGGGAGGGCGAAATCGACCCGCAGCCGTGCAAGGTCAACTCGGATGGCATCGGAGAAAAGCAGCAAACCGAGTGTGAGCTCGGCCAGCAGCTCGACACCGCTGTCCGTGAGCGGGACGTTGAGCACATCGAACCCGGGTGAGCCAACGGCGATGCCGAAGCCGACAAAGAGCATCGGGCCCGTCAGAGGCGTGCGTTCGATGAGCTTCGAGAGCGCCCCGTAGGCGACGGCGAACAGAGCGACTATGACGACATCGATCGCTTCCACCCTTGTACCTTCCCATGTGGACGCGGCCCAGGGCCACCGGTTGCTCTCGTGGAGGATGGTCCGGATGTTGTTTGACGCCGACCACCGTTGCCCCGGCCTGCACCGACCGATGGCGACAAGTAGGATTGTCACCACCTAGGACTGGGCATCGAGGATGGGGCGGGATCACCAGAGGAGGCCGTGGTGGAACTCGAGGAACGACTCGACAAGCTTGCGGAGGAGTGCCAGTGGGACTACTCAGATCTCAAGGCTCTGTTCATCAACTGCACGTTGAAGAAGAGCCCTGAACAGAGCCACACGCAGGGGCTGATCGACATCTCCGCATCCATACTCCGCAAGAACGAGGTCTCGGTTGACAGCGTGCGAGCGGTTGATCACGAGATCGCCACCGGTGTATGGCCCGACATGACGGAGCACGGCTGGGAACGGGACGACTGGCCGGACCTCCAGGAGCGGGTCATGGAGGCCGACATCCTGGTGTTGACGACGCCGATCTGGCTTGGCGAGAAGTCGAGTGTCTGTACGAAGGTGATCGAGCGCCTCTACGGCTCATCCCATATTCTCAATCAGCACGGGCAATACGCCTACTACGGCCGGGTCGGGGGGTGCCTCGTGACCGGAAACGAGGACGGCGCGAAGCACTGCGCCATGAACGTCCTCTACAGCCTTCAGCACCTGGGCTACACGATCCCACCACAGGCCGATGCCGCCTGGCTGGGGGAGGCTGGTCCGGGACCCAGCTATCTCGACCCCGGTAGTGGCGGCCCCGAGAACGACTTCACCAACCGCAACACGACCTTCATGACCTGGAATCTGATGCACCTCGCTCGCATGATCAAGGACAGCGGAGGTGTACCGGCCCACGGCAACCAGCGTTCGGCGTGGGACGCCGGTTGTCGGTTCGATTTCCCCAATCCCGACTATCGCTGACCGTCCGGCGGCGGTAGCCGTCATCGTCGAACATCATCTAGCCTTTGGCGGAGTCAAAGCTCCGTCGTGACAGGCACAGAACGAGACCGACCGGCGAGGCGATCGGTTGCCGGGCCGGTTCCTCGTTGCCCGGCGAGGATTTGTCGCCGTTGTCGGAATCATCTGCCGTCGAGCCTGGTTGCTTGTCGAACGGTATTCACGCCTTCCGCTGCACGCCCACGGGTGTGGTTACCACCGAGCAACGCCGACGAGGAGAAACCACCATGAAACCGCTCAACCATGCCCTTGGCCGCCTTGGGTCATACGGACCCCTGATCATACGACTGATACTCGGGTCACTGTTCGTGCTGCACGGATGGGACAAATTCGATGTCGGGCTGAGCAATGTCGAGGGATTCTTCGACTCGGAGGGTGTTCCCCTAGCGTCGCTGACAGCGCCCTTGGTCGCCATCGCCGAGATCGTGCTTGGTTTGGCCCTCATCGTAGGCTTCGCCACCCGTATCGCCGCGCTGCTGCTGGCCGGGATCATCGTCGGGGCCATCATCTGGGTCAAGAACGACGTCATCCTCGGCGGCGCCGAGCAGGAGCTGGCGTATCTGGCCGGTCTGATCGGTCTCGTGTTCCTCGGCCCCGGGCGGCTGTCGGCCGACGAGGTCATGGGCAACGACGCCCCTCTGATCGACATCGGTGAGGAACGGGCGCTCGACGCCATCTCGTAGCCGACGAGTCGTCACCGTCCCCGTGTTGTTTGCCGTTGCGGGCCGTTTCGGACCCGGTTCGGCTTGCGACAGCCGGACGCAGCTACAGCGAGCGGAGGGCCTGCTGGCGGAGCCAGTGGTCGGCCAGCACCAGCAACGTCATCGCCTCGACGAGGGGGACGGCCCTTGGGAGCACACACGGATCGTGACGACCTTTGGCGGCCAGTACCGTCGGCTCGCCGGAGGTCGTGACGGTCTTCTGCTCCGACGAGATCGTGGCGGTCGGCTTGAAGGCCACTCGCAACACGATGTCGGACCCGTTGCTGATGCCGCCCTGTACACCGCCGGAGTGATTGGTGGTCGTCGTCGGCCCGTCGGGACCCGGAACGAACGGGTCGTTGTGCTCCCGTCCGGTCATCATCGTTCCGTCGAACCCGCTGCCGATCTCAAAGCCCTTTGTAGCCGGTAGTGACAGCATGCCCTTGGCCAGATCGGCCTCGAGACGGTCGAACACCGGCTCGCCGAGCCCGGCGGGAACCCTCCTCGCCACTGCGGTGACCACGCCGCCGAGCGAGTCGCCATCGCGACGGGCCCGCTCGATGGCCTCCGTCATCGCGGCCGCCGCGCCGGGGTCCGGGCAGCGAGTGGGGTCGGCCTCGACGTCGTCAAGGCTCACCACGGCCGCATCGACGGCTGCCTCGATCGTGTGGACGCGGCTGACCCAGGCCAGCACCTCGATGCCCGCCGCGTCGGTGAGGAGCCGGCGGGCGACAGCGGCCGCCGCCACCCGGCCGACCGTTTCCCGGGCCGACGACCGACCGCCACCGCGGTGATCCCGAAGACCGTATTTGGCCTCGTAGGTGTAGTCGGCGTGGCTCGGACGGTAGACGTCGCGCAGGTGGTCGTAGGCTCCCGGTCGCTGGTCGGCGTTTTCGACCACCATGGCCAGTGGGGTGCCGGTGGTGCGGCCCTCGAAGAGCCCGGAAAGGACCCGCACCTGGTCGGCCTCCTGCCGCTGGGTAACCAGCTTGCTCTGACCGGGCCGTCGCCGGTCGAGGTCCCGTTGGATGTCGGTGATTTCGAGCGCCAAACCCGGCGGGCAACCGTCGACCACGACACCGACGGCTGAACCGTGGGATTCACCGAACGTGG
>JBFHEP010000361.1:0-3146 GCA_041584095.1 Acidimicrobiales bacterium | reverse complement strand
TTTTGTCGAGACGGTCGCCATCCTCATACTGATCACCATGTTCGCCGGTGGGCTTCCTGATGGAGCACTCGGCGGATTCCTCTTTCTGATGGCCATCGCGGTGGCCTTCGTCATGTACCGGCAGGGGAACTGGAAAAAGCTGGCGATCTACGCCGCAGCCGCAGGCCTCGTCATCGGCTTCATCGTCCTCGGGTTCGAGACGATGGCCATCGCGCTGATCCTGATCGCCGCCGGACGGTTCGTGTACCGGTCGGCCATGTGGGCCTTTTACGAGCGGCTGTACATCACCAACCGCCGCGTCCTCCGCGCCAAGGGATTCTTCGGCGCCCATATCGACGCCATGCCCCTGACCCGGATCACCGACATCGCCTTCAAACGCACCGTACCCGGTGAGATCTTCGACTACGGCACCCTACGCATTGAGAGTGCCGGCCAGGACCAGGCCCTCGGCGTGCTCAACTTCCTCAACCAGCCCGACTTGTTCTACAACATCCTCATCAGCCTCTCGACCACGGCCCTCGGTTCGGTGAAGGACCCGCTTTCGAGGGAGAAGATGGCCGCGTCCAGGGCCGTCACGATCAAGCCGCGGGCCGAGCGGCCCGTGCGTCTGCCGTCGATCCTTCGCCGCCTCACCGGCGGCGGAGCGTCCGCTCGCTCATCGGGCCGCGTCAGCCGGACAAGCGATGCCGGCGATCTCGACGAAGAGTCGATCATCACCCCGGGTTCGCCCAGCAACAAGGCCGATTTCGACGACGGAACCTGATCTCCCGCCAACCACGGCCAACGGTCGCAGATAGGTTTCTCTCCCCAAACACCGCCATCACCCTCGCCGCCCGGAGGCATTCCAGGCACACTGGTAGTCGTGTCCGGTCTTGTTCGCAGCGCCCGCTGGCTGGTGATACCGGCAGCGGTCTTCCTCCTGGTCATGGTTGGGCTGGCGCTGTCGGCTGCGCCCCGACCCGAGGCGGGCGCACAGGAGCGGCCCAACGAGCAAGCCGACCCGTTGTCCGACAATCCGCTGCAGCCACCGGAACCCGCTGCCGAGACGATCACCGAGCCATCGGTCACGATGACGAGCCAGGACGGCACGATTGAAATCAGATTCGATGCCGACGGCGTCGCCCGGGCCAGCGTCGAGGGCCAGAACGGCGAGTTCGACCTGGTGCCCGGCACGGGCTCCGGGGTCCGCCTGACCTCCGACGGACGCCTGGAGCCGGTTCCGCCTGGCATAATCGAACCAAGCGACCTGGGCCTGACGCCGACCGATCAGGGAGTCGACGTTCACGCCCCCGGCAACCCGCCGGTCGAACTTCGGCCGGACGGGCGCACCGGCGGAGTGTCGGCCACCGAGTTCGACGGCGAGACAGTCACTCCGTTGACCGGCCCCGACGGCACCGTGGCACTGAACGACGGCACCACGATCAGCCCGATCGAGTTGCCCGGCGAGGTCGCTGCGGCCATCGTCGCCGCTCCCCGCGAGATGCCGTGGCGGTGGATCGTGGCCACGATTGCTGCGCTCGCCATCGCCAGTGCCCTCACCGGCTACCTGATGCATCGCAACCAAGGCGAGCCATCGACATCCGTCACCACCACGCTGGACTGGGCAACCGATGGCGTCGAGGACTTCGAAGGGTTCCTCGAGCGCCTGGCCGCCGACCCCGACCCCACCAGAGCCATCCGTCTTGCGTTCCACGCGGTGGAACAGGGACTGAGCGGGCTGCCGGTTCGCCGCGACGAGGAGACACCCTTCGAATGGCATCGGCGGGCCAGCGACACGGTCCCGGCAGTCGAGTCGACCCTCGGCCGCATCTGTGACCTGTACGCCAAGGCCCGGTTCGCTCCCGGACGGGCCACCGAGCAGGATCGTCGTGACATGATCGACGATCTCCTCAGGCTGGTGCGCGGAACTCACGCACCCGATCCGGTCGACCCGAACGTGGGCGTCTCCCGGTCATGATCGTATTGGCCGACGCCCTTCCGGCCATTGCGCTGCTCGCCGCCGTCGGGCTGACGATCCTGCTGATACGTTTGAATCGCCGGGTCAGCCGGGGAAGCCGATCGGCCGGGCCGCGAACCGTCGAGCCGCCCAGTCCGGCCGGGCTGACCGCCACGCCGTGGGAATTGGAGGCGATCGATCTGCAGCTCCGTTCGCCCAGGGATTCGGTCGCCCGCCGGGATCTGGTGGCCACCGTCAACCGATTGATCACCGCCGGCCGGGACCGCACCGACCTGGCCCCGATCCCTCTCGACGCCTCGAACGACGACGTCGAGCGTGTGGTCGAGGTTCTCGAGTCACGCCTCGACCTCCACCGCGAACAGGAACGATAGGATCAGCACCGAATGAGTCACACCGATGTCCAGATGGCCGCCCAGCGTCTGATCGACGAGTTGGAGCGTGCCATCGTCGGCAAGCGCCAAGTGCTGGAGCTGATCGTCACCGCTCTGCTGGCCGACGGACACATTCTGCTCGAAGACGTGCCCGGCGTGGCCAAGACCGCGATCGCCCGGGCCCTTGCCGAGGCGGCTGGTCTTCGATTCGCCCGGGTCCAGTTCACGCCTGATCTGATCCCGGCCGACATCACCGGCGCCACCGTCCTGGCAGGCGCGACCGGCGAGCCGACCTTCCAGCCCGGCCCGGTGTTCGCCAACCTCGTGCTCGGCGACGAGATCAACAGGGCCCCGCCCAAGACTCAGTCCGCTCTCCTCGAGGCGATGGAGGAGCGGCAGGTCACGGCCGATGCGGTGACCCGCCGCCTGCCCGAGCCGTTCCTCGTCGTCGGCACCCAGAATCCGATCGAGCAGGAGGGCACCTACCCGCTGCCGGAGGCCCAGCTCGACCGGTTCCTGATCCGCACCGGGGTCGGCTACCCGGGTCGCGATCACGAGGTGGAGCTGCTGATGCGTCGGGCCGAACGAATCGGTGATCGGGTTGGTTTGCAACCGGTCCTGAGCCGAGACGACGTGGTCGGTCTGCAGCAGCGGGTGGAGCAGGTGCACGTGTCCCGGCCGGTCGCCCAGTATGTCGTCGACCTCGTCGAGGCCACCCGAAACACCCCACGGACCGAGGCCGGAGCCAGCCCCCGCGGGTCACTGGCCCTGCTCAAGGCCGGTCGGGCTCGGGCGGCGATGGCCGGGCGCTCCCACGT
>JBFHEP010000360.1:0-3373 GCA_041584095.1 Acidimicrobiales bacterium | reverse complement strand
CCCTCGACCCCCCGCTCGCCGAATCCGCCCGGCAGCACGATGCCGTCGAGGCCGGCCAGCGCCTCAGCCACCAACAGACCCTCGACGTGGTCGGACATGATCCAGGAGATCTCGAGATCCACATCGTGATTGAAGGCGGCGTGACGGAGCGCCTCGGCCACGGACAGGTAGGCGTCGGGGAGGCTCACGTACTTGCCGACGATGCCGATCCGCAACGGCTTCCAGGCATTTTCGACCCGCTCCACCAGATTCCGCCACTCGGCCAGGTCGGGCTCGGCCACGTCGAGGCCGAGCAGCCGACAGACGTTGTCGTCGAGACCGGCGTCGCGCATGACGAGCGGGATCTCGTAGAGACTCGAGGCGTCCGGCGCGTTGATGACCGCCTCGATCGGCACGTCGCACAGGTTCGAGATCTTGTGACGGAGGCTGTCGGAGATGCGGCGGTCGGAACGGCACACGATCACGTCGGGTTGGATACCCCGGCTACGGAGTTCGGTGACCGAGTGCTGGGTGGGTTTGGTCTTCAGCTCCCCCGCCGGACCGATGTAGGGAACGAGGGTGACGTGGACATAGCAGACGTTCTGGCGGCCGACGTCGAGCCGGAATTGGCGGATGGCCTCGAGAAACGGCAGAATCTCGATGTCGCCGACCGTGCCGCCGACCTCGGTGATGACGACGTCGACCTCGTCGTCGGCCAGGTTGGAGATCCGGCGCTTGATCTCGTCGGTGATGTGGGGAATGACCTGCACCGTCTTGCCGAGATAGTCGCCCCGCCGCTCGGCCGCGATGACCGACGAGTAGATCGATCCGGTGGTGGCATTCGAGGCCCGGGTCAGGTTCTCGTCGATGAACCGCTCGTAGTGGCCGAGATCGAGGTCGGTCTCTCCCCCGTCGTCGGTCACGTACACCTCTCCGTGCTCGAACGGGTTCATGGTGCCCGGGTCGACGTTGATGTAGGGGTCGAGCTTCTGCATCGTGACCCGTAGACCACGGGCCTTGAGCAGGCGCCCCAGGGAGGAGGCCGTGAGGCCCTTCCCCAACGAACTCACCACGCCACCGGTGACGAAGATGTGCTTGGTCATAACGCTCCCTGGATTCTTGGAGACGTGAACAAATGGTTGGCTGACCAACAACATCGAGCCTCGCGTTTGGCAGCAAGGCCGCGTCGGTCCTTCCCAACCTAGCGTGGCGATTTCGGTTCGGCGCGCACCGACCCGTTCGGGGGGCAGTGATGCCCACATCAAGGGCTGGATTTTGCCCGGATTCAGGGGTTCGGAGGCCGGGGAAACTAGGTTGAAGGCCATGGCCTTTCGTGCATTGCTGTTGACCGATGAAGCCACCGACGATCCGAAGCGTCCGAGAATCGTGGCGTCGATGACCGAGCTCGACGAGTCGGAATTGCCCGAGGGAAACGTCGACATCGCCATCGACTACTCGTCGCTGAACTACAAGGACGCCATGGTTCTCCGGGGGCTCGGCCGGCTCGTGCGGACCTACCCGCACATCCCCGGCGTGGACTTGGCCGGCACGGTGATCACCTCCCACGACGAGCGGTACCAACCCGGCGATCCTGTGGTGCTCACCGGCTGGCGGGTGGGTGAAGTCCACTGGGGCGGGTACGCGCAGCGGGCCCGGGTCGATGCCGACTGGCTCGTTCCGCTCCCCGACGGGATGTCCACCCGACAGGCCATGGCCATCGGCACCGCCGGCTTCACCGCAATGCAGGCCCTGCTGGCACTCGAGGCACACGGCTTGGAACCTTCACCCGACAACCCGCTGTTGGTCACCGGCGCCTCCGGTGGCGTCGGCAGTTCGGCGATCATGTGGTCCGCCGCCCGAGGCCACCACGTGGTGGCCTCGACGGGCCGCCTCGACAATGTCGCCCAGCTGGAGGCCCTTGGTGCGGCCGAGGCCATCGATCGGGCCGAGCTGGCCGACAACCCGTCAAGGCCGCTGCTGAGCGAACGGTGGGCCGGTTGCATCGACGCCGTCGGCGGCGACACGCTGGCCCACGTCCTCGCCGAGTTGCGGCTCGCCGGATCAGTCGCGTCCTGCGGCAACGCAGGCGGCAACGACCTCTCGACCACGGTGATCCCGTTCCTACTGCGCGGCGTCAACGTGCTCGGGATCGATTCGGTGCACTGCCCGTTCGACCAGCGACTGGAGATCTGGAAGGCGCTGGCCGAATCGATGGACGCCGACAAGCTCGAGTCGATGACGAGCGAGGTCGCCCTGGCCGAGGTCGTCGAACTCGCTCCCCGGATACTCGCCGGGCAGGTCAGAGGGCGCACGGTCGTCCGCTGTGGAGCCATCGATTGAACATTCCGGCGGAGGCCGACCCTCGCGAGGTCGGACTCGACCCGGTGCGACTCGCCCGGATCGAGCCCTTCGTCACCGAGAACTACCTGAAACCAGGGCGCTATCCGGGCTTCTCCTGGATCGTCGCCCGGAACGGGACGGTCGCCCACCGGGGGGCCATCGGGCAACGGCGCCCGGCCGACGGGGCCCCTTGGACCGACGACACGATCGTGCGGATCTACTCCATGACCAAGCCGATCACGTCGCTGGCGCTGCTCACGCTCTACGAGGAGGGGCGGTTTCGCCTCAACGAACCGGTCAGCAACTTCATTCCGTCGTGGGCCGATTTGCGGGTGTTCGCCGGCGGCACCGCCAGGACCTACACCACCCGTTTCCCGGACCGGGAGGTCACGATCCATGACCTGCTGACCCACACCGCCGGCCTCACCTACAGCTGGATCGCCGATCATCCGGTCGAGAAGCTCTACCACAGGCACGGCATCGACGGCGATCTCCCGCTCGACGAGTACGTGGAAGCGCTGGCCCGCGTTCCGCTGTTGCACTCCCCCGGCACCCACTGGTCCTACAGCGTGGCCACCGACGTCGTCGGGCGGCTGATCGAGGTCATCAGCGGTCAGCGGTTCGATCGGTTTCTCCACGAGCGGTTCTTCGAACCGCTGGGCATGGCCGACACCGGCTTCAGCGTGCCCGATGAACACGCCGACCGTTTCGCCGCCGCCTACGCGTTGCCGTCGGCCTCCCCCGTCCCGCTGCCGGCGGGCGCCGAGGGTGAGCACATGGCTCTCGTCGACGACGCCGGACCCACCAGCCGGTTTCGGTCCGGGCGCCGGTTCCTCTCGGGTGGTAGCGGGCTGGTGTCGACGCTCGACGACTACCTCCGATTCTGCCTCATGCTGAGCCACGGCGGTCAGCTCGGTGGCACTCGGGTTCTCGGCCGCAAGACGATCGATTACGCCACCCGCAACCACCTGCCCGGCGGCTGCGACCTGGTGGCCATGGGGGCCGCGGCCGACAGCGTCGACCGCTACGAGGGGTTGGGCTTCGGCCTGGGCTT
>JBFHEP010000359.1:0-3374 GCA_041584095.1 Acidimicrobiales bacterium | reverse complement strand
CACCAGACGACGGGCGGCTTCGGCGGTCACACCCAGTTCCTCGCCGACCTCGCGGTAGCTGCGCTTACGGCCGTCATTGAGGCCGAATCGCTGCTCCACCGCATACTTGGCCCGGGGGTCGAGGACCTCGAGGAGGCCGGTGACCATCGTTTCCTCGGCCCGAGCCATGACCTCGACCTCGGGGCCGGGGTTGGAGTCGGGGAGGAGGTCGACCAGCTCGTTGGACTCGTCGTCGCCGATGGTCCGGTCGAGGGAGGTGGGGGTGGTGAGGCGGTGGAGGCGTGCGTGCTCATCGTCGAGCTCGTCGCCGTCGCCCGACACCTGGCGTAGGGCCGCCCGCAGGCTGGCCGAGCGATCGCCGGGCAGGCGAACCAGGCTGGCCTTCTGGTCGAGGGCACGACCGATGGCCTGCCGAATCCAGAACGTGGCATAGGTGGAGAACTTGAATCCCTTGCGCCAGTCGAACTTGTCGACTGCGTGCTCGAGACCGAGGTTGCCCTCCTGGATGAGATCCAGGAGCTCCATGGACGGGGGAAGGGGGTAGCGGCGGGCCACGCTCACCACCAAGCGGAGGTTGGCCCGAATGAAACGGTCCTTGGCCCGCGCGGCCGCTCGGACGGCGCGTCGGTTGGCGGCGGAGTTGTCGCCGGCGTCGATCAATTCCTGGGCGTCTCGGCCCTTTTCGATGATCTGGCTCAGCTCACGTTCCTCATCTGCTGTGAGGAGCGGAACAAGGCCGATCTCGTTTAAATACTGTCCTACTGAATCACTCATGGCGCGTGCTTCTCTATCAACTTGAATTTTGGTCGGGGAGAGTCAAACAGGAGTCAGAAGTCCTGTTGGGGCTGTACGCTCGTTGGTTCCGGCTTCGGTTCGGTTTGAAGTATCCGTGCTGATTTTGGGCCGGGCGGGTCTAGAGCGTTGACGCCCGAATATCTGTTTTAGTACGAATCGGAGCTCCTGTTAAGTGACAAACGTCACATTGGGTGTATTTTTCGCTCAATCGCGCTACGCAAACATCACTCATGGGTACTAACACCGGCGAGCGCATCGGTATTCTCGGCGGAACCTTTGATCCGCCCCATCTCGGTCATCTCATTGTCGCAGATCAGGTGCTGCGAGCGCTGGACCTCGACAAAGTGCTGCTTGTGCCTGCCAATGAGCCCTGGCAGAAGGTTGGCATCCGGCCTATTACCGAGGTCGAAAAGCGGCTGATCATGACCCGCGACGCCGTGGGTGACGCCGATGGGCTGGCCGTTTCCGACATCGAGATGCGGCTCGGTGGGCCAAGTTACACTTCTGTTACTTTAGATGCTTTGGCCGAAAATCACCCGAAAACGGAGTGGCGAGTCATCGTCGGAGCGGACGCCGCGGCCGGTCTGGACACCTGGCACAACGTCGAGAAACTACGAACTCAGGCTGAAATCGTCGTGGTGAACCGGCCTGGAGCCGACTTCCAGCCGCCCACCGGCTGGAGCTGGGAGCTGGTGGAGATTCCGGCCGTGAACATCTCGGGGACGGGGCTCCGCCGCCGGGTGTCTCAGGGCCGCTCGATCCGCTTTCTCACCCCGAAACCGGTGATCGAGCACATCGACTCGTGGCGCCTCTATCGTGGGGGTCCGTGAGATGGCCCGCCGCCCGTATCACTGCGCCTGATCGGCGTGCCCGAACCAGTCTTCTCGCCTTCGCCGCGGCGGAACTCGTGTTGGCCATGGCCATCCCGTTCATCTTGATCCGCGGCTACCACACACTTCTGTCGTCGAACGCGGGCACCTTCGTCGATGGACCGACGATCGACGAACCGGGCTGGTCGGCGCTTGTCTCCGCGACCCCGCTCTCGGCCGCGATCGAAGTGGTCGACGGCGGCGTGAGCGGCGCGGTGCTCATCGTGCCTCCCGGCGACGTCGCCGGCGTGAACGAGTCGGAAACAGGAGCCGCTCCATCGGGGACCCTGGAGCGGGGAGGCGGGACGATCGTGCTGATACCAGGGGATCTGTCGATGCCGGCCGTGCCGAGGGCAGGGCAGAAGGCGACGCCGAGATCGCAGCGCCTGCTTGCCGACGTCGCCCCGGCCAGCGCCGGCGAGGCCCTGGAGGTGCTGCTCAACGTCGAACTGGTGTCGATCGAGGTGATGAGCGAATCGGCGTGGGCGCAGGTGCTGCGTGACGCGTCCTACCAACTCGACAACCCGGATCCCGTGCCGATCGCCGCAACCGAGCGCGGCGCAGCAGGCGGCGCGGTCTCAGGAGACGCCGATGACGTCCCGAAACAGCTGGCGTTCGCCGTCGGACCGGTCGCTGTCGGCGGAGCCGACGCGGCGGCGTTCCTGGGTCGGCCTGTCGACGGTGGGTCACTATCGTCTGTCATGCCCCGACGACGCATGTTCTGGTCGGCCATGTTGGAAACACCGCCGGCTGCCGACCACCCGTTGGCCAACGCGCTACGGGCCGTAGGCTCAGCCGGACAGGTCGTGGAGCTGCCGACCGTCCAGACACCGGATACCTTGACGATCGACGCCACCGCCGCCGAAGACCTCCTGCGTGACGTCGTGGCCTTTCCGTCCGGGCAGCGGCTCGAGATCCGTGTCGTCGATCGCAGTGGTCACGCCGACCTTGGCTTGATTGCCGCGCAGCTCGCCGGACGGGGCATCGAGGTCGTCGAGATTGCCAATGCCGTGCAGTTCGACGACGGTTCGACCGAACTGATCCGGCCGGTCGACCTCGCCGACGCTGTCGATCAGTTCGACGGCCTGGTTGCCGAGCTGGGGGTGGAACCGATCATCGATCCCGAACAGGAACACGACACCGTGACCCTGTTGGTCGGCACCGATTTTCAGCTCGACCCCTGAGCCGCAAACCGACAACGTCACTCTGGCTCGATGGCCACCAGCAAGGCCTGGCACGAGTCGGTGGCCCTGACGATGCCGACCATGTCGTCGAGGTCGCGCTCCAGCTGTCGTCCCTGGTCGGCCGTCACGAAGTACTGCTCGAGTTCGGGAAACCCGACCCTGTCGAAGTCTTCGTAGCGTGCACGCACGCAGACCTCACCGGAATCCAGCGACGGGACCGAATCCGACACGTCGACCGCGACGGCCGGGCGGGAGGCGGTCTCGAAGGTCACGTAGACCGTGTCACCGAATTCGACGGGAAACGACGGCGAGGCATCGATGTCGTAGCGGAGATCGACATAGTTGCCACGGAACAGTGACAACGGATCGACCGGTTCGAGCGGCAGGGCGATGTCGGTGCCAGTGGTTCGTACCCAGAGCGGTGGGGCCAGGGCGATCAACATCGCCACGACGGCAACAGCAACCGCAATTGCGTGACGTCGACTCATGTGATCACCCGTCCGATGGGAGGTCCGGAAGCGGCGGT
>JBFHEP010000358.1:0-3452 GCA_041584095.1 Acidimicrobiales bacterium | reverse complement strand
CGATGGCATCGTTTGCTGGGCGATGAAACCCTGTTCATCACCGGGACCGACGAGCACGGTCTCAAGGTTCAGCGGGCTGCCGAGGCCAACGGTGTCACGCCGATCGAGCAGGCCGACGTCACCTCGAAGCGATTCCGCGACGCGTGGGACGAGATCGACATCGCGTACGACCAGTTCATCCGCACCACCGAGTCGCGCCACCACCATGCCGTGCAGGAACTCCTCACCCGAGTCAGGGACAACGGCTACATCGAGAAGGGCTCCTACGCCGGCTACTACTGCGTCGGCTGCGAGGCCTACTACACCGAGGGTGACCTGGTCGACGGCAACTGCCCGGTGCACGAGCGGCCGGTCGAGTGGTTCGAAGAGGACAACTACTTCTTCAAGCTCTCCGCCCTCGAAGCCGAGCTCACGGAATGGCTCACCAGCGATACGGTCTTCCCCGAGGGGAAACGCAACGAGGCGCTCGGCATCGTCAAACTCGGGCTGGAAGACGTGTCGATCACCCGAACCTCGCTCGACTGGGGGGTGCCGGTTCCCTGGGACGACGACCATGTCTTCTACGTGTGGTACGACGCCCTGATCAACTATGCCACCGCGGCCGGGTTCGGCTCCGATGAAGCGGAGTTCGAGAAGTGGTGGCCTGAAGTGCACCACATCATCGGCAAGGACATTCTCCGATTCCACTGCGTCTACTGGCCGGCGATGCTGATCGCGGCGGGTCTGCAACCGCCCAAGGAGATTCACGTTTCCGGGTTCCTGCTGCTCGGGGGCAAGAAGCTGTCCAAGACCGGTTTGGCGCAGATCGCACCCGCGGACCTGGTGGCCGACTTCGGCGTCGACGGTTTCCGCTACCACTTCCTGCGCGACGTCTCATTCGGGCCCGACAGTGAGTTCTCCTACGAGGGCATGGTCGCCCGCTACAACTCCGACCTGGCCAACACACTCGGCAACCTGCTGTCGCGGGTCACCACGGTTGTGGCCAAGAAATGTGACGGCATCGGTCCGGCTCCACAGGCCGACAGCCCGCTGGCCGCGGTCGCCGCCGCCGCCTACGACGACGCGGCTGACGCCTGGGCCCGCATCCAACCCTCCGTTGCCCTCGACGCCACCTGGAACCTGCTGCGCGAAACCAATGCGTATCTCGAGCAGCACGAACCATGGAAGCTGCCCGAGGGATCCGATGAGGTGAAGGCGGTCCTCGGGAACTCGCTCGAGGTGCTCCGCTTCGCCGCCATCCTGTCGAGCCCGGCACTCACCAGAGCCAGTGAAGCAATCTGGGCCGCCATCGGACTCGACGGTTCGCCCGTCGACCAGCGGCTTCCGGATGCTGTGGCGTGGGGCGGCTATCCGGGTGGGCTGAGCGTCACGAAGGGTCAGCCGCTGTTCCCCCGGCTCAAGGTCGACGAGTCGTGAGCCGGGTGCGAACGTAGATCCGATCTCGATGTGGTTTGACAGTCACTGCCACCTGACCAGCCTGCGCGGCGACCCAGCGGACGACCTGGCCGCCGGGGCCGTCAAGGCTGCGTCGGCGGCCGGGGTCACACGCCTCCTGACCGTCGGGTGCACGGTTGCCGACTCGGCCCAGGTCATCGCCACCGCCGCCCGCTTCGACAACGTCTGGGCCACGGCCGGCGTTCATCCCCACGACGCCACGGACGGAATCGAGGGGCTCGCCGAGCTGGTGGCCAAACCGGGGGTCGTCGCCGTGGGGGAGTGCGGTCTCGACTACTACTACGATCACTCGCCCCGAAACGTCCAAGCCGATGTCTTCGTTCGCCAGATCGGTCTGGCGCATCAAACCGGCCTGTCGCTCGTGATCCACACTCGCGACGCCTGGGACGACACCTTCGCCATTCTCGACCGTGAGGGCATGCCGGGGCGAACGATTTTTCACTGTTTCACCGGCGGGCCGGACGAGGCCATCGCCGCCACGGACCGCGGTGCCTACGTGTCGTTCAGCGGCATCGTGACGTTCGGATCGGCCGATGACGTCCAGGCTGCTGCGGTCGGTGCGCCCGAGGACCGGATCCTGATCGAAACCGATTCGCCGTATCTTGCGCCGGTGCCTCACCGGGGCAAGCCGAATCAGCCGGCCCATGCTGCCGTGGTCGGCGAGTTCGTGGCCGGGTTGCGGGCGACGCCCACCGACGAGTTCGCAGCCTTGACCACCGCCAACACGATTGCCGCGCTGGCCTTGGATCCGGCCGGGGCAACCCCGTCGGAGAGCTGATCCGGCCGATGGCACCATCGGAGCGGCCGCTGTCCCGAACGCGGATACGGGAACTGCTTGAATTCCACGATCTGGGACCGAGCCGGGCGCTTGGTCAGAACTTCCTCTGCGATCAGGGAATGGTCGACAAGATCGTGCGCCTGGCCGCCGTCGGCGAGGGCGACCATGTGCTGGAGATCGGGCCCGGCCTCGGATCGCTGACCGCCGGGTTGTGCGCAACCGGGGCCCGAGTGGTGGCCGTCGAGATCGACCGGTATCTCATTCCGGCGCTGATCGACCACGTCGGTGACTGTCAGGAATCGGGTCGTCTGGCGATCATCAACGCCGATGTCCGGGAGCTCGACTGGGCGTCGGTGCTCGGCCACCATCAGTGGGCCGTCGTGGCCAACCTTCCCTACAACATCGCCACGCCGCTGATCCTCGACCTTCTGGCCGAGCAGCCACAGCTCGAGCGCTGGGTGGTCATGGTCCAAAGGGAGGCGGGGGAGCGGCTGGTGGCCGACCCTGGTTCCCGGATCTACGGGATCCCGTCGGTACTACTGGCCTACTGGGCCGAGGCCCGAATCGTCGGCTCGGTGCCGGCCGACCTGTTCCTTCCCCGGCCCAACGTGGAGTCGGTGCTGGTCGAGATCCGTCGCCGGCCGCGAGCCGGCAGGACAAGCGATCAGGAGTTCACCCGGCTCAGCCGCCTCGTCCGCACCGCATTCGGTCAGCGGCGAAAGATGTTGCGAAAGAGCCTGGCCGGCCTGGCCGACGGTGACCACTTCGAGGCGGCCGGCATCGAGCCCACCCAGCGCCCCGAGGAGCTCGGTCTCGAACACTGGTTGCAACTGACCGCCGCGGTTGAGGCCGACGACGGCGCAACCACCTAACCTGGGCTCGTGGAATCCCGTGGGCCCGGCTCCGATCCGGCAGCCGGTGCCGACACCGGCCCGAATGGCTACTCGGTCGCGCTCATCGCTCCGGCGAAGCTCACCCTGTCGCTGGCGATCACCGGTGTTCGCAGCGACGGACTGCACCTGATCCGCGCCGAGATGGTCACGCTCGATCTCCACGACACCGTGGAACTGGCGCCGGGCGGCGCAGGGCTCACGGTGGTCGGAGGCGGCGACGACGTCCCAACCGGACCTGACAATCTGGTCAACAGGGCCTTGCGCCTCGTTGGACGAACCGCTGCCGTCCGCCTGACGAAACGGATACCGTCGCAGGCCGGGCTGGG
>JBFHEP010000357.1:0-3476 GCA_041584095.1 Acidimicrobiales bacterium | reverse complement strand
CTGGGAGGACGAGGGCCTGCAGGCACCGATCGTCAATCTCGACCTCCTCGACGAGGGCGTGCGCTGGTTCGCCTCCGTTGACCGAGGACTGGGATCGGTCGACTCGTGGGAACTGGCCGACGGTACCGCAACCGGGCAGGCCACATTCGAGGCCGAGCAGATCGGATCGGGCACCGTGATCGGGACCGAGACGGGCAGCTTCGAGATCGTCTGCCGCTGATTCCGGCCCGGTAACGTTCAACCCCATGGCCGACGAATTGCAACCTGGGCTCGGAAACGAGTTCGAGATCGTGACCAAGCAGGGTCACCCCGACTTCCTCGACCTTCCCTGGGAGGAACCGTTGGAAACGTGGACACATCCCCGAATGGTGAAGATGGCGCATGGCATCAGCCGCCATGTGGTGCGGTTCGTCCGCTACGACGACAAGGTCTACGCCCTCAAGGAAACGGAACCGGCGATCGCCAACGCCGAGTTCGACATCCTCAAGCAGATGCAGGAGCATCATCTGCCGACCGTCGAGCCGATCGGCGTGGTGTCCGGGCTCGGCCCGATGGAGCGGGCCATGCTGATCACCCGCTACCTCGACTTCTCCCTCCCCTATTGGTACATCATCGGCCGGGAGGAGTTCGGTATGGCCGACAAGTTGATGAACGCCGGCGTCGTGCTCCTGGTTCGCCTCCATCTCGACGGCATCTTCTGGGGTGACTGTTCGCTGTCGAACATCCTGTTCCGACGTGATGCCGGTGCCATGATGGCGTACCTCGTCGATGCCGAGACGTCGGACTGGCAGACGACGATCAGTGATCAGATGCGCTTCTACGACATCGACATCGCCCAGGAGAACATCATTGGTGGCATTCTCGACCTGCAAGCCCAGGGCCGGATTCCCGAAGAGTTCGATCCCTATGGCCTGGCCGACGATCTCCGGATCCGCTACGACGAGCTGTGGGACGAACTCACCCGAACCGACGAATTCGACCTCACCGATCAGTGGCGCATCGAGCGGCGAGTGCGGAGGATCAACGACCTCGGCTTCGATGTCGAGGAGCTGTCGATCAGCCGCGACGGAACCAGCCTGCGGATCAAGCCGGTGCTCGTCGACGAGGGCCACCACGCCCGCGAACTTCGGCGACGAACCGGGCTCGACGTGCAGGAGAATCAGGCCCGCCGTCTCCTGGCCGACATCGCGGGTTATCAGGTCTGGCTCGAACACCATGCGGGCAAGTCGATTCCAGCGGCGGTCGCAGCCGCCCGATGGCTGGCCGACGTCTACGAGCCGATCATCGAGGCCGTTCCCCCGGAGTTCGGCGAGCGGCTCGAACCACCCGAGATCTTCCACGAGATTCTCGAACACCGCTACTTCATGGCCCAACGCCTCCAACGGGAGATCGACAACGATGAGGCATTGGACGATTACCTCGACTCCGTGCTCACCAGCAGGCCGACCGAACGGCAGCTCCTGGCCGGCCACATTGCCGTCACCCCTCCTACTTTCGACGAGGACCTCCACGAAACGTTCGACATCGACGCTTGAGAGCGTCTCCACCGAACTGACCGTGGCTGGTACCGTTTGAGTGGTGGCTCTCGAATCTCTGGCCGATGTCGACTTCACGGCCTGGGATGAACCGGACCCCCACCTCGAGCCTCGGGCCTTCTTCGAATCGTGGCTGTCGTACCAGCGTCACGAATTCCTGCGAAAACTACGAGACCTGGATGCGGAGCAGATGGCGGCGTGGTCGATCCCGCCGGTCGAACTCTCGGTGCTCGGCCTCGTCCGCCACATGACCCAGATGGAACACGTGTGGTTGACGTGCGGCCTGGCCGGCGGTGAACTCGTGCTGCCCTACGGCGAGGACGACTATGCCGGCGGCTCCGCCTCCACGGTGGAGGACGACGTCGCCGCCTGGTTCGAGGCGGTGAAACGGGCCGACGCTGTCATCGCTTCGATGCCGTCGCTGACATCCGAGGGTCGTGGCCATGGGCGATCGTTGCAGGCGACGTTGGTCAAGATGATCCACGAATACACCCTGCATGCCGGCCAAGCTCACATGCTGCGATTCGCGGCGCTCGGTGAGATGATCCGGTGAGTTCCATCCAACCGCCGGCGATGGCGCCGTGGAACCTGGCGCTGCGGTTCGGGCTCGAACTGGCTGCGCTCGGCGGACTGGCGCTCGGCGCCTGGGAAATCGCATCGGGACCGACCCGGGTGTTCGCCATCGTCGCCGTCCCGGTGGTGGCCGCCGTTGGTTGGGGGGTCTTCAACGTTCGTGACGATCCCAGCCGCTCGGGAGCGGCTCCCGTCGAGGTCTCCGGCCTCATCCGGCTCGCCGTCGAACTCACCATTCTCGGGGCCGGAATGGCAGGGTATGCCGTCGCCGGTCACTCCGGTTTCGCCGCGCTGATGGCGTTGCTGATCGTCGCCCACTACATCGCCTCGCGCCGGCGAATCGCGTGGCTCGTCACTCGTTGAACAGAACGCCGTGGTGTAGTGTCGAGACATGGAGTTCGACGAGCTGCGAGCGGTCCAGGAACCGCTGAAGGCGCAGTACCGGGACGATCCCCAAGCGGCTGTGATCACCCTCGAAGCAGAGGGTGAACTCGGCGACGGCATCACCTGTTCGGTCAAGACCGGATCGGCAATGGCGCAAGCCGGCCTTCACCCCGCCACCGGCGGTGACGGTCTCTCGCTGTGCTCGGGTGACATGTTGCTCGAAGCGCTGGTGGCGTGCGCCGGCGTGACGCTCAACGCGGTAGCCACGTCGCTCGGCATCGACGTGCGACGAGGTGTCATTCGCGCCGAAGGTGACCTCGACGTGCGCGGCACCCTCGCCGTTGCCAAGGACGCCCCGGTCGGTTTCCGCTCCATTCGCCTAGCTTTCGACCTCGATACCGACGCAGACGATGAGCAGCTCGCCACGCTCCTGAAACTCACCGAGCGTTATTGCGTCGTGTTCCAGTCCCTCGCCCGGGGCCCGGAGCTGTTGACCACGCTCGTCTGATCAGTGCCGGGCCGGACTTCCGGTCACGAAAGCGGACGGGCTTCCGGCCGACGGCGACCCGATGGACGATTTAGGACTCTTTTAGGGTCGGCTTGATGTCGGCCGGCCTGCCCGCGTGCAAGGATCGCAAGCGGTGGCCCGTCGGCCGAGCCCCGGCCTGCATCGAGATACGAGACGGACCGTCGGAGGTAGTCAACAATGCGCCGACTCTTTGTCGTTCTGGTTGCTCTTGCCGTGCTCGGGTTCGGGTCCCCGGCATCGGCCGAACACGACGACCCGATTCCGGAGAAGATCCCGATCAGCGACGCCGATTTCGACGTCGAGGTGGCAGGAGACGGATTCACCACCCCGCTGTTCGGCACCAGCGCCCCGGGCAACAACAAGCAGCTGTTCGTCGTCGACCAGGTCGGAACGATCACCGCCCTGAAGATCGAGCCGGGCAAACACGGCGGCGTACCCGATTCGTTCACCTTCCT
>JBFHEP010000356.1:0-3522 GCA_041584095.1 Acidimicrobiales bacterium | reverse complement strand
GGGATCCCTGGCGAGTAGTCTGATCGCCGGTCCATACGCAAACAACGCCGCAGAGGGTAGGTGAGTGTGGCCAGCGTTGATGTACAAGCCAGATATTCGATCGAATCCCCTGCAGGGTTCGAGCATGTCGGTCCGCTGTTTCCGTCGGTCTTCCCACCGAGGACGACGTGGTATACCGAGTACGGCAAGCGGATGGTCGATGTCTCACTGGCCTGCATCAGCCTGATCGTTCTTCTGCCGGTCTTCGTTGCACTTGCCCTCATGGTTCGTCTCAATCTGGGGCGAGGCGGCGTCATCTACCGGCAGCGGCGTGTGGGACGCGACGGGCGGCCCTTCGACATCTACAAGTTCCGCTCGATGTTGCCTGATCGCCGGCTCCAGGCACGGCCGTTCGTCGGGACGGACCGCCGCAGGAACCACAAATGCGACAGCGATCCTCGCCATACCCCGTTCGGCCGCTTCATCCGGGCCAACAGCCTCGACGAACTTCCACAGCTCCTCAACGTGCTCAAAGGTGACATGAGCCTTGTCGGCCCTCGCCCGGAACTCGTCGACGTTGCCACCCGTACGGGGCTCACCGCCCACCCCCGCCACCTGGAGCGTCCGGGAATCACCGGCACCTTCCAGGTGTCGCCGTTCCGGTCGACCAACAAGATCGCCGCCGGTCTGCACCTCGATGTGGCCTACGTCGCCGACGTGCGTTTCCGGCATGACCTGGCCATCATGATCAAGACCATCGGGGTCCTTCTCGGCCGCCGGCCTTGAACAAACCTGCGGCTCGACGGATCCTGTTCGTCTGCACCGCGAACATCTGCCGCAGCCCCACCGCCGAGCACCTGGCTCGCGCCCGCTTCGGCGAGGACTACTGGTGTTTTCGGTCCGCGGGGTTCATGCCGTCGGGCCGTGCGCCGAGCGAGACGCTGATCCGGGCTCTGACCGAGGTGGATGTCGATGTCCGCCGACATCGGAGCTATCAACTCGATCGGGCCAGTATCGCGGCCGCCGACATCCTCCTCACCATGGAGGGCGCTCATGTGCGGCAGGCCACCGAGATCGAGCCTGGCGCCTATCCCAAGACCGTGCCGCTGCGTGAGGCCGCCGCGGTGCTGGAAGTCTGGCACGCGCCCTCGGCCACCGGGGAGGAGCTGCTCGTCGAGATTGCCCGCGAACGCGACCCGATGTCGTACCTGGGCGACGACTGGGACGTGGACGATCCTTTCGGCCGAAGCCTGCGGATCTACCGGAGGACGGTGGCCGAGATCGGTGATCTCGTCGACAGTGTCCTCGGTCAGCTCCGCTGAACAGAGTCCACGACCACGTCGCCGTCGGTCGTCACCGCCGGAGACGCCAGGTAAGCGTGGCGTTCAAGTAGTAATTGCCGACCAGTGCCATGGTCATCCCGATCACAAAGGAGGCTGATACATCGGCCGCCAGGAGGTCGGCAAGGTCCCACGGACCGGTTGCGGCGGTGTCATCGCGGAACAGGGCGGTCGCTCCGGCGTGAACGAAGAGCCCGTACACACTGACCGCGTGGAAGACCACGAGGCCACGGATCTGACGCCGGCCCCGATGACGGCGGGTGGTGAACGTGAAGACGTTGTTGAGCACGTAGTTGGTCACGACGCTCAGTTCGACGGCCGTCACTACCGCCCACTGACTCGAGATCAAGGCCGCGGGAAGGCCGCCGAGGAGTGTCTGCTCGGCGATGACTCGAATGGCGAGCCCGGTCGCCCCAACGAGGCAGTATGCGGTGAATGTGGCCGAAATGAATCGACCCGCCGACAGCTCGATGAGGGCCAGCAGGTACGCCACCACGACCGAACCCGTCAATTTGGTGGTGCCGTGAACCCGGCTTCCGAAGCGATAGCCGACCTCGGCCACCTCGGGCCGCCGTCCTCGAGCCAGAAACTCGAGAAGGATCTTGAAGCCTCGGGGATTGACCTGGTGGACAACCTCCTCGTAGCGATGGCGGCGTAGCGCAAAAAAGCCGCTCATCGGGTCCGTGACGGGAGCCTGTAGGAGGACGTGGGCCATCTGGGCCCCCATCCAGGAGATCAGCCGTCGCCGGGGACTGAACTCGCCGTAGCTGCCACCGTCGGCAGCTCGCGAGGCTACGGCGATCTCGGCCCCGTCTTCGAGCACCTTGGACACCAGCGCCGGTATGGCCTCCGGGTCGTGTTGCAGGTCGCCGTCCATGACGACGAACACCGATCCCTGGGCCACGTTCATCCCGGTCAGCACGGCGGCGGAGAGGCCCCTGTCCGTTGTTCGCCGCACGACCGAGAACCTCGGCTCGTCGGCCACGAGATCGCCGGCCACCTTCCAGGTGAGATCGGGAGAGTCGTCGTCGACGATGATCACCTCGTAGTCGAAGTCGGCCAGCACCGCACGCAGTCTCGGAATGAGCACCGGAATGTTCTCCGCCTCATTGAAGGTCGGAACGATGACCGAGACCGTGGGGTCCAAACGCCGTCGACGGTCGTACCGGGCGGCACGCCCGGTCCTCGCCCACTCCTTCTCGTCGACGACTGAAGCGTTGGAACGACCACCGGCTGTGTTCGCCGGATCCGATGTCACCGGTCGTCACCCCACCTGCGGTGCTGGACAGCTGTGCACCTGAAGCCAATCGGTCGTTACCGGCGGAATTTGAACCCGCCCGATTCGGTGTCACGGCTCCTCGGCAGGCTGTTCCCGCTCTACCTCACCGCATCACCGGGCGTCAGGGGCGGCGAGCCGTGAGCAGCTGGGCGATACCGCCTGAGAGCTGACGCCGGGTCACATCGACCAGACCGGCTGCCTCCAGCTTGGCCAGCATGACCGCCGGCTCCGGGAGATACGAAACGGAACGGGGCAAGTACGCGTAGGCTTCCCGATCCGACAGCAGCCCGCCGATCACGGGAACCACCTTGTTGAAGTAGAAGCCGTGGCCTCGACGAAGCACCGGGTTGTCCGGTTGTGAGACGTCGAGGAGGGCGACGGTGCCGCCGGGACGCAGGACCCGGTGCAGTTCGGCGAAGAATGGGTCGAGACCGACCAGGTTGCGGAGGGCGAATCCGCAGACGGCTCCGTCCACCGCGCCTGCTGCCACCGGCAGGGCCAGCAGATCGCCCTGAATCCGAGGTTCGGAGGTTCGCGCCGCGGCCAGCATCCCGTAGGACAGATCGACGGCGATCGGGTTGTGTCCGGCGTGCGCCAGTTCGACGCTGAAATCTCCGGTTCCGGCGGCGAGGTCGAGAACCACCGAACCGGGTGCGAGGTTGAGTGACCGTTGAGCGGCCTTGCGCCAGCCGACGTCCATTCGGAACGTCATGATGCGGTTGACGAGATCGTAGCGTGGGGCGATGGCGTCGAACATCTCACGGACGGCCGTCCGCTTCTCGTCGCCCTCGGGAAGCTCGGTGCTCTCGGTGTCCATTGCGCTCCACTGTATGGGCTGACAACCCCGGTGCCCTGGAGACGGTTTCCGCAAGGCGCTAGTCGGCGCCGCACCGTGAGACGTCGGCAGGCGGGCGACCGGCCAGG
>JBFHEP010000355.1:0-3537 GCA_041584095.1 Acidimicrobiales bacterium | reverse complement strand
TGTCACGGCGGCCACCATCGGCCGCCGCTTCTTCGTGTACGGCGAGGTCGGTCAGGCGCAGCTCTACGAGTTGGTCAGCCGGGTCCTGCACAACGAGGTCATCGAGCGCTGGAACTTCAACCAACTGGCCCCCGGCTTCACCGATGACACGGCCACCGCTCCGCTCACCGAACACGTCGACATCGCCTCGCTCGATCACGACGGGCTGACCGAACTCAGCTCGACCCGGCGCCTCGGGCTGACGGCCGACGAGATGGAGGCCATCCAGAAGTGGTTCAATTCCAACGGTCGCCACCCGACCGACGCCGAGCTGGAAACCCTGGCCCAGACCTGGAGTGAGCATTGCTCCCACAAGACGTTCCGGGCCACGATCGACACGCCCGACGGCGTGGTCGACGGCCTGCTGAAAACCTTCCTCCGCGGGGCGACGGACGCCATCGCGGCCCCTTGGGTGGAGAGTGCCTTCGTCGACAACGCCGGCATCGTCCGGTTCGACGAGACCCATGATCTGGCGCTCAAGGCCGAAACCCACAACCACCCGTCCGCACTCGAGCCCTTCGGTGGCGCCAACACCGGCGTCGGCGGGGTGGTTCGCGACATCCTGGGCGTGTCGGCAAAGCCGATCGCCATCACCGACATCCTCTGTTTCGGTCCGGACGACGTCAACAGTCGATCGCTGCCGCCGGGCGTGCTCCACCCCCGGCGGATCCGCTCGGGCGTTATCGCCGGTATCGCCGATTACGGAAACAAGATCGGTGTCCCGAACATCGCCGGCGCCATCTTTCATGATGCGTCGTACACGACCACCCCGCTGGTTTTTGCAGGGTGTATCGGGCTGTTGCCCCGGGGGTCGAATCCGACCGAACCGCAGGTCGGCGACTACGTGATCGTGCTCGGCGGCAAGGTCGGCCGAGACGGAGTTGGCGGCGCAACCTTCTCATCCCAGACGATGAGCAACATCACCGCGGAGGTGGCCGGATCGTCGGTGCAGATCGGCGACCCCGTCGTCGAGAAGGGCCTGATCGACGTCGTGGTGGCGGCCCGTGACCTGGGTCTCTACAATGCCATCACCGACTGCGGTGCCGGTGGTCTGTCGTCGGCCGTCGGCGAGATGGCCGACGAACTGGGTGCCCGGGTCGACCTGGCCGCCGTGCCCCTCAAGTACGCCGGCCTTGCGCCGTGGGAGGTTTGGCTGTCGGAGGCGCAGGAGCGGATGGTCGTGGCCTGCACCGACCCGGAACCACTGCTTGCTCTGGCCGGTCGCTGGGAGGTCGAGGCCCACGTCATCGGCCACTTCACCGGTGACGGCCGCTTGACCGTGGTGGACGGTGGTGAAACCATCGTCGACCTCGACACCGATTTCCTGCACAATGGGCGGCCCCCGCTCCGGCTGGCTGCCGGCATGCTCGACACGACCCGCCCCCCGCGCACCGACCCGGGTCGACTCCCGGAGGGCGTGACCGCCAACGAGGCCCTGCTCGCGTTGCTGGCCCATCCGTCGATTCGATCCAACGAAGCGGTCATCCGTGGCTACGACCACGAGGTGCTGGGCGGCACGGTGGTCCGCCCCTACGGTGGCGCAGCCCTCGACGGGCCCGCCGACGGCACCGCGATCATCCCGCCCGGATCGGCGCCACTCGAACAGGAACAGTCTGTACTCGAGCAGAGCGAGGGCCACTCGAAGGCGCGGGCCGCCGTGGTCGGCATCGGTGCCTCCATACTGGTCGGCCGCCATGATCCGGAGGCCATGGCATGGGCGGCGATCGACGAAGCCGTCCGCAACGCCGTCGTGGCCGGAGCGGATCCGCGCCAGTTGTCGCTGCTCGACAACTTCGCGTGGGGCAACCCTCACCGACCGGAGGCGTTGGCCGGGCTGGTGGCCGCTTGTCGAGGCTGTCATGACGCCGCCATCGCCCACGGCGCACCGTTCGTCTCGGGCAAGGATTCGCTGTTCAACGAGTTCGTCTACGAGCACGGCTCACCCGACCCGGTGACACCGACGCTCATCATCACCGCCGTCGGAATCGCCGAGGATGTCAGCCTCATTCCCAGCACCGGGGTCGTGGCCGACGGCAACGACATCTGGCTCATCGGACCTGCGCCGGGCCACCTGGGAGCCTCGTATCTCGATGAAGTCACCGGCGGCGATCGCGGAGGCGAGGTCCAGCCCCCGGATCCGGGAGCGGTGCCCCGCCACGGGCAGCTGCATCGGGCGATCTCATCCGGGTTGGTACAAAGCGCCCACGACCTGTCCGAGGGCGGGCTGGCGGTGGCCGCCGCCGAATGTGCCTTCGCCGGACGGCTGGGCATGACGCTGTCGGTCGCATCGACGCACGGACCGGCCGAACTGTTCGGTGAGGGCGCAGGTCGCTACCTGGTGGAGGTCGGCCCCGACGACGCCGACGCCTTCGCCGAGCTGGTTCCGTCGGCCACCCGCGTCGGCTGGGTGACCGACGACGATCGCCTCCGGATCGGCGTCGAGATCGACGTCTCCCTCGACGAAATCGGTGAGGCCTACGTCGGTCATCACTATCAGCCGGCCCCGGCCAATCTGATCGCTCGCGCCGCAACACCCGATGGGATACCGGCCGACGCCCCGGAGGAGCCGGACTCGGCAACCGAGCCGCAGGTCGAATCCGGCGGCGACGAGAATGGAGACGACCGGTGAGCCGACCGTCGGTGCTCATCCCCGTCGCTCCCGGAACGAACCGCAACGACGAACTCGCGGTCGCCTTCGAAGCAGCCGGGGCCCGGGCGGCGCAGGTGCCGCTGGAGGCCCTGCGAACCGGCGAAACCGCGCTGACCGACCACCAGATGCTGGCGCTACCCGGCGGCTTCTCCTACGGCGACGCCCTCGGTGCCGGCCGCCTGCTCGGGCTCGACCTCACCGGCTGGTTCCACGACCAGCTTCATCAGGGGCTGGAGGCGGAAATGCCGATCATCGGGATCTGCAACGGGTTTCAGGCCCTGGTGCACGCAGGACTTCTCCCGGGGTCGGATCTGCCCGCTTCGCTGACCGACAACGACCACGGCCGGTTCGAGTGCCGCTGGGTCTGGCTCCAACCGGCGTCGAAGCGATCGGTGTGGACCGCCGAGTTGACCGAACCGTTGTGGTGCCCGGTCGCTCACGGCGAGGGTCGCTTCCTGGTCGACGACCCCGAACCGCTGGTGGAGGGTGATCAGATCGCGTTCCGCTACGGCGATCCCGACGGCCAGCAGGCTCACGGAGTCTACCCGCTGAACCCAAACGGCTCGATCGACGACATAGCCGGGGTGACCGATGCGACCGGGTTGGTGCTCGGCATGATGCCCCACCCCGAGGATCATGTGTTCGGCCGCCAGAGCCCGCACCGGCGCCGGGTCAATGGCAATCGATGCCTGCCCCTGTTCGAAGCGGGGGTGCGGGCGGTCTCCGGCTGAGGGCCGGTCGCCACCCTCCCCCCTCCCCCCTCGAATTGGCAGATTTTTGCGCGCCTGCGGCGCGCAAAAAATCTGCCAGATCCGGTTCTGGCACCTTACTTTTTGTTCAAATCGCGG
>JBFHEP010000354.1:0-3546 GCA_041584095.1 Acidimicrobiales bacterium | reverse complement strand
GTTGATGGCCGAGGTTGATCTCGTTGTGGCCACCGGCTCCCAGAACAACGTGCGTCGGGCCTACCGCAGCGGTACGCCGGCGATCGGTGTCGGCGCAGGGAACGTCCCGGTCATCATCGACACAACTGCCGACGTGGCCGACGCCGCATCCAAGATCCGAGCGTCGAAGACCTTCGACAACGCCACCTCGTGTTCGTCCGAGAACGCCCTCGTCATTCTCGACGACGTGTATGCGTCCATGCTCGACGCACTGCAGACTGCCGGCGGTCACCTGGCCGACGAGGCCGAGGCGGCGCGCATCCGACAACGGCTCTTCCCGGCCGGCTCGCTCAACCGGTCGCTCATCGCCAAGGACTACGCCGTTCTCCGAGAGATTTTCGAGCTGAGCGGGTCCGACCGGGACGCCTTCGTCATGGTCGAAGAACCCGAACCAGGAGTGGATCGACCGATGACCGGTGAGAAGCTGTCGCTGGTGTTGACCCTCTACCGGGCGCAGGACTTCGACCACGCTCTCCTGCTGACGAACCGGATTCTCGAGGTGCAGGGCATCGGCCATTCGGCCGGCATACATACCGACGACTCGGAGCGGGCCCGCCGGGTGGCCGAAACCCTCCCGGTGGTCCGCGTCCTGGTCAACCAGGCCCACACTTTCGGCAACGGTGGTTCCTTCGACAACGTGATGCCGTTCACCCTCTCGATGGGGTGCGGAACCTGGGCCGGGAACTCGATCAGCGAGAACCTCAACGTCGGTCATTTCATCAACATCACCCATCTCGTCGAGACGATCACGCCCGACGAACCCGCCGAACGCGAGCTGTTCGCCGCACACTGGGGTCTGATCGGCCACGATCCCGACACCGCCGGCTGATGCGACTCACCGAAGCCCAGGCGAAGGAACTCTTCGCCGACCACGGAATCCCGGTGCCCCGGTCCCGACCGACTCTCACCGAAGTCGAGGCTCGAACCGCGGCAGAGGAGCTGGGCGGCGGTCCGGTCGTCGTGAAGGCCCAGGTGAGATCCGGCGGTCGGGGCAAGGCGGGCGGCGTCGTCGTGGTCGACGACCCGGACGGGGCCGCGTGCGAGGCTCGCCGACTGCTCGGTTCGACCGTCAACGGTGAGCCGGTGAACTCGCTGCTCGTCGAGGAGGCGGTGAATGTTGCCGAGGAGCACTACGTGTCGGTGGCGATCGACGGTGCCGCCAGGAGCCCGGTCCTGATGCGTTCCAAGCAGGGAGGTATCGAGGTCGAGGCGATGGCTGACGCCGTGCGGGCGACGAGCCTCGATCCGATCGACCCGGCCGCGTCGACAGCCACGTCGAATCCGATCATCCGAGCCGTGGTGGAGATCTTTGTTGCCTACGACGCCCTGACCGTCGAAATCAATCCGCTGGCCGTCACCACCGACGGCGCCTTCGTGGCCCTCGACGGCAAGATCGAACTCGACGACGCCGCCCGCTTCCGTCACCGCGAGCTACACGACCGCTATGATCCCGGCCCGGAATGGGTGGGGACCGATCGGGAGCGGCGGGCGGCCGAACTGGGATTGCGGCTCATCGAGCTCGGCGGAGACGTCGCCGTGCTGGCCAATGGCGCCGGGCTGACCATGGCCACCATGGACGCCGTCGTCGCCGCCGGTGGTCGGCCCGCCAACTTCCTGGAGATCGGCGGGGACGCCTACACCAAGGCCACGCCGGCGCTGGAGCTGATACTGGCCCAACCCGGCGTCCGGTCGTTGCTGGTCAACTTCTGCGGTGCGTTCGCCCGCTGCGATGTGATGGTCGAGGGTCTGCTGACGGCCTGGGAGCTGTTGCAGCCCGATCTTCCGGTGGCCTTCAGCATCGCCGGCACCGGGAGCGATGCGGCCGTCGAGTTGCTGCGATCCCGCCTGACCGTCGATCCGCATCCGACGATGGCGACGGCGGTTCGGGCCGCGGTCGAGGCGGCCCGGGAGGGCGGCGCCCCATGACGGCTGTGGCGAGGCCGGCCGACTCGCTGATCGTCAGCCCGGCCGATCGGGTCGTGGTCCACGGGCTCACCGGTCGACAGGCCACGTTCTGGACGACCAGAATGCGGGACTACGGCACCAACGTCGTGGCCGGAGTCAGCCCGACCAAGGGCGGTACACGCCATCTCGGGCTGCCTGTGTACCCGTCGGCTCAGGAAGCGGCGATCGACGGGCCGGTCGACGTGTCGGTGCTGTTCGTCCCCCCGGGTGCCGTCCGGGATGCGGTCCACGATGCCACCGCCGCCGGCGCTCGACTGGTGGTCGCGCTGACCGAATTCGTGCCGGTGTCCGACACGATGGCCATGGTGGCGGCCGCCACCGAGGCCGGTGCGGCGGTCATCGGTCCCAACACGGCGGGTGTCGTCAATCCGGGCCTGACCCTCGTCGGCTTCATGCCCGCATTCGACCGTCGCATCTTCGTTCCCGGCGACGTCGGCGTCGTGTCTCGCAGCGGATCCTTGGGCACGCTGACCGCCGTCGAGTTGACCCGGGCCGGGTACGGCCAATCGGCTTTTCTCGGTATCGGCGGCGATCCGGTATCCGGAATCTCCACCGCCGAAGCAGTCGACGCACTGGTGACCCATGATCGAACCCGGGCCATCGTCGTCATCGGCGAGATCGGCGGCAGCAAGGAGGAAGAGGCCGCCGAGGTCATCGCCCGGTCGTCGAAACCGGTCGTGGCCTTCGTCGCCGGCGCAGCCTCCCCGCCGGGCAAACGAATGGGCCATGCCGGTGCGATCATCGACGGCGCCACCGGAACCCATGAGGCCAAACGGGCGGCCCTCGACGAGGCGGGCGCCACCGTGGTCGCCGTGCCGTGGAACATACCCGACGCCCTTCGAGATCACGGCGTGACTCCATCCAACCCGCCGGCGTGAACCGGCGAAGCCGAGGCTTGACAGTGGGGCCTTCCTGACAGTACAACCTGTTTGACAATCAAACGTTTCTGTTAGATGCTCTAACCAACGACGTGCAGTGCACCGGACATACAAGGGGACGGTTCCGTGACCATTACGGCCAAAGTGCCGACGTTCGACGCCGCCGAAAGCGCCCGCCGACATCTCATGCCGCACTTCACCAAGGGACTCACCTGGCGGGGACCGGAGCTTGGTGTCATCGAGCGCGGCGAGGGCTGCTACGTCTTCGACACCGCGGGCACACGCTACCTCGACGGCCTGGCCGGGCTCTTCTGCACAAACCTGGGCCACGGCCGAACCGATCTGGCCGAGGCGGCCCACTCACAGATGACCAAACTCGGTTTCTACCCGACTTGGGGATGGGCCAACGAACCAGCGGCCCAGGCCGCGTCGATGATCGCCGAAGTAGCGCCCGGTGACCTGTCCGAGGTCTTCTTCGTGAACTCCGGGTCGGAAGCGGTCGAGTCGATGTTGAAGTTCGTCCGCAGCTACCACCTCAGCCAGGGCGACGAAGCACGCTACAAGGTCATATCCCGTGAATGGTCCTACCACGGCACGACGCTCGGCGCCCTGTCGGTCACGGGGGTCCCCCGGTTCCGGGAGCCCTTCGCCCCGATGCTGTGGG
>JBFHEP010000353.1:0-4000 GCA_041584095.1 Acidimicrobiales bacterium | reverse complement strand
GTCCCGGGCGACCACGGCCGATCGACGGTTCGGGGTTGTGGCCATGGCCGTCTATGATCGCCTCCGGACGCCATGGCCACAACTGTGTACGGCGTCATCGGGACGGGAGGACGTCGGGCCCATGACAACGAACGACTACGAGACGATCGAGGTGGCGGTCGACGGCCCTGTCGGCCGGGTGACGCTGAATCGCCCCGACAAGCTGAATCCCCTTAGCGCAGCCACCCTGCTGGAGCTGGTCGACGCCTTCACCGCACTCGGTGGGACCGCCGGCCTCAAAGTGGTCATCGTCTCGGGTCGCGGTCGGGCGTTCTCCGCAGGAGCCGACCTGAGTTTCTTCGGTTCCGCTGAGGCGAATCAAGGGCTGAGCCCGCGGGCGGCGGCCGACGCAGGGCGACTGATGGTCGAGGCACTGGAGCGGCTCGGAGCGGTCACCATCGCCGCCATTCGTGGTCACTGTGTCGGCGGCGGGCTGGTTCTGGCGGCCGGTTGTGACTTGAGGGTCGCCGCCGACGACACTCGATTCTCGATTCCCGAAGTGGATCTCGGCATTCCGCTCGCCTGGGGTGGTATTCCCCGCCTGGTCCGGGAGATCGGACCGGCGATGACCCGGGAGCTGGTGATGACCTGCCGGCCGTTCGGTGCCGAGGAGGCGAAGGCGCTCGGCTTCCTGAACCGGGTGGTTCCGGCAGCCGAGGTCGACGCCGAGGTCGAGTCGCTGGCCTCGGCGCTGGCAGAGAAGTCGACGCTCACCCTCCAGGCCACGAAGCGCCACGTGAATGCGGTGCTCGAGTCGATGTCGGGTGCCGTAAGAAACTGGAACGACGCCGACAGTCTGGTTGCCGCTCTGCACGACGACGAGTCCCGGGCGGTCGCGGCCCGCTACCTGGAGAAGGTCCGCCGCTGAGTCGGCCGGCGACCTACTGCAGGCTTCTGGTTGCGCCGCCGTCGACCGCGAGCGCCTGACCGGTGACGAACCGGGCGTGTTGGGAGCAGAGGAAGGCCACGACCCGGCCGAAATCGGTCGGGTCGCCGAGCGCCCTGGTCGGCACGTTCTCGGCCAGCACGTCGGGATCCTCGTAGACCGACTTGAGTCGGTCGGTCAGGTGGAGGCCGGGTTGGACGGAGTTCACGGTGACCCCGTCGCCGGCCACCTCCCGGGCCGTGGTCTTGAGGAATGCCGTCAAGCCGGCTCGGGCGGTGTTGGACAGGATCAGCCGGTCGATGGGTTCCCGCACCGACGTCGAGGTGATGGCCACGACCCGACCCCAACCTCGCTCCTGCATCGCGGGCACGAAACGCTTGCACAGGTCGACGGCCGGCAGCAGGTTCAGCTCGACGGCGCCGGCGTAGGCTTCGAAGCCGGTGGAAGCGAAGTTGCCGGCCGGCGGCCCGCCGCCGTTGGCAATGACGATGTCGATGGGACCCAGTTCCGATTCGGCCCGTTCCATCATGATTCGCCGCTCGTCGAGATCGCTGATGTCGGCGGGGATCGTGACGGCATCGCCGGCTACGCTGTCGGCCGCTGCAGCCAGCTTCTCCGCGGACCGCGACGACAGCGCCACCCTGACGCCCTCTTCGGCCAACGCCTGGGCGCAGGCCAGACCGAGCCCGGCCGAGGCACCTGTGATCAGTGCTGTCCGTCCCTCGATTCCCAAGTCCATGCTCGGCCTCCTTTGCGCTGCCGGGCTTCGGTCGCCTCGACCTCGTCGTGCCGACTCTAGTTGCCCTTGGCGGCGAGGTCGGCGGCGATTTGGATGATCTGGTCCTCCTGGCCGCCCACGAGCTTTCGGTTCCCGCATTCCATGAGGATGTCGGCACCGGAAACGTTGTAGCGTTCCGCGGCCCGGTAGGCGTGCTTCAGGAAGCTGGAGTAGACCCCGGCATACCCCATGATGAGCGACATGCGGTCGAGTACGCACTCGCTGTCCATGATCGGCCGCACGACGTCCTCGGCGGCGTCGATCATCTTCAGAACATCCAGACCGGTCGTGATCCCCATTCGCTCGGTGACGGCGGCCAGGGCCTCGCAGCTCGTGTTGCCCGACCCGGCGCCGAACCGGCGGGTGGAGCCGTCGACTTGCACCGCACCGGCTCGCATCGCGGCGATGGTGTTGGCCAGCGACAACGACAGGTTTTCGTGGCCGTGGAAGCCGACCTGGGCGTCGTCGCCGAGTTCGGCCACGACTGCGGCAACCCGATCCGAGGCGTCCTCCAGGATCATGGCGCCGGCCGAGTCGACCACGTACACGCACTGGCAGCCGGCGTCGGCCATGATGCGGGCCTGTGTGCCCAGATCCTCGGGCGGCGACGTGTGGGCCATCATCAGGAAGCCGACGGTCTCGAGACCGAGCTCGCGGGCCAGGCCGAAATGCTGTTCGGAAATGTCGGCCTCGGTGCAGTGGGTCGCCACCCGCACGATCGACACGCCGATGTCGGCGATGGCCTTGATGTCGTCCTTGGTGCCGAGCCCGGGGAGCATCAAGGCGGCGATCTTGGCCTCGGTGGCCTCGTCGACGGCGGCCTTCATGAGGATGCGCTCGTCGACGAGGGAGCGACCGTAGTTGTACGACGAGCCGCCGAGACCGTCGCCGTGGGTCACCTCGATGACCGGCATGCCGGCATCGTCGAGCGCAGCGACGATCGAGCGGACGTGGGTCTCGGTGAACTGGTGACGTTTGGCGTGGGAGCCGTCACGCAACGAGGTGTCGGTGACCCGTATGTCGAAGGTGTCGGAGTAGGTGCGGGGGAGTCTGGTGCGGTCGGTCATGGTCGGGCTCCTGAGCTAGGCGCGGACGAGGGACTGGGCGATCTCCTCGCCCACCTTGGTGGCTGCTGCGGTCATGATGTCGAGGTTGCCCGAGTACGGCGGGAGGAAATCGCCGGCACCCTCCACCTCGATGAAGATGGCGACCCGGCCATTGCTCTCGCCGGATTCGGGGGGATCGAACTGGGGTTCGGCGATCAGCCGGTAGCCGGGCACATAGGCCTGAACCTCGGCCGCCACGTCGGCGACGGAATCGCTGATCTTCTCGGTGTCGGCGTCGGCCGGGATGGAACAGAAGATCGTGTCGCGCATGATGAGCGGAGGCTCGGCCGGGTTGAGGATGATGATGGCCTTGCCCCGAGTGGCGCCGCCGATCTCCTCGACGGCACGCGACGTCGTCCGGGTGAATTCGTCGATGTTCTGACGGGTTCCCGGACCCGCCGACTTGGAGGCCACGGTGGCCACGATCTCGGCGTAGTCGACGGGAACGACCCGGGACACGGCATGCACCATCGGGATGGTGGCCTGGCCGCCGCAGGTGACCATGTTGACGTTCATCTCACCCAGGTGTTCGGTCAGGTTGGCCGTCGGTACGACGAACGGCCCCCGGGCCGCCGGTGTCAGATCGACTGCCCGAATGCCGGCCTCCCGATAGCGGGGCGCGTTGCGAACGTGCACATACGCCGACGTGGCCTCGAACACGATCTGGGGAGGCTCGGACTGGGCCAGCAGCCAGTCAACGCCCTCGGCGGAGGCCTCCAGGCCCTCGTCGGCCGCCCGCTTCAGACCCTCGGATTGCGGGTCGACACCAATCATCCATCGGGGTTCGATGTGGTCGGAGCGCAGCAGCTTGTACAACAGGTCGGTGCCGATGTTGCCCGACCCGACGACGGCGGCCGTGGCTTTCGCTGATGATGGGGACGAGGTCACGAGTCGCTCCTGTGCGGCTGTGGCCCGGCAAGCGGGGTGTCGGGCGCACGGTTTGGGTGCTGGGTTTAGGTGTTGGGGTGGGTATCTGTCGATCTGTGCGGCTGTGGCCCGGCAAGCGGGGTATCGGGCGCACGGTTGGGTGTTGGGGTAGGTGTTGGGGTAGGTCAGGATTCAGGTTCCAGGTGGGTGGTCACGGTTCCCAGGGGCCCGAAGTCCGCCTCGACGGTGTCGCCCGGGCCGATCGGCTTCATGGCGCCCAGCGAGCCGGTCATCAACACATCACCGGCTCGCAGCGGGATGCCC
>JBFHEP010000352.1:0-4004 GCA_041584095.1 Acidimicrobiales bacterium | reverse complement strand
CGGCCCGACGATCGAAGCATGAGCCCGGTGGGAGGCGCCGAAGGCGTCGTTGACATAGAGATCGTGCCCGTCGACGAGCCGAGCCACCGTCTCGGAGCTGTTGCCTTCCTCACCGGGATCGAACCGCAGGTTCTCGAGGAGCTCCACGCCCGGCGCAAGCTCGGCCAACCGCTTCCGCACCGGCTCCAGCGAGAACTCGGGCTTGACCTGGCCCTTGGGGCGGCCGAGGTGGGAGCAGGCGGTGACCTTCGCCCCCCGCTCCACGAGGTAGCGAAGGGTGGGCAGCGAGGCGGTGATCCGGAGATCGTCGGTGATCTCGCCGTTCGACAGCGGAACGTTGAAATCGACCCGGACGAGCACCGACTTGTTGGCGACGTCGCCCAGATCCTCCAGTTCGGGCACTCCGAAGATCATCAGTCGATGCGACTACTGGTTGGCGGCGCCGATGATCATGGTCAGGTCGATGAGTCGGTTCGAGTAGCCCCACTCGTTGTCGTACCATCCCCCGATCTTGACCATCGAGCCCTGGGTCATGGTCAGACCGGCGTCGAGGGTGCACGAGGCGGGCGAGGTGACGATGTCGGAGCTGACGATCGGTTCCTCGGTGTACACGAGGACGCCGGCGAGGCGGCCGTCGGAGGCGGCCTTGGCGAAGGCGGCGTTGACCTCGTCGACCGACGGCTCGGCGTCGACGACGGCGGTGAAATCGGTCAACGAACCCGTGGGCACGGGCACCCGCAGAGCGTTGCCGTCGAGTTTGCCCTGCATCGACTGGAGCACCAGCCCGGTGGCTCGGGCGGCCCCGGTCGAGGTCGGGATGATGTTGATCGCCGCGGCCCGGGCCCGGCGCAGATCCTTGTGGGGCCCGTCGACGAGGGCCTGATCACCGGTGTAGGCGTGCACCGTTGTCATGAGGCCTTGCTTGACCCCAAAGGTGTCGTCGAGGACCTGCACCATGGGAACGATGCAGTTGGTGGTGCAAGACGCGTTCGACACGACCTTGTGGTTCGCCGGGTCGAAGGTGTCCTCGTTGACGCCGACCACGAACGTGGCATCGGCGTTGGTGCAGGGGGCGGAGACGATCACGAAGGGGGCGCCGCCCGCAAGATGCTTGGCGGCACCATCGCGGGAGTTGAAGACGCCGGTCGATTCGACGACGACGTCGACCCCGAGGTCACCCCACGGAAGCTCCTCGGGATTGCGGACGTTGAGAACTTTGAGCACGTCGCCGTCGACCGAGATGCCGCCGTCGACGGCCTCGATCGTGTTCGGCAGCTGGCCGAGGACCGAGTCGTACTTGAGGAGGTGGGCCATGGTGTCGAGCGACCCCAGGTCGTTCACCGCGACGAAATCGATGTCGGCTCCCGCGGCCTTGGCGGCCCGGAAGAAGTTGCGGCCGATCCGACCAAATCCATTGATACCGACGCGAATAGCCATGCTGATGGACGTCCTTTGGTTTGCCGATGTTCGGGTGGCTGACGAGCCAACCTTAGCGGTTCCGGTGGAACAATCGACCCAGAACAGCACCGAGTTTGGCGGTGTCATGACTCCAGCCGTCCTCGGCTGCCACGTCGGCCGTCACGATGGGCGGCCGGCCCGACGTCGCCGCCTGCGCAGCAGCCGTCGTGTCGTTCGCCAGCACCACATCGACGGTGAGTCCATGGTCGATCAACGCCTCGACATGCTCGCGCAAACCGAAGCCCCGGGCATCGCCTTTCTCGTTGGCCACGTTGGCCACGAAAACCCGCTGCGCAGTCGTTTCCGCCAGGGCCGAGCGGATGTCGGGCATCAGCGCGCACGCCAGCACGGAGGTGAACAACGACCCGGGCCCGATGACGATCTGATCCGCATCGACCACCGCCTTGATTGCGTCGGCGGGACTCCGGGCATTCGACGGGTCGAACCGGAGATTGTGAATACCGCTGGCACGCTCGATGGTGACCTGACCGGCCAGCGTGCCCTGGTCGGAGTCGGCGATCAGCGTGACGGGGACCTCACTGGCCGGGAAGACCCGTCCGACCGCGCCGACCAGACGGCCGACCTCGTCGACGGCTGCCTGGAGGTCGCCGGTGGCGATGGCCAACCCGATGAGCAGCAGGTTGCCGATCGGGTGTCCGGTCAGTGTCCCGTCGGAGAAGCGATGTTCCAGCGATCGGGCCAACAGGGACTCGCCGTCGGCCAGCGCGGAGAGGCAGCGGCGCAGATCACCCGGTGGTGCCACCCCGAACTCGGCCCGGAGCCGGCCGCTCGATCCACCGTCGTCGCCGACCGACACGATGCCGGTGATCGAGCCGGCGTACTCCCGGGCCGCCCGCAGCGTCGCAGCCAGACCATGGCCACCACCAAGCGCGACGATCGCCGGGCCGGCGCCGCCCACCATGGCCTCCCCCTTTCGTTCCACACCGGGCACGGTCGTCCTACTTGTCGACGTCACGATGGACGACGCTGGGGCGCCACCCGAGCTCATTCAGCCGGTGAGCCATGATCTCGGTGACCGCCACCGACCGGTGCCGACCCCCGGTGCATCCGAAGGCGATGGTCAGGTAGCTCTTGCCCTCCTCCTCGTAGGCCGGTAGGAGCGAGGTCAGAAGCGTTTCCACGTTGTCGAGGAACTCCTGGGCCGGCTTCCGGTCGATCACGTAGTCCTGGATCTCGGGATCCTTGCCGCTCAACGGCTTGAGCTCCTCATCCCAGTACGGGTTCGGCAGGAACCGGACGTCGAACACCATGTCGACGTCACGGGGCAGCCCGTGTTTGAAGCCGAAGGATTCGAGCGTCAGCCGCATCGTGTCGCCGGCCGATTCGTCGCGGAAGTGCGACGCCAGACGTTCGCGCAGTTCGTGCGGGTTCAGATCGCTGGTGTCGATCACGAGATCGGCGGCCTCCCGCGCTCCCACCAGAAGTTCCCGTTCCTGTTCGATGGCGTCGGTCAGCGTCTGGCCGGTGACCAGCGGATGGCGGCGTTTCGTCGACTCGTAGCGGCGCACCAACACGTCGGTCGAGGCTTCGAGAAAGACGAGGGTGAGATCCTGGACGTTCGATCGCAGCACCTGCACCTCGGCGGACACCAGATCGTCGTAGCCGGCCATCACCAGCGCCACCTTCTCGTAGCCGCCCTTGGCCGACATGGCAAGCTCGCCGACCTTCGAGACCAGCGAACCCGGCAGATTGTCGATGACGAACCATCCCATGTCCTGTAGCGCGCCGGCGGCCACGGAACGGCCCCCGCCGGACATGCCGGTTATCACGGTCACTCTGCTCACGGCACCATCTTGCCAGAGCCGCTCGACCAATCGGGCGACCCGCTCGGCTCGCGACAGGTGCTGCCGGCGATCAACCTTTCCGACAGCGCAGCGCCAGCAGCCGCGGCACGGTACCGGCCAACTCGTATTCCGGGGCCTGGGTCAGGAATCCGGCCGGCGGCGGAGGCTCCACCATGTGCTCGGCGAGCAGCCCGTGGCGAGCAAGGGTGTTGAGATAGCGGGAGAGTGGCCGGTGGATGAAGCGAATGAAGACGTCCTTCTGGACCTCCTCGACCGTCGCCGATTCGATCAGATACGGTCCGACCCGCCAATACTGCTCCGGCGGGTCGATGATCTGGTCATCGATCCACCCGCTGCCCGGCGTCTGCAGCAACGGGTGATTGAGGAGGAAGACGAACACGCCGCCCGGTTCCAGAACGCGGGCTGTCTCGGCGATGGCCTCGTCGACCTCGTCGATGTGTTCGTAGACCAGGCAGGCCACCGCTGCGGCGAACGACCGATCCGGGAACGGAAGCCGGTCGGCGCCGGCCCGGGCGTAGCGAGGCCCGCCGCCACGTCGAGCCGCCTCGGTGATCTGGGCCGCGACGGGATCGATGCCGATCACCCGGTAGCCGTGGTCGACCAGGTGTCTGGCGACCTGGCCCTCCCCGGTGCCGATGTCGAGGATCGGCCCGCTGAGGGCATCGACGCCCGAGTCGGCGAGCTCTTCGACGATCAGGGGCAGGATCTGCTCGGTGTACT
>JBFHEP010000351.1:0-4019 GCA_041584095.1 Acidimicrobiales bacterium | reverse complement strand
GAGATCAGGTTTCTCGATTGGAAGGGCGATTCCTGGGCGGTCTTCTTCAGCCACCCCGCCGACTTCACGCCCGTGTGCACCACGGAACTGGGTCGGGCCTCCGGCCTCAACGACGAGTTCGCCAGACGGGGAGTGAAGATGATCGCCGTGTCCGTCGACCCGGTGGAGGACCATCGTGCCTGGGCTCCCGACATCAGCGAGGTCACCGGCCACGCCCTGGCCTTTCCGATCATCGCCGACTCCGATCATCGGGTGTCGGAGCTCTACAACATGATCCATCCCGGTGAGGGTGACACGTCGACCGTCCGCTCCGTCTACTTCATCGACCCCCAGAACAAGATCCGTACCATCATCACCTATCCGAAGTCGGTTGGCCGAAACTTCGACGAGATCCTCCGGGTGGTCGACGCCCTGCAGGCCACCGACGCCAACCCGATCTCGACCCCCGCCGACTGGAGGCCGGGCGATCGGGTGATCGCATCACCGACGTTGACCACCGAAGAGGTCCGCGAGAAGTTCGACAACGTCGAGGAGCTGACGCCCTACCTCCGTTTCGTCGACAACCCGGCCGGCTCCTGAACCCCGGAGGTGCGCGAGCACTGTGACCGGTGCGGCGGATTCTCAGTCGCTGCTCGGCGCCAGCCCCGGCAGTAGGGTCACCTGCTCTGGTCCACCGGTGTTGCGCACCCCGGGGAGAGCGAAGCTTTCGAATCCGAAGAACTGGGCGAAGGCCTCATCGGGCATGGCCAGAAAGAAGCTTTCGGGGCCAACCTGGCTGCGGTGCACGGCGATGGCGGCCTTCTTCTCGGCGACCATGTCGCTCACGTCGAGCAGGTAGCTCAGGTCCTTCTCCTCCATACCGAAGTCGGGGTCATCCTCGAAGTCCCGGGCGTCCTCCTCCGGGATCGCTCCGGAGGCGATGGCCTGCTGCATCTGCTCGATGGCCCGGGTCCGGTTGATGGTGGCCTCGTAGATGTGCTCGACACCGACCGCTCGAGCGGCGGCCAACCCCACCCGGTGGACCTGGATGTGGTCGGGGTGGCCGTAGCCGCCGTTGTCGTCGTAGATGGTGACGACATCGGCCTCCACCTCTTGCAGAATGGCGCCCAGACGGTCGACGGCCTCGTCGAGGTCGGCCTGCCAGAAGCAGTTTGGGTTGTCGTTGGTCGGCTCGCCCATCATGCCGGAGTCCTCATAGCCGAGGAATCGGGGCGGATCGGCCCCGAGCAGTTTGCAGGCCTCGGCCAGCTCGACGACCCGGCGCTCGGCCAGCGCTTCCCCGTCGCCCAGCACCCCGTCCTGAGGCTCGCCGACCTCACCTCGGGTGGCGCAGACCAGGACCACCCGATGACCGGCTTGCGATGACCGCAGCATCAGACCGCCGGTGGCGATGGCCTCGTCGTCGGGGTGGGCGTGAAAACAAACCAGCGTTGCCATAGTCGTCCCAGCCTAAGGTCATTCCACGATTGGGTGCTCCGGTAACGGGCTCCGTCGTCAGCCGGTGAGGTGACGGACGCCGGCGACGAAGGCGGCGACATCTTCGGGCGTTGTGTCCCAGCCCGTCATCCACCGGACCTGATTGATCGACGGATCCCAGTCCCAGAAGAAACTCCACTCCTGCAGCGGCTTGATCAACTCCGGATCCAGACAGGGGAAGATGCTGTTGACGGCCGGGGCGGGCCCGGCTTCGACGCCCGGCAACCCGGCCACCTCGGCGTGGAGTGTCCGGGCCAGGCCGTTGGCCTGAATGCCGAGTTGCAGCCACAGCTCATCGGTCAACAGCGCGTTGAATTGGGCGGCCAGATACCGCATCTTGGAGGCAAGCTGCGTGACCTGCTTGCGGACGAACTCGGAGCCGGTTGCCGTTTCCGGATTGAGGAAGACGACGGCTTCGGCCCCGAGGGCGCCGATCTTCGTACCGCCGAAGCTGACCGCGTCGACCCCGGCGTCGATGGTCATGGCCCGGAGTGCCTCTCGCGTGCCGCCGAGGGCGGCGGTGGCGTTGGCGATGCGGGCCCCGTCGACGTGGACCAGCAGGCCCATGTCGTGTGCGGTGTCGCACACCGCCCGGATCTCGTCGGTCGAATACAGGGTGCCGAGCTCGGTGGGTTGGGTGATGCTGACGATCCCGGGTTGGGCGTGGTGGACGACGCCCTGGACGTGAGCCTGATCCCGGATCTGATCCGGGGTGATCTTGGCATCGGGGCTTGGTAGGTCGATCAGCTTCGTGGCCAGAATGCGCTCGGGGGCTCCGGTCTCGTCGACGTTGATGTGGGCCCACTCCGAGCAGATCACCGCCTGATGCGGTCCTGGGCGGGACGCCATCATCGTGGCCAGCGCCACGATGTTGGCCCCGGTCCCGTTGAACGCCAGCCGAGTGGTGACATCGGCGTCGAACAGCTCCCGGAACAGGTTCTCACAACGAGCGGTCTCGGCATCGGAACCGTAGGCAAGTGCGTGGCCGTCGTTCACCGCCACCACCGCGTCCATGACGGCCGGGTGGGCGCCGGCGGCATTGTCGCTGGCGAACGATCGCTTCGGAGGCGGAGGCATCGTCGTGAGCAGATCGGGAGCGGGCACGGTCATGGCAACCAACGATGGCAGCCCCGGCACCAAAAAACGACGTCCCGGCCGATGATCCGGATGCTGTTTCAATCGGCCGACGATGGTTGCCGCTAGAGTTCCCCGTTCTATGACCGCAGTGCTGGCCTTGGCCGGGGCGCTGATCGTCGGAGCGTCCGACTTCGCCGGGGGGTACGCCGCCCGACGCGATCCCGCCGTGCGGGTGACTGCCTGGATCCAAGCGGCCAGCCTGGCTCTCCTCGCTCTGGCGCTCGTGCCGTTCGGGTGGAGCGAGGTCGTCGGCCGGGACCTGGTGGCGGGCGTGATCGCCGGCCTGTCGGGGACATTTTCGTTCGTCTGCCTCTACAAGTCGTTCACGCTGGGCCCCATCTCACTGCTCGCCCCGGTGGCGGCCGTGCTGTCGGCCGTTATCCCGACGCTGGTCGGGGTGGCACGCGGCGAGACGCTGTCGACCATCAACACCGCCGGCGTGATCGTGAGCCTGGCGGCGATCGTGTTGGTGTCGCAGGAGCGTTCGGGGGTCGGGGTCGACGGACAAGACCCAGGCTCGATGGCGGTTGGATTCGGCTTGGCCGCGCTGGCCGGCATCGGCTTCTCCATTTTCTTCCTGGCATTGGCTGAAACCGAGCCGGCGGCGGGTCTGTGGCCGCTGGTTGTCGCTCGGCTGGTGTCGGTGCCGGTCGTTTCCCTGATCGCGCTGGCCGTGAGCGGGTCCCTGGCAGCGGCCACCGGAAACGCTCGAATACTGTTGCTCGGCGGGATCGGCGAGGCGGCAGCAAACGTCTGCGCCATGGCCGCCTACCAGCGGGGACCGCTGTCGGTGGCCGCCGTGTTGAGCGCCCTGTTCCCGGTGAGCACGGTGATCCTCGCCCGTCTCGTGTTCAGTGAACGGCTGCGGCTCCAGCAGTGGAGCGGGGTGTTACTGGCCATCGGCGCCATCCCACTCGTCGTCTGGCCCTGACGGGCCGACGGCTAACAGTGTCTGTGTCCGACGTCACGGAACATCACCTTGGGATCACGGGTTAAAGATGAGTAATCTGGTCAGGTATATGGACTTTGTCGTGAATTCGCCGCTGAACCGACCAGCCGATCCGACAGGCCGTCAACATTTTGAGGACGTGGTTACACCATGAAGCCAGGAAACACCCCACTCGTCGAGTTTCGTGAGCTGGCCCCACGAGGCACTCGGCTCTTTGCGAAGCTCGAGTGGTACAACCCCACCGGGTCGGTCAAGGACCGTCCGGCGTGGCGTATGTTCCACCAGGCCGTGCAGGATGGCAAGCTGCTCCCGGGTATGCCGCTGATCGAGGCCACGTCGGGCAACACCGGTATCGGCCTCGCCCGTATCGCCCTCATCAACAAACACCCGATGACGATCTGCCTTCCGGCCAAATCCACCGAGGAACGAAAGCAGTTGCTCCGGGCCTACGGTGCCG
>JBFHEP010000350.1:0-4022 GCA_041584095.1 Acidimicrobiales bacterium | reverse complement strand
TCTTGACCTCGAGCTCGGGTCGCCCGACCGGGTTGATGACCACGTAGCCGTCCCGGTAGCGGCAGTACAGCACGTAGTTCCCCGCCCGGGCCACCCGCCCCTCAACCGGTGCCGCGATGGGCACCAGCGGGTGGACCGCGATGTCGATGGCTCCCCGCCGATCGGTTCCCCGGTTGCGGCTCGGCATCGTGAACGTCGGGGCGGCCGGCGAGCTCAGAGGCTGCATCGGCAGCGCGCCGGGATGGGTCGACTGGTGAAAGCCGGCCAGCTCGATGACGGGCGCCGGAGCTGCCACGGCGAAGTCGTACGGTCCAAAGCCCGACATCCCACTGAGTTCAGCGAGCGGCAGCGCCTCGGTCACATCGATCGAGCTGATGCCCCGCGGGGTCGGCGCCGCTCCCGTCGGGAGCCGACAGCTCCGGCCCGGTACGCCGTCGGACGGATAGGGGTGCTTGGTCCGGAACTCCTCCGACATCGACACGTACAGCACCATCTCACCCCGGCTCAACTCGCCGTCGACGACAAGATCGGTCCAGTAGCGGAGCCCAGCCTGATCACCGCTTCGACCGAGCACGTTGCGATAGATCCGCTCGACGAACGCCTCGTCGGACAGCCGGCCGTAGCGGTTTCCGAACTCCTCGCCCTCGGCGAACTGCTCGGTGATCGAGGCCAGCGACTGGCACCGTTCCTGCCGTTCGATCCAGTACAGGGCGCCGGCCCCGTCCGGATCGCGCAGGAAGAACGCCCAGTAGAGGCGGAAGACCGTGGCGTGGTCACCGGTCAGTTCGTCGAGCTCTGCAACCATCGAGAAGTCGGCGACCGACTCGGGAGTGGCGGTGGCCGCAGCACTATGAGCGGCGGCCGGAGCGGGTAGGGCGGTCCCAGCCACCAGCAGGCCGACCGTCACGGTCACGGCGGCGATCAACGCGGCTCTGGTTCGAACGTGTTGTCTGAGCACCTGGTCCCATCGGCCCAACCGGTCGCCCCGTTGAGCCGTCGCGATGCGGCATGCGCCACAGCTCGAATTTCGACGGTCGACCGACGCCCGGGTGGGTAGTGTCCCTTCATGGCCGTCCGTACTCTCGGCGAGCACGAGATCACGCTGTACAAGTCGCTTCGCCTGCGTGCGTTGGCGACCAACCCCGAGGCCTTCGGTTCGAACCACGCCCGTGAGGCGGCGTTCGACGACGAGACTTGGCGGTCCCGGCTGCGCGGCTTCGCCGGTCGGCCGGGGGTGCTCATGATCGACGAGGTCAGCGACGTTCAGGTGGCCGGTATCGTCGGTGTCGGCCAGGCCGAGCGACAGGTTGAGGCGATCATCTGGGGAATGTGGGTCGATCCGGCCCACCGCCGCCGCGGCGCGGGCCAACGGCTTCTCAGCGCGGCCATCGACTGGGCCCGAAACAACGGGTACCGCACGGCGATGCTCCATGTCATGGACGGCAACGAGGCGGCTCACCGCCTCTACGTCGAGGCCGGTTTCGCCGGAACCGAACGCAGCGACGACGGCGAACTGATTCTTCGGCTCGAGCTGTAGCGATCGGACAAACGCCGTCGAACGGCCGCCGCCGCCCGGACCCGGGCATCTCGACAGCGCTCCGACCTTCCCGTTAGGCTGAACTCGTGAAGTAGTCGTGCGTCCACATGTCCGCTGCAGGTCCCGTCAACGGGAACCAACTCCTGGAAGGCACGTCATGGCTCAGCACCTCCCCGTCACCCTCGTGGCCCGAGGATTGTCCGTCGATCGCGGCGGACACAACGTCCTCCACAACGCCACCATCACGATCACGCCCGACGCCCGCACGGCCGTCGTCGGTCCCAACGGCGTCGGGAAGTCGACGCTGTTGTTGGCCCTGGCCAATCGTGTCCCGATCCGGTCCGGCACCGTCACCTGTCACCCGCCTTCAGGTCGGGTCGGATTGCTCGATCAGGTTCTGGAGCGGTCCGACGTCACGACCGGTCGGGCGTTGGTCGCGGCCCGGATCGGAGTTGCCGACGCCCGGTCGGAGTTCGAGGCGGCAACCCGGGCACTCGCCGAACCGTCCATCGGGCCGTCCGACGACGGCAGCGTGGCCGACGCCGTCGCCGATCGCTACGACGCTGCGCTCACGGGCTGGGAGGCCGTCGGCGGGTTCGACTTCGATCACCGCCTGGAGGCGGCGTGTCTCGAGCTCGGGCTCGATGCCAAGCACCTCGACCGACCGACGGCCACGCTGTCGGGCGGCCAGCTGGCCAAGCTAGGGCTGGCGTCGATCATGATCAGCCGGTTCGACATCACCCTGCTCGACGAGCCGACCAACAACCTCGATCGACACGGGCTCGACGTGCTCGATCGGTGGGTGGCCCGCCACGACGGGGCAATCGTGATGGTGTCGCACGATCGCAGCTTCCTCGAGCGCACGATCACCTCGGTGGCCCGGATCGAGGCCAACGGCTTCAACACGGCGTCCGGCAGTGTCGAGGTGTTCACCGGTGGCTGGCGGGACTACGAGGAGCGGATTGCATTGGCCCGTCGTCGCGCCGAGGAACGGTACGGGCAGTACACCACTGAGCGAGACCGGCTGAAGTCGTTGGCCCAGCAGAAGCGGGAGTGGGCCGACCGGGGAACCAGCCGGGTCAGGAAGCGGCCGGCCGACAACGACCGCAACCGCCGGATGGCGGAGCTGGCGTCGGCCGACCAACAGATCGGCGCGGCCAAGGCGGTATCGAAACGGCTGGAGCGGCTCGAGGTGGTCGAGAAGCCCTGGCAACCTTGGCAGCTACGGTTCACGATCGCCGAGGCGGAGCGCAGTTCCTCCGACGTGATCGTGGCTCGGGAACTGGAGATCGAGCGGGGTGCGTTCCGCCTCGGCCCGGTGTCGCTCACGATCAACTGGGGGGAGCGGGTGTTGGTCGACGGGCCGAACGGATCGGGCAAGACCACGCTGGTTGAAGGGCTGCTCGGCCGACTCCAACCGGTGAGCGGCTCCGCAACGCGCGGTCCGTCGGTCGTGACCGGTACGATCGGTCAGCTCCGCCAGGCATTCGCCACCGACGACTCCCTACTCACCGTGTTCGGCCGCCACGCCGAGCTCGACCCGACGGAATCGCGGTCACTGCTGGCCAAGTTCGGCCTCGACGCCGGCACCGTCGCCCGATCGGCTGCCACCCTCTCCCCCGGCCAGCAGACCCGCGCCGAGCTGGCGGTGTTCCAGGCTCGAGGGGTGAACCTGATCGTGCTCGACGAGCCGACCAACCACCTCGACATGGATGCCATCGAGCAGTTGGAGCAGGCGCTGGCCGATTTCAACGGCACGCTCCTCGTCATCACCCACGATGAACGGTTTCGAGAGGCGCTCCGCATCGACCGGACCATCTCGGTGGGCGACGGCACGGTCGCCGCCGGAGTGGCCGCAGACCGCAATCAAACCGTATAGTCTGGCCCTGAATCCCATGGACATTCGACCGACCCCGACCGACGAGGAAGCCGCCGCCGTCGCCGCAGCCGTGATGATGGCGTGGCCCCGGCCCGCAGTCGAGTACGAGCCAGCGCCGACGTCGTCCCGATGGCGATTCAGCGGACGCTGGTGGCACCACAACCCCCGCCGTCGCCGCCGCCCCTAGCCGACGATTCGCCTCCGTCGAGGAACGCCGGACATGTTCGCCCTGTGTAGATTCGTCGTAGAGCAGGCGGATATGCTAGGGAATGCCCGCCACCCAACGAGGAGGTGTGGATGTCACACTTCGAGTCGAGCGTTGACATACGTAGGCCCACCGACGAGGTGTTCCGGTGGTTTCTCGACATGGACAAGAATGCTCCGCGTATCGACCCAGAGGCTGACGAGGTTCGCAAAGAACCTCCGGGGGAAACGAAAGCCGGCACCACGTTCTACTTCAAGAGAGGTGGAAGAGAGGGACCGGTCACCTACACGGACCTCGATCAGAATCAGTGGATCGATTTCGTGACGAAGATAGGCCCGATGCGCCCCACGGCCCGATTGTCGTTCGACGAGATAGAACTCGGGACGAGGTTGAGTATTCGC
>JBFHEP010000349.1:0-4028 GCA_041584095.1 Acidimicrobiales bacterium | reverse complement strand
ATCGCACCTACCTGAGTCCGACCGCGGTCCAACAGCTCCTGCAGATCGTGGCCTGGGGTGGCTTCGGGTTGAAGGCGCACCGCACCAAACAGACGCCGCTGCTCCGGATGGCGGCCGATGGCGCCGATCTTCATCGGTCGGTCCGGCTCACCGAGGACACGGCCGGTGGAGCGGGGCCCAACTTCCAGGAGCAGGGTTTCGTCCGCCCAGGCCAGGTCGTGCTGATCGAGGAGGGCCGTCTGGCCGACCAGCTCGTGTCACCCCGTTCGGCCGAGGAATACGGCGTCGCCACCAACGGCGCCTCCGCCTTCGAGCAGCCGGAGGCCATGGCCATGGCGCCTGGATCGGTCAGCACGTCCGAAGTTCTCGACGAATTGGGCACCGGGCTGCTGATCGGCAACCTCTGGTACCTCAACTTTTCGGACCGAACCGCGTGCCGCACCACGGGCATGACCCGCTTCGCCACGTTCTGGGTGGAAGGCGGCGAAGTGGTGGCCCCGGCCAACGTGATGCGCTTCGACGACACGATCTACAATCTGCTCGGCGAGAAGCTGATCGGGCTCACCGATTCGACCGAGACGCTCCTCGACGCCGGGACCTATCAGGGCCGATCCACCGACAGTGCCCGACTACCGGGCGCACTCGTCGAGGAGATGGCCTTCACACTCTGAACATCACGCGTCACGTGACAGGTGTGTGGGGCGTGGGCCTAGGTGAAGTGGCGGGGCTGGAGGAGGGCGACCAGCTCGCAGGAGTAGTTGCCGATCCGCGACCACGAGGCGCCGTTGTCGATCACGGCAACACTGGCGGTGCGCATGGCGGCGTTGGCTCCGGTCAGCACCTCGACGGTGCGGCTCCAGGTGGTGTCGTGACCCACGATCAGGCAGGTGCCGACCGTGTCGCCGAGTTCCCGGAGTTCGTTGAGCACGATACCGACCGACGTCTCGTAGAAGTCGTCGGTCTCCCGGATCGGGCAGTTCCACTTCCCGGCCTCGGCGGCCAGTTTCGCCGTGGTGGCCGCCCTGACGGCGGTTGAGGTGATGACGAGGTCGGGGGTGAGCCCGATTTCGGTGATCAGCTTGCCCATTCGGCGAGCGGCCTTCACGCCACGCTTGTTCAATGGGCGCTGATGGTCGCTTGTCTTGGCCGACCAGTCGGATTTGGCATGCCGCATTACCAACAGCATGACGCGATGGTAGCCGCTCTCGCCCCTCAAACGGGGTTGTTGGGATCTTCAACGCCCGTTTGTGACCGACGCCTCGTCGACCGTAGGATCACCTCGATGGCACGGGTGGAGGCGAAAATCGTGGTTCCCGTTGGGGTGGATACCGCCTTCGCGGTGTCGCAGACGCAGGGCGAGATCCGGTACCGGTGGGATCCGTTCGTCCGTTCCCAACAACTGCTCGACGGTGCGACCGTGCCCGGCGAGACGTTCGGCGGAGGCTGGTCGTTTCGGGCCATCGACGAGGACCGCACCGAAGCCACGTGGCGTTACGTGTTCGCGATACGACCCGGGTGGTTGTCGCGCCTGGCCGAGCCGTTCGGGCTTCGGCTCCTGCAACACGACATCGAACGCCGCATGGCCGGCTTCACACGAGGCTGCGAGGACCCTGTGGTCGTCGCCGCGGCCGGCGGCACCTGATCGGCAACGCACCGGCGCGCGACCAACTACCATCGGCGCCGATGCGCTGCGTTCTGCACATCGGAACCGAGAAGACCGCCACCACCACCCTCCAGCAACACCTCGACCGTCACCGGTCGGCGCTGGCGGCCGAAGGTGTGGGGTTCACCCGGTCGGCCGGCGTCGGCAACAACTGGCGGCTCGCCGTTGCCGCCTACGACGACGACCGCCACGACGACCGGAGCGCCGATGCCGGGGTCGGCGACGCCGCTTCCCGACAGGGCTTTCGTGCCCGGCTCGTGGCCGACCTGAAGGCCGAGATCGCCACCCTGCGCGCCGAACATGGCGCCGAGACCGTGCTGTTCTCCTCCGAACACCTGCATTCGCGGTTGACCTCCGTCTCGGAGGTCGAACGGCTGGCCGAGCTGCTGGACGCCATTGGGGTGACCCACACCACGGTGGTCGTCTACCTTCGGGAACCGGTGTCGCTGGCCGCGTCGCTGCACTCGACGCTGGTCAAGCACGGGTTGACCCGCCGGGTCCCGCCACCGCCCGAGCCCGGCACCTACTACCACCTCCTGTGTGACCATCGAGGCAGCATCGAACGGTGGGAGACGGTGTTCGATGTGACACCTCGCCTGTTCGAACCCGACGCACTGACCGGTGGTTCCATCGTCAGCGACCTCGCGCACACGCTCGGCGCAGTGGTACCGATGAGCGGGCCCGAACTCGACGATCCGCATTTGAACCGAAGTCTGTCGACGGCCGAAATCGAGGTGCTGGCCCGGATCAACGAGCGTCTTGGTGCTGCTGTCGACGGCCGACCGAACGAGCGGCACACCGCTCTGGTCACGGCGCTCGAGCGGCACAGCTCCGGGCCCGGCTATCGTCTCCCGCCCCGGCTCGCCGAACTCTACCGGGAGGCATTTGTCGAGTCGAATGAGTGGGTGCGGGCGCGATTCTTCCCCGAACGGGAGTACCTGTTTGCCGCCGAGCACCCGGACCATGACCCGGGACCGTGGTCCCCCGGCTACGACGGCCTGGCCTCCTTCCTACTCGAGGTTCTCGGTCAGGCGGACTGAAGCACGTTGTCGTAGACAGCCTTCTCGAAGTCGAGGAATCCGCCCACTGACGTGGGATCGACGAACGGCAAGACCTGCGTGGCCCAGAATCCGCCGAGTCCGTTCCGACGGTCGATCCAGAAGTAGAGGTTGGCCAGTCCGGCCCAGGCGATCGATCCGGCGGGTCGGCCGGTGGGGGCGTCCTCGTCGTTGATCATGAAGCTGAGCGCCCACGTCTTCGGCATCCCCGGAAAGAACTCGGCGTCGTTCGTATAGGCGGGGTTGACGCCGGGCAGCATCTTGATCGTCATGCCTTCGGGCAGGTGGTTGCCGACGGCCATTTCCACCGTCTCCGGCTTCAGGATTGGCTCGCCGCCCGGTCCCCGACCGTCGTTGAGCCACATGCGTATGAACTTCACGTAGTCTTCGGCGGTGCCGTAGAGCCCGTGTCCGGCCATGTGGAGGTCGGGGTCGGGTGGCAACTCCATGTCGAGGGGAGTGAGGCTGCCGTCCTCCGGTGACCGGGCATGGATATGAGCCAGCCGGGACCGCATGTCGTCGGTCATGGAGAACGCCGTCGAGTTCATCCCGAGCGGGTCGAAAATTCGTTCCTTCATGACCTCGCCGAGTCGCTTGCCGGTGATGGCTTCGACGACCATGCCCGCCCAGTCGATGTTGGATCCGTATTCCCACTGCTCCCCCGGATCGAACAGCAGCGGGGTTTCGAGCGATTCCCAGGTTGCGCCGACCACGCTCGGGTAGCCTTGGCTCTCGGCCAGTTGGGTGTAGGTCTCATTGAAGAAGTCATAGCCAAAGCCGCCGGTGTGCAGCAGCAACTGCCGCGTGGTGACATCGCTTTTGGGGGGGCGCAGCCGGGGTTTTCCGGCACTGTCAAAGCCTTCAATGACTTTGATTTCACCGATCGCCGGGGCGTATTCTTTGGCCGGCGCATCCAGATCCAGCAGCCCCTCCTCGACACATTGCAAAGCCGTGGTGCCGGTAATGGCTTTGGTGGTGGACATAATTGCAAAGACCGTGTCTTCGCTCATGGGCTCGCCCTGCAGGCGGCGCTCACCGGCCACACCGCTGTAGATGTTGCGTTCGCGGTCGGTGACCATCGCCACCACGCCGGGCACCCGCGAATCGCCACGGGTCAGACGCGCCAACAAGGCATCAAGGGTCTCGTTCAGCTTGCTCATTGCCTTCCTCCAGCCTCTCATCGGAGAGGTAATATCTTGTTATTTTTCCAGCCATGTACCCTATTCTAGCGCAGAGCAGTCCTTCTTCAGGTTGAATGCACTGCACCCGCTGCCGAATCAGGACATCTCAATACCAGCATAGCTATT
>JBFHEP010000348.1:0-4043 GCA_041584095.1 Acidimicrobiales bacterium | reverse complement strand
TCCGGTTGCCTGATGGATGACCAACCACCCGTCGTCCAGGTCGTCCAGATCGGCGGGGCCCCAGCCGCCGCCGTCGACGTTGATCGCCAGTACCAGCGACGTGACGATGTCGCTCAGGATCACTGCGTCCCTCAATGCCATAACGCTGAGGTCCCCACGGCGGTGACGGTAGAACGTCATCGCCCCCATCTTCACCGCTCCGATTTGCAGAGCGAATCCGAACACGGCCCCAACGCCGGCCCGAACAGCAGCCTCCGAGTAGTGCGACCAACGTGTCGACGTTTCGAGGTCGCTCTCCAGCACCGCCAACCCGCCGGCGCAAGCCTGCAGCCCCGGCCCTTCTCCGAGGCTCGACTGCAGGCCCTCCAATGTCCGCGCCACCGGATCCGAGGCGCACATCACCAAACCTGGCCCATGATCGCTCAACAACGAAACGGCCATCCCGGACACCCCGCACAGGGCGGGAACCACGCCACACGTCCGCCGAAGCGTTGCCTCCGGTGCGGCCCCATCGCCATCGACCAGCATCGAGACCAGCTCGAGGCGGCGGTCTCCATCACCGATCATGCCGGGCAGCGTACGGTTCTGGTCATGACGACAAGCACGATGGTCTTTGACCTCTGACCTCTGAACGTGAGGCCGTTGCCCGCTCCTGTCACGTCTGTCATGAGGTCCTTCCGGTGAACGGCGTGCTCAACCTATTGCGGAGTCTCCGCGCCACCTTGAACGGAACCATGAGGCCGGTCGACCGGTCACCGGGGATGATAGCAGTCCGACTGACGTCCCTCCGATTGCTGCCGGGTCACATCATCCCCAGTTCGAGTCGAGCGACATCGGACAGCCGGGAGGCATCCCAGGGCGGGTCGAACACCAGCGTCACCTGGACGGCCTCGACACCGGGCAGCGCGCTGACGGCGTCGTGGAGGTCCTGGCGCATGATGTCTCCCATCCCACAGAACGGGGCGGTGACCGACATGTCGATCTCGACCCGCCGCCCGCCGTCGGGTAGCTGTTCGACGTCGACTCGGTACACCAAGCCGAGCTCGACGATGTCGACCGGTATCTCGGGGTCGTAGACCGTGGCGGCGGCGGCCCACACGTCGTCGATCTCGAAGGCCGCACCGTTCGAGGTTCCGGGTCCGGTCCGGGCTCGAATGAAGCCGAAGTCGACGGAGTCGGCCGGGCTGAGGCGGGCCATCTCACCGTCGCTCGTCGTGACTGTGGCGGTGCCGCCGAGCGCCTGGAGCACCTTGACCACCGCGCCCTCGGGCAGCGTGATCCGGTGTCCGGCCGGGACAATCGTGACCTCACAGTCGCGAGGCAGGGTGAAGCGACGGTTGGACGCGATGCCGACCGGCTGCTCATGCATCGGACGTTCCGATCCGCTCTCTGATCCAGGTGCGTACGGCGTCGCTCTCGATGTCGTCGACAGCCTGGCCGGCGAACGCGTCGATGAGAAGACGACGGGCGTCGGTGGCGGTGATGCCTCTCGTGCGGAGGTAGTACAGGGCTGCGTCGTCGAGTTGTCCCACGGTTGCGCCGTGTTTGCAGGCCACGTCGTCGGCGAGGATCTCGAGCCGCGGCTGGGTGTTGGCCTCAGCTCGTTTCGAGAGCAGCAGGTTGTCGTTCGACTGCTGGGCATCGGTACCGTCGGCACCCGGCCGCACGTCGATACCGCCGTTGAAGACGCCGGTGCTCTCATCGTCGAGTACACCTCGGTACGACTGCCGGCTCGTGCAGTCTCTCGCCGCGTGGACGACGGTGATCTGCTGATCGAGGGTTTGATCACCGGAACCGAAGTACAGCCCGGACAGATCCGCGTGCGCTCCGACACCGGCGAGGTGCACGTCGTAGGCAACGCGGCCGTAGGCGGCACCGAGGTTGAACGACCGGGCCCGAAGCGTACTGCCGGCTCGCTGGGTCACCTCGACCCGGCTGAGGTGGACCTGCGTGGCCGGCATGTCCTGAAGCAGGATGTGTTCGAGGGTGGCGCCGGCCTCCAAGGTGATCGATGTTCTCGTGTTCAGGCCGCCGAATGCGGTACCCGACCCGATGCGGGTTTCGACGATCGTCGCCGAGCTGGCCTCGCCGAGGTGGATCACCGCGCCCCGACACGCCGTGTTCCGGTTGTCGTCTGGCTCGACGAGATCGACGAGATGAATGGGAGCATCGAGCCGGTGACCGTCGGCCACCTCGATGAGGGCACCGCCGATGCCGAACGTCCTGTTGATGGTCACGAAGGCATCGGCGGCGAAGCCGGAATGGGTGTCGAAATGCGCGGCCACCAGGCCGGTCGGACCCGCCGAGTCAGCGGCCAGGCCTACGAGGCGCAAACCGTCGGGAAGGGCTGTGACGTCTGATTGCTTGCTGTCGACGGCTCCGTTGACGATCACGATCCGGGGACCGCTGAGCGACGGGATCCGGTCACCGATCAGTGTCGGCGCAGGTTCGATCGACGCCGGCGGGGGTCCGAATGTCAGACGGCCGAGCAGGTCGTGGGGTGCGTATCGCCAGGCCTCGTCGCGTCTGGTGGGACGTTCGATGCCGTCGAACCGGCCGGCCGAGGAATGGGCTGGGCGATCCGAGACGGCGGTCGCCGTGACGTTCGCCGTCATGACGCGGTCCTGGACAGCGGTCGCTCGGGCGCACCATCGAGGTCGTGGTTCACGAAGCCGGCGTAGCCGTGATCCTCCAGGTGGTGGGCGAGTGTATGGTCGCCCGACTTCACGATGCGGCCGCCGACGAGGACGTGGACGAAGTCGGGCTTGATGAAGTCGAGCAGCCGTTGGTAGTGGGTGATGATGACGATCGATCGCTCCGGGCTGCGCAGCGAATTGACACCGGCCGCGATGGTCTGCAGTGCATCGATGTCGAGACCGGAGTCGGTCTCGTCGAGCAGTGCGAGCCGGGGCTGCATGACGGCCATCTGCAGGATCTCGTTGCGCTTCTTCTCGCCGCCGCTGAACCCGGCGTTGACCGATCGGTTCAGGAAATCCTTCTTCATCTCCACCAAATCCATGGCCTCTCGGGCTACCGCGAGGAAGTCCCGGGCACCGATCTCCTCCTCGCCGCGTGCCCGGCGCACTGAGTTCAACGCCGTACGCAGGAAGTACACGTTGTTGACCCCGGGAATCTCGACCGGGTACTGGAAGCCGACGAACAGCCCGGCGGCCGCACGAGCTTCGGGTTCCATCGCCAGTAGGTCGGCTCCGTCGAGGGTGGCGGTGCCGCCCACCTCGTAGCCGTCGCGGCCGGCCAGGGCGTGGGCGAAGGTGCTCTTGCCCGATCCGTTGGGCCCCATGATGGCGTGGACCTCGCCGGCCTCCACATTGAGATCGAGACCCTCCAGGATCGGCGTTCCGCTGATCGAGGCGGAGAGATTTTCGACGTGCAGCATCAGCCGACACTTCCTTCCAGGCTCACGCTCAGCAGACGTTGAGCTTCGACGGCGAATTCCATCGGTAGTTCGTCGAAGACCTCTCGACAGAAGCCGTTGACGATCATCGACATGGCGTCCTCCTCGGTCATGCCCCGCTGTCGGCAGTAGTAGAGCTGGTCCTCGCCGACCGTCGAGGTCGACGCTTCGTGTTCGACCTTGGCGGTGGGGTTCTTCACTTCGATATAGGGGATGGTGTGGGCGCCACAGTCCGAACTCAGCAGCAGCGAGTCGCACTGGGTGTAGTTGCGGGCGTTCTCAGCCGAGCGCATGACCTTGACCAGACCTCGGTAGGTGTTCTGACCCTGGCCTGCCGAGATGCCCTTGGAGATGATGCTGCTGGTGGTGTCGGCACCGATGTGGATCATCTTGGAGCCGGTGTCGGCCTGCTGGCGCTGGGCCGAGAGCGCCACCGAGTAGAACTCACCCACGGACCGGTCGCCCTGCAGGATGACGCTCGGGTACTTCCAGGTGATCGCCGAGCCGGTCTCGACCTGGGTCCAGGAGATCTTGGCGTCGGTGTGCGCTCTCCCCCGCTTGGTGACGAAGTTGTAGATCCCGCCAACGCCGTTCTCGTCGCCGGGGTACCAGTTCTGGACCGTCGAGT
>JBFHEP010000347.1:0-4081 GCA_041584095.1 Acidimicrobiales bacterium | reverse complement strand
TGTTGCGCTGCTCGCCCTCCCAGGGGCCGGGGTCCTTGGTGGTGTCGGAGCCGAGGCCCCACACCTTGCCCACCTTGTCGGCCACCTCCTGGGAGATCAGATCGGCGGCCCACCCGTTCATCGAGCCGAAGCCCGTGGCCAGCACGACCAGATCGGCCGGCAGCTCCTCGCCGTCGGTCAACACCACGCTGTCGGGTTTGATCTCGGCGATGCTCACACCGCTGCGCAGGTTTACCTTGCCGTCGATGATGAGCTGCGAGGCCCCGACGTCGATGTAGTAGCCCGAGCCGCGACGCAGGTATTTCATGAACAGCCCGGAACCGTCGTCGCCGAAGTCGAGCATGAAGCCGGCCTTCTCGAGCGCATCGTAGAACTCGGCGTCCTCCTCGGCCATCTTCTCGTAGACCGGTATCTGGAAGGTGTGCATGATCCGATACGGGATGGAGGCGAAAATCATGTCGGCGGTGTGGGTGTCGATGCCGTTGGCCACCGCCTCCTCGGAGTACAGATCTCCCAGGGCGAGGCGCATCAGCGGCTCTGATCGGGCGATGTGGGTCGAGGACCGCTGGATCATCGTGACCGACGCCGCCCCGGATTCCCACAGTGCGGCGCAGATGTCGTGAGCCGAGTTGTTGGAGCCCAGGACGATGCAGTTCTTGTACTTGTACTCGTCGCTGGCCCGATGGGCCGACGAATGATGGAGGTCGCCCCGGAAGGTCTCCGCGCCGGGGATCTCGGGGATGTTTGGCTTGCCCGACATGCCGGTGGCCAGCACCAACTGTTTCGGCTTGAGCGTGACGTCCTCGGTTGAGCCGTCGTCGCGTCGGCGGCGGACATTCAACGTCCACTCACCGGCATCCTCGTCGTAGGAGGCGTTCAGCGCCTCGGTACCACCCCAGTAGTTGAGTTCCATCACTTTCGTGTAGTACTCGAGCCAGTCGCCGATCTTGTCCTTCGGGGAAAACACCGGCCAGTTCTCGGGGAACTTGATGTAGGGCAGGTGGTCGTACCACACCGGGTCGTGAAGGCACAGCGACTTGTAGCGTTTCCGCCACGAGTCGCCGGGGCGTTCGTTCTTCTCGATGATGATGGTCGGCACGTCGAGCTGACGCAGTCGGGCCCCGAGAGCGATGCCCCCTTGGCCGCCGCCGATGATCACCGTGTCGGGCTGGGTCTCGTAGCCGAGCTCCGCGGCCTCCTTCTGACGCTGTTCCAACCAGGTCAGACGATCGGGATCGGCGCCGTGCTGAACACCCATGGGACGGTTCCCGCCTTTGGGCTCCTCGTGGCCCTTCAATTCGGTCATGGCTGTGAGTAACGTCCAGCACCTGTCACCCTGAAGGCGGATCTGTCCTTCGCCTCGGGCGACGGCGGTTTCGAAGGTGATCCAGGCTTCGGTGACACCGTCGGCCTCGGTGGCCTCGCCGCGAACCTGCCAGTTGGTTGCAGCAGTGTCTGATGCTCGGGCTTCGAGCATCGCCCGGATCTCCTCGCGGCCCTCCATCGTCTTGATGTTCCAGGTGAAGGTGACGAGGTCGCGCCAGTAGCTGTCGTCGGCGAAGAGCTCGGCGGCGCCCGGATAGTTGGCGGCCGAGACGGCGGCATCGAACTGCGCCAGCCAGTTGGTAACGGTTTCGGTTGGTGTGGACACGGATTTCCCCTTGAACGCTGCTCTGGTGGATCGTGGACCGTTTTATCACACCGGTTGGGCGCAGGAAGAATGCGCCGACTCGACCGATTTGGGCGTCTCGCGTGGCCGTGAGTGCCGTCTCAGCTGCAAATCTCAGAGTGGGAAGGGTCGCGCAGGTCGAGCACGATCGGCTCGGATTCCGGTTCGATGCCGCCCCCCGCCTTGGTCAGGTCGTATTCCCATCGGGCGCGCAGCGGCATGCCGCTTCGTCCCGACTCGAGTCCTTGCATCGGCGTCTTGACCCCGAGAATCTGGTGCACCTGGGTGTGGCCGTTGGCGAAGTTGACCGCCGTGGCCGCCATGTAGAGACGCCACACACGGGCCTTTCCCTCGCCGGCCTGGGCAACGGCGGCATCCCAGTTGTTCTCCAGGTTGGTGACCCAGCGGCGGAGCGTCAAGGCGTAGTGCTCGCGCAGGCTCTCCATGTGGCGGGCTTCGAATCCCGTCTCCTGCATGGCGGCGATCACGACGCCCACTTCGTGGAGTTCGCCGTCGGGAAACACGTAGCGATGAATGAAGCTGTTGCGGCCGAGGGTTGTGTCGGGACGGCGGCGAAAACGTCGGGGCGGTGACGGCTTGTGGCCGATCTGATGATTGAGCAGCCGACCGTGCGGTGCGAGCTGGCCACGAAGCGTGACGAAGTAGCGTTTCAGATTCGCCAACCCGACGTGTTCGAACATTCCGACCGAGCTGATGGCGTCATAGGGTCCGTCGTTCAGATCACGATAGTCCTGAAGCCGTATCTCGATCTGGTTGCTCAATCCGGCCTCGGCCACCCGTTCGCGGGCCAACCACGCCTGGTTCTCCGAAATCGTGATGCCGACGACGTGCACCCCGTAGTACCGTGCGGCGTGCAGGGCCATTGAACCCCACCCACAGCCGACGTCGAGCAGACGTTGCCCCGGCTGCAGATCGAGTTTCCGGCAGATCAACTCATGTTTGTTGGCCTGCGCCTGTTCAAGGCTGTCGGTCGGGCTCTCGAACACCGCGCAGGAGTAGGTCAACGCCGGGCCGAGCACCGTCCGGTAGAACTCGTTGGAGACGTCGTAATGGTAGGAAATCGCCTGCCGGTCGCGGCTGCGGCTGTGGGCTCGAAAGCGGCTGCCGAACACGATCTCTTCCGGCGGAACCGGCGGCGCGTGGCGAAGGCCGTCCAATCCGACGACGTTGAGCAGATCTCGAACATGGGCCGGGGTCAGGCGGATCCCGCTGAGGTCGCGTTTCAGATCGAGCAACGCCCAGATGTCGCCGTCGATGTCCATCGCTCCGGACACATACGCCCGGGCAAACCCGAGTTCGCCCGGATGGCGGACCAGGTGTTTCACCGCATCGATGCTGTTGAATCTGACGACGACCGGAGCTCCGGTCGGTCCCCACGTCTTGCCTGTCCAGTCCTCGAAGCGAACAGGGGCATCGGGCCCCACGAAGTCCGCCGTAACCGTTTCGAGTGACATTTCAGCCCCCCAATTCCGGCCGAGCAGTCACCGGGCCCTCTAGTCCCGGTCATCCCAGCGTCTGCGACCGCTCGCCTGCGTCGCTTGTACCAGAGTAATTCGCTCCGGTCCGCCGACGCTAGTGCAATCGGCTCGGTCCGCGACAAATCAGCCGGTCAGGCTGTCCACTACCCGCGCTGGCGCACGCCCGCAGTGCCGCTGGACCCCAGACCGCTAGGCTCGTTTCAACGGCTCTTCGACCAAGGTCTCATCGCTCGGAGCCCGCAACCGCTGGACCCCAGACCGCTAGGCTCCGTAGCAATGAGTGATACAGAATCGCTGGCCGAGCTTCCGAAGGCCTACAACCCGGCCTCGGTGGAGGAAGAGATCTCGAAGCGATGGCGGGCCGCGAACATGTCGGCCGCGCCGTCTGTGGTTCCCGAGGGTGAGCCCCGGTATTCGATCGTGATCCCTCCTCCGAACGTGACCGCACCACTGCACCTCGGGCACGCGCTCAACAACACCCTGCAGGACGTCCTCATCCGGTATCACCGGATGGGAGGCGCCGCCACCCTGTGGATGCCGGGAACCGATCACGCCGGTATCGCCACCCAGACCGTCGTCGAGAAACGTCTCCTGGCCGACGGAGTCAAGCGGCTGGAAATGGGGCGTGAGGCGTTCGTGGCCAAAACCCAGGAATGGAAGGACGAATACGAGGCCGTCATCATCGATCAGCTCATGGCGATGGGTGCGTCGTGTGACTGGGACCGGACCCGGTTCACGATGGACGAGATGTGTGCCACGGCCGTCCGGCACGCCTTCTACCAGTTGTTCGCCGACGGGCTCATCTATCGGGGTAAGCGTCTCGTCAACTGGGATCCGGCGACCCGTACCGCCCTGTCCGACGACGAGGTCGAGATGGAGGACGTCGACGGCCACATGTGGTACCTGCGGTACC
>JBFHEP010000346.1:0-4097 GCA_041584095.1 Acidimicrobiales bacterium | reverse complement strand
GACTTCTTCGGAACCGACACCTTCCAGGTCACGGTGTGCGACCCGGACGGCCGCTGCGACGTGGCCACGATCACCGTCTCGGTGACGTCGGTCAACGACGCTCCCGTCGCCGTCAACGACAACGCCACCGTTCTCGAAGACTACGCTGCGACCATCGCGGTACTCGGCAACGACACCGACATCGAAGGTGACAGCCTGACGGTGGTCGCCGTTTCCGACGCCCCGGGAGGCACCACCGGAATCGTCGACAACAGCGTGACCTTCACGCCGGACGACGACTGGTTCGGGACCACTACCATCACCTACACCGTGTCGGACGGCAACGGTGGGACGGCAACCGCCACGGTCACGGTGATCGTCGAACCGGTCAACGATCCGTTTGTGTATTCCGGACCGTTGACCGTGGTGATCGGAGTCGGCGGCGTTCCCGACCCCTTGCCGTCGTCCGATGCCGAGGGGGATACGCTCACCTATTCGGTGGTCGACGGAGCTCTGCCTCCCGACCTGACACTCAACGCGGACGGGACGTGGTCCGGCACTGTCGACGTGGGCATCTACTCGGTGACGATCCAGGCGTGCGACAACGGGTCACCAGCGGCCTGCTCGGTGTTCACGCTGGAGCTGCAGGCGGCGCAGCCCGCCCCGCCCGGCCTGCCCATCCTGCCCGTTACGGGAGCCGGCACGGGCTGGCCACTGCGGCTGGCGTTGATGTCGTTGCTGGCCGGTGGTTTCCTCGTGCGATTCTCACGACGAGCCGAGGCCCGGCGACGGTAGCCACCGCCCGTTCACGGCTCCGCTGGGTGCAGTGGTGACCGGAGATCAGTGTCGACCGATGGTCAGTCGGCGAAGGTACGCGCTGTGAAGTCGACGGCGGAGGTAAGGAACCGCTGCGAAATCGCAGCCTCCTCTGCCATGAACGGAAAGCCGTGCGGCGCGCCCTCGGCTGTCTCGAGCGTGACGGGAACACCGGCCTCCTCCAACCTTCGGGCGTACTCGAGGTTCTCGTCGTGGAACAGGTCCAGATCGCCGACTCCGATCCATGCCGGTGGGAGCCCGGTCAGGTCGCTTCGCCGGGCCGGCACGGCGTAGTCGGGGGTGGTGTCACCTCCAGGTTCAGTGCCGAGATACGACGTCCATCCGAAGTGATTGGAGGCGTTCGACCAGGCCAGATGCTCCTTGAGCTCGACGTCGGCCCTGACGGCGGTCCGGTCGTCGAGCATGGGATAGACCAGGAGCTGGCCCCCCAGCGATACGCCCTCGTCGTGGAGCCGTTGAACCAGTGCCGCGGCCAGGCCGCCCCCGGCGCTCTCCCCGGCCACCACGATCCTGGTCGGGTCGAGGCCGTGAGCCGCACCGTGATCGAGCACCCACGTGATTGCCGCCCTCAAGTCGTCGAGCCCGGCAGGAAACGGATGTTCCGGCGCAAGCCGGTAGCCGGGGGCCACGAAGGCGCAGTCGATGTCGCGGCAGAAGCGGGCGCCCCAGCGGTGTTCGGTCTCGTTGGAACCCATGACGTAGCCGCCTCCATGGATCCAGAACAGCACCGGCGCCAATTCGGTGGATGTCGCCCGGCGAACGGTGACCATGGTGCGGTCGGTTCCCGGCACCGGGATCTCGCCGACGGCCAGCCCTCCCAGGTCTGGTTTCCCGGTCAGCTTGACCATCGGCCCGACGAGTCGCCGGAACAGCTTCACGTTCCGGGAGCCGATGACAAAGCGCGGCATCAGACGGTAACCCGCCTTGAGTTCCGGATCGATCTCGGTCACCTCCACGCCTCCTATTTCTTGCGATCGAGTTACCACCTCGATGGATGGCCTGTCTGCCCTCAAGGGGCGAGCCTAGTTGACGGCGACAACCTCAGCCCCGCCAGGGGTCAGTGCGTTCCGAATGGCCCACCGCGCCCCCGAACACGGGTCCGCTGCACACGCCAGTGCCAAGTGTGTGATTCCCCTCATGATGATGACCATCCATCGTTGTCCCACCGAGAGCCTAGGGATCGGTCCCCGCCCAGCGTTCGACATGCGAGCTCCCTGATACGTGTTTAGCACAGACGGTGGCCATTGGGGCCACGAAGCAAAAACGCAAGAAACCCGCTCAAACAGTAAGGTTTGGGCGGGTCTCGCGTGGCGGAGAGGGTGGGATTTGAACCCACGGTCCACTTGCGCAGACACCTCCTTAGCAGGCGGGGAGGACGGGTCGGTGGGGGTCGTAAGCAGCTAGATTCAGCGGGATCGCGTCTGCCGGGAGTCGCCGAAGGTCGGCTGGTAGCGCCACCTATGGCTCACAGCATGGCTCCCAGAGCCTGGCCGAGGCGATCAAGTGGGGTAGACCCTGCTACAGCCACCAGGGCGCCAACATCGCCATTCTCCAGGAGATGAAGTGGTTCCTGGCCGTGATGTTCTTCAAGGGCGCCCTGCTCGCAAGATCCGGCCGACCTGCTCCACGACCAGGGGCCGAACTCCCGCTCGGCTCGCCGTTTCCAGTTCACCTCGGTTGACGAGATCACCGGCCTGGCCGACACCATCAGGGACTACATCATCGAGGCCATCGACGTCGAGGAGGCCCGGCTCGAGATCGAGCCGGCACCGGCCCCGGCATTCGTCGAGGAACTCCAGGACCGTCTCGACGGCGACCCGGCGTTCATAGCGGCCTTCGCGGCCCTCACCCCCGGGCGGCAACGGGAGTACAACCTGAAGATCGCCGGGGCCAAACAATCCCAGACCAGGCTGACTCGGATCGAGAAACACGCGCCGAAGATCGTGGCCGGCAAGCGCCTGCGGGACCGCTGACCGGCCCGAGGGTCGAGCAACAACCCGGGGAAGCAGCGGGTCGACAAGGCGCTGACAAGACGGTGACCATCACACCTGGGCGACGACATTCCCGAGGTGATCTCGCGTGATCGAGGCGAAGGGCAAGGCATCCTTCGCCTGGAGTCTGGCCACCTTGATCGGGTCGAAGTCGAACATGTCACGACGGGCCCCGTCGTCGGCGTGGCGTTTCCCCCACCAGATCAAGCGGGCCAAACGGGGGGGAATGAGATCCATTCCGAACCCCCACGGTCGTTCGAAGTCGAGCAGGTTGTGGGGCAGGTAGTCGGCGTCGGCCAACCGGGCGCTGATACGTTCCCGGGCCTGGGTGGCGTTGATCTTCCCCTCATCCACGTCATCGAGGTCCCGTTCGGCCTCATCGATCTGCCACTGAAGGTCATCGGAGAAGCTGTAGCCGGTGCCCGGTCGACGATCGGCTCTGGCCCGCTCGAAGAACGACGTCCCGCCTTCGGTCACCGAACGGAACATGGCGGCCAGGAGGGGAAGGGTGGTTAGAAACTCGTCGGCGAACCAGATTCGGAGCCAGGCGGTCCAGGTGTTGTAGTCGGCCATCGATCGGTAGGCGTTGTGGACGAGCTGGTCGTTGTCGTCGAGCATGTTGGCCTGCATCCGGTCGACCCCGGCAAAACGATCGGCCGACAGGTCGCCGTCTTCGAGGGCAGCCAGGAGTTCGTCGGCGATGAGGTCCACCGCCTCCTGGGACCGCCAGATCCCCCGCGAGAAAAGCGGGTCGATGAAGCCGTAGGCGTGTTGGAGCAGGAGATATCGGTCGCCGACCGACGATGACGACGAGTACTGAATGCGGTCGGTGCCGACAAAGGGTCGGGCGGCCTGACCCGGGCCGAGATGCTGTTCCACCACCGGCAGGCGTTCGACGAATTCGTCGAACTCCTTCTCCGGGTCCACGCCCTCGGGTTTTGGGAACCGGCGTGGATCGACGGTCACACCGACACTGATCAGATCGCTTTTCGACAGGTGATAGTTGTTGAACGGAATGACCCAGAACCAGCCACCGTCGAACACATGATGGAGGGTTCCCTTCGACCAGCTGTCCGATACCCGGCGGCCTTCGCTACCGGGGGCGATCTCCTCGAACGGGGCAACGCCGGTCATGTGGGTGAAGATGGTGCGAGAGTGATGACGTAGCCTCGTCGGCTCCTCCCGAAGACCGAACTCGTTGGCCAGGATGGAGTGGCGTCCGGTGGCGTCGACAACGTAACGGCCACTGAGGGTCGTGCCGTCGTCGAGGTGCACGGTCGCCGCCTCGTC
>JBFHEP010000345.1:0-4157 GCA_041584095.1 Acidimicrobiales bacterium | reverse complement strand
GACAAGTTCCACATGGCGGTCGTCGTCGACGAGTACGGCGGGGTGGCCGGCCTCGTGACGCTGGAGGATCTCATCGAGGAGCTGGTGGGTGAAATCGTCGACGAGTACGACGTCGAGGAGGCGCTCGTGGAGCGACTGGTCGACGGATCGTTGCGGGTCGATGCTCGAATCCTCATCGACGAACTCAACGATCTCGGCAAACTGTCTCTTCCCGAGGGCGACTGGGACACCGTGGGCGGGCTGGTGTTCGACGTGTTCGGCCGGGTGCCGGGTGCGGGTGAGGTGTGTGAGGTCGACGGCAATCGTCTGAAGGTCGAGCGGGTTCAGGGGCGCCGTATCACCCAGGTCCTGGTGACGAGGCTGCAGGCCGCTGAGAACGACTGGGAGACCGAGCAATGACCGGTAGCGAGACGGAAAACGGTCGGTCAGACGACTTCGATGACGAGCAGCAGCGACTTGGTGATGTCGAGGGCGATTTCCGGAGCGGCTTCGTCGCCGTGGTCGGTCGGCCCAACGTCGGCAAATCGACTCTGGTCAACAAGATCCTCGACGAGAAGATCACGATCGTCTCCAACAAGGCTCAGACCACCCGCCACCAGATCCGAGGCGTGTTGACCGACGCCGACAGCCAGCTGGTGTTCGTCGACACCCCCGGTATCGGCAAGCCCCGATCGGCGCTCGGTAGCCATCTCAACGAGGTGGCGTCCGGCGCGATGACCGACGTCGATGTCGTCTGCCTTGTCATCGACGGTCGGTCGGGCTTCGGTCGCGGCGACAGGATGTTGGCCGAACGTCTCGATCCCGAGCAGACGGTGATGGTGGTGAACAAGATCGACGGGCTCGAACCGGAGAAGGTGCTCGGCCAGCTCGGCGAGGTGTCCGAGTTCGGCTTTTCGGCCTACTTCCCGGTGTCGGCTTGGACCGGTCGCGGGGTCGATGCCCTGGTCGACCACCTCCGTTCACGAATGCCGCCGGGACCGCTGTGGTACCCGGCCGACACGGTCACCGATGTGCCCCAGGCCTTCGTCGTGGCCGAGCTGGTACGGGAGCAGCTACTGCGCACGACGCGAGACGAGGTGCCGCATTCGGTCGCCACCCGGGTCGTCGAATGGGAGTGGCCGCGGATCCGGGTGGAGATCCTGGTCGAACGGGAATCCCAGAAGGGAATCGTGATCGGCAAAGGGGGCGAAAACCTCAAGCAGATCGGGATCCGCGTTCGCAAGCAGCTTCCGCCGGGGGTCTACCTCGAGCTGGTCGTCAACGTCGAGAAGGACTGGCAGGACGATCCCGAGGCGATCGAACGTCTCGGCTACTGATCCCCACCACAACTCTTGCCCCACCACAACTCTTCCCCACCACAACTCTTCCCCACCACAACTCTTCCTGCAGCAGACGCTGCTTTTGCGCGGATTGTTCCGGAAGAGTTGTGGATGGTGGGTGGTCAGTCGGCGGAGGGCGGGGCGAGGAACACGGCGCCGAGCGGTGGCACTGTGATCCGGATCGACTGTTCCTGTCCGTGGGCGCCGGTTGCCTCGGTTTTGACCGTGTCGTTCAGCACACCGCTGCCGCCGAAGCCGGTCGCATCACTGTTGGCCAGTTCGGTCCAGGAGCCGGCCAGCGGCACGCCGAGCAGATAATCGGCCCGAGGAACCGGCGTGAAGTTGTAGACGGCGACGATCGGTCGATCGGTCGCCGTCGGCTCCTCGGCCGCCGGCCACCGGGTGAAGGCGAGCACGCTGTTGTCGTCGTCGTCACCGACGAGCCACTCGAAGCCCGCCGGTTCGCAGTCGAGCTCGTGCAGCGCCGGTTCGTCGCGGTGAAGTCGGTTGAGGGTCGACACCCACTCGAGCATGCCCTCGTGCTCGGCGTATTGCAGTAGATACCAGGGCAGTTCGTGTTCATGGCTCCATTCGCTGTCGACCGCGAACTCGGCCCCCATGAACAGCAACTTCTTTCCCGGAAGGCCGTACTGGTACCCGTACAGCAGCCGGAGTCCGGCCATCTGCTGCCAGCGGTCGCCAGGCTGGCGTTTGACGAGTGAGCCCTTGCCGTGAACCACCTCGTCGTGCGAGAGCGGCAGGACGTAGTTCTCGCTGAACGCATAGTGCATACGGAACGTCAGCTCGTTGTGGTGGAACCTCCGGTGAATCGGGTCCCGCTCGATGTAGCCGAGGGTGTCGTTCATCCACCCCATGTCCCACTTGAAGCCGAATCCGAGTCCGCCGCCGTCGGTGGGACGTGAAACGCCGGGCCAGGCCGTCGATTCCTCGGCGATGGTGACGGTTTCGGGGTGGTTGGTGTAGACCCGTCGGTTCAGCTCCTGCAGGAAGGTGATGGCCGCCAGATTCTCGTTGCCGCCGAATTCGTTTGGCAGCCACTCTCCGTTGGCCCGCGAGTAGTCGCGGTAGAGCATGGAGGCGACGGCGTCGACCCGCAACCCGTCGATGTGATACCGCGACAGCCAGAACCGGGCGCTCGACAGCAGGAAACTGCGGACCTCGTGACGCTCATAATTGAAGATGGCGCTCTTCCAGTCGGGGTGGAACCCGAGACGCGGGTCGGCGTGTTCGTAGAGGTGGGTTCCGTCGAACTCGGCCAGGCCGTGCACGTCGTTGGGGAAATGGGACGGCACCCAGTCGAGGATCACCCCGTAGCCTCGCTGATGCAGGAGATCGATCAGGAACATGAAGTCGGTGGGGGAGCCGTAGCGAGCCGTGGGCGCAAAGTAGCCGGTGGTCTGATAACCCCACGAGCCGTAGAAGGGGTGCTCCATCACCGGAAGCAGCTCGACGTGGGTGAAGTTGGTGCGATCGAGATGGTCGGCCAGCTGCACCGCAAGGCCCCGATAGCCTCGCGGTTCGTAGCGCCACGAGCCGAGGTGAAGCTCGTAGATCGACATCGGCTTGTCGTGGCCGCTCCGTTCGCCCCGACCCGCCATCCATTCTGCGTCGCCCCACTCGTAGGCGAGATCGGTGACCACGGAGGCGGTTCGGGGCGGTTCCTCGGTGCCGACCCCGACCGGATCGGCCTTGTCGACCGACTGCCCTCCCCGGTGGAAAATCCGGTACTTGTACACCGCTCCGGGCCCGACGCCGGCAACGGTCCCGGACCAGATTCCCGACTCCGACGGCGTCAGCATGTTGAGCGTGCCGTTCCAGCCGTTGAAATCGCCGATGACGCTCACCTGGACCGCGTTGGGGGCCCAGACCCGGAACGTGGTGGCGGCGTCGGCACCCTCTCCCGAGAGATGAGCTCCGAGGAAGGAGGCGATGTCGTCGTGGGTTCCCTCCCCGAAACGCCACAGATCGGCATCGCTTGGGGTGGCTGTTGACGGGCCGGCTGCAGGTTGGTTGGTCATGGCCTATTCAGGATGTCGGTTTCTTCGGCTCCCGGCAAGCGCGACGCCGGTATTCTGGTCCAAGATGGGTTCATGACAGGCGAAATGTCATCCCGACCACGAGTTTTGTCCATGGTTTTGGCGGGCGGCGAAGGCAAGAGGTTGCTTCCGCTCACGCTCATTCGAGCCAAACCGGCCGTGCCCTTCGGTGGTCACTACCGCTTGATCGACTTCCCCCTGTCGAACCTCGCCAATGGCGGTTATCGCCGGATCGTCGTCCTCACCCAGTACAAGAGCCACAGCCTCGACGTGCATCTGTCGAAGACCTGGCGGATGTCCACCCTGCTCGGCAATTACGTCACGTCGGTCCCCGCCCAGATGAGGCGGGGTCCGCGGTGGTTCCTGGGCTCGGCCGATGCGATCTTCCAGAACCTCAACCTGATCGACGATGAACGACCCGACTATGTCTTCGTCTTCGGCGCCGATCACATCTACCACATGGATCCCCGCCAGATGCTCGACCAGCACATCGCCTCCGGCGCCGGCATCACGGTGGCGGGAATACGGGTGGCCAAACACGAGGCCGACCAGTTCGGCATCATCTCCGCCGGTCCCGACGACAAGATCAAGGAGTTCCTGGAGAAGCCGAAACCCGACGACATCGACGGGCTGGACGACGACCCGTCCGTCGTCCTGGCCTCGATGGGCAACTACGTGTTCACCACCTCCGCACTGCTCGATGCGCTCCACGCCGACGCCGCTGACGACAGTTCGAATCACGACCTCGGCGGCAATCTCGTTCCGGCCATGGTGGGCAACG
>JBFHEP010000344.1:0-4159 GCA_041584095.1 Acidimicrobiales bacterium | reverse complement strand
GGAGATCCGCTCGATCGTCGGTCGAGGCATCGGCCTCCCGTCGGCCTGCGTGAGGTAGTCGGGGTGGTACAGTTCGGCGTCGGTGTTGGTGATGGGACCGGGCGCGCCGCCGCCGGCGGTGAGAACCCTGCCGTCGGGAAGGAGGACGGCGGTCGAGTGGTAGAGCCTGGGAACCCGAGCCGCATCGCCGACGGTCCACTCGCCGGTCCGGGGATCCCAGATCTCGGCCGTGAGGTTCGAGCCGTAGGTGTCGATCGGATCGTAGAAGCGGATCGTCGACGACTTGGTCGAACCGCCGGTGGCGAGCACGCGACCGTCGGGAAGCAGGGTGCCGTCGAGCCAGCGCCTGGCGGTGCTGAGGTTTCCAGCGGTGGTGACCGCCGGCGTTCCACCACCGGTGACATCGATGATGAGTGCCTGGGTCGTCACGCCCCCGAACAGGAGGATACGACCGGGCTCGAACATGACCGCCGTCGACTCGAGACCCCCGTAGCCGACCGGTAGACGCCCGACGATCTCCAGTGAGGTCATCGACTCCGAGACGTAGTACATCCATCGATCATTGGCGATGCCGAAGATCCGCCCGTCCGGTGCCACGAAGTTGCGGGGGTAATACCAGTCGAGTCCCGACGTGTCGATCGGCAGCAGCTCGGCTCCCCGCTCGGGCGTCCATCGCTCCGGTCGATCCTCGCCGTCGAGTCCTCCCTGCACGAAGATGGACCCGTTCGGCATGGTGGTTCCGGTGGCGTACCAGCGGGCCCGGTTCATGCCGGGGAGCGCCGTAATCGCGCCGCTCCCCGCCCGTATCTGATTGATGTCGGCGTTGCCACGGTTGTTGGTCGAGGCGCCGGTCCAGTTGTCACCGCCGAACAGGATCATGTCACCGGTGTCGGCGCGGTTGAGTTGCAGGCTGCAGAAGAGGTCGGTTCGGGTGGTGTTCGCCAGCGTGTTGTGGCCGGCCGCCGCCGAAGCCGACGGGGTCCAGATGTCGTAGAAGAATCGTCCGGTCTGTGTGCCGTCCGGGTTGGTGCCGTACGTGACGACGCGACCGTTGCTGTCGAGGGCAGCATGGATCGCCACCAGCGGCCAGTCCTCCACCGGCCCCCACCGACCACCCGGGTCCCGGGCGATCGGTGCCGCCGGAGCGGCCGCCGCCGGGGCGGTCCGAACCGGCTCCATGATAACCATCGAGGCAACGACCGTGGCCGCGATCGCCATCGCCGTCGCCGACGACCGAAGTCGTCGAATCCGCCATACACCCATGTTCCGCATCCGCCTTTCGGTTCCCGACGGTATGGCGGGTCCGAAGGCGGCTTGAGAGTGGAATTCCCCAGACCGGAACCACTGCCCACGGCCACGTGGGTCGAAGGAATCAGACCTCCATCAACGCAGGTGGTTGGGACACCCGGTTCGCTGGACCATTGGGCCTGGTCCAGCGACCAGCCGGGCAGCCCTATCGCTCAAGTGGGCGGGGTCTGCGGTCGAAAACAACAGGGAGGACCTACCACCATCCGAGCCGACCGAATCCCGGAGGATCGTTCGTGCACACTGAGAGCATTCCCAGGAACCGACTGACGGCGTCCGAGCTGATCGCCACAGCCGAGCCGATCGACATGACCGATCAGGAGGCGCTGCTCCGCCGGATCTTCGACGAACACGGACAACACTCCGGCGAGGCCCGGTTGCTGCGGCAGTTGCTGGATGAGAACGTGGCCGGTGTGGCCATCTTCACCGAGGCGGGCGAACGACTCTTTTCCAACGACCCGTACCTGCGACTCGACCTACCCGCTGGTCTGGTCATGAGGGAGGAGTGCCGCACCTCCGCCACCGGGGTCGTCACCTTCCCCCAGGATCTGGTGAGCAGCGTGAGTGTCAAGTTGGTGGAGCTCGACGGTGGTTTCAGCATTATCACCGACCCCGCGATGGACCGTCTGGGAATCCGCGAAAAGGCTTTCGGCTATCTCGTCGATCCCAGCCTCGCCGACGAGGACATCTACCGGCGGGCAGCCCTGGCGCTCGGTCGCGCCAGCGGCTGGCGATGGATCGGCGTCAGCCGTTTCCGGGACGGGGGCCGCGACATCATCGACTTCGTCGGATGGTGGGACACGGCCGAGCTGAAGCCCGAATTCGAGGCGGCTGTCGCCGGGAAGGCCGATGAGGTCGCGGTCACCACCGAGGAGTTCTGTTACTACGACGGTCAACACGAGCTTCGTCGCAGGTTCCCAGAGTGGTCGGAAGTCGACGAACGACCTCTGGCATCGTACGCCGGATTGACGTACGAGGTCGACGGCAAAGCCGCCGGGCACGTATTTGCCATGCACGACGAGGCCGGCACGTCGCGGGAGGTCGTCGAAGACCTGCTGCGGCTGTTCACCCAGTTCATCGGTGTTCACCTTCAAATGGAGAATCAGCGAGACGAGACCAACGCCGCGCTTGCCGCCGCCGTGACCGACGAGCTGACGGGACTCGGCAACGGCGATGCACTGGAGCGGCATCTTGCCTCGGTGGCGAAGTCGTTCCAATCGGGCGATGTGGAGGATGTCCTCGTGGTGATCGCCGACCTGGACAACCTGGACCGGGTCAACGAGCGGCACGGCGACGAGTCCGGCGACCGCTATCTCAAGTCGTACGCGGAGGTCATCCGCAAGATGTGGCGGCCGACCGACCACTTCTTCCGGATCGCCGGAGGCCGGTATGCCATGGCGATCTCCGGCATCACGCCGGGCCAGGTGAAACTGGTGCAGAAGCGTCTGATGGACGGGGCGGAGGACCTGAAGAAAGCGGTCCGGTTCGACGGTGTGATGACCGATGTCAGCTACGGCATGACGTTCGCCTCGGCCCACAATGGCGATATGGCAGCCGCGATCCAGCATGCAGAAGTCGGGCTGCGCGACATGAAGGTGGCGCACCGGGCGCAACACATCATCCGCGAGCAGATTGCGGCTGCACCGCACCGCGACTGACCCGTCGCCGCCGCCCGACGGCCCTGCTGTCAGGTGACAGTCAGGACCGATGAGGCACCCTTGAGTCATTCGACGTCGACGACCGATCAATTCGAGAGGTCATCGTCGCCTGGGCGTCCTGCCGGTCCGGGCCCCTCAACCCGGATCGGCACGGGCTGCCCGCCCGTCAGCGCCGACCCGCCCTTGAACGGCGAGAAAGTCTGACCGGCGGGTACGCCCATCTCGCCGCGGTCGACCGCCGTCGGCTTGGTTCAGGTCGGTGGCAGCGGCAGCTGAAGTCACGGCGGGCGATCGACGAGGGAAACGTCGACCACCCATTTGACCCACTGCGGCCCTCGCCGGTTCGGAGCCACGAGCCGCACGGGCGCACCGTGGCCCTGCCGCAGCGGGCGCCCGTCGTAGCCGATGGCGAGAAAGAGTTCCGCGGCGTCGGCCACGGGAAACAGGCGGCGATACCCCGTTCGTGAGGTCACCATGATGCTGCGCCCAGAGGCTGTCGACGGTGGCGGCAGGAGCTCGTCGAGCGCCACCGTGTCCCAGATCTGATCGGCGAACCAGCCGCCGGTGCAATCGAGGCGGGCCACCAGTGGTCGAGATCGAGCCCACAGATCGTCGACGGCAACCGGGACGTCGGCGACGGTCAGGCCCCATTCGTCGGGCGAGGTATCGGTGGGCGCCCGGTCGTCCAGCCACTGCACCGTCGGCATGGCAGCGGGATCGAACGATCCACTCTCATGCGAGCCGGTGCCGGCCCGGCCCGCCGCAGCGGTGCCCAGCAGGCCGGCAACGGATTCCTGGACAACGATCACGCCGAGCGCGACCACGCCGGTCGCTCCGGTGGCAAGGACGGCTCGCCGGTCGACGTCGGTCAACGACGGTCGCACCGGCCTGGTGGACACGTGCCAGATGAGTAGCGGAATCAGAAGGAAGGCAAGCAGCTGGTGGGTCCAAAGGGCGCTCCAGTAGCCGACCCCGAACCACAGCGCAGTGGCGTGCGCCGCCCCGAGCGCGATCGTGGCCGCCACCAGCACACCGAACCCGGTCGACAACCAACGGGTGGACCGCCGCCGTTTGAACCCCGCTTTCACGGACCCCCGAAGCTTCAGCGGACTCACGACCAGGATCATCAGTCCGGCGGTTGCGTGGAAGACGACCACGGGGCGAGCGACCGACAGCGGCACGACCCAGGAGACGAG
>JBFHEP010000343.1:0-4173 GCA_041584095.1 Acidimicrobiales bacterium | reverse complement strand
GCCCAGCCCAACAGCTCGAAGTGGTGGTGAATGGGGGCCATTCGGAACAGCCGGCGGCCCCGGGTCGCCCTGAAGAAAGCGACCTGCAGCATCACCGACATCGTCTCGACCACATAGACACCGCCGATGATGGGTAGGAGCAACTGGGTGTTGGTGGTGAGGGCCAAAGTGGCCAGGCCGGTGCCGATGGCAAGCGAACCGGTGTCGCCCATGAAGATCTCGGCCGGTGCGGCATTGAACCACAGGAACCCGGCGCACGCCGCCGTCATGGCCACGGCCACGATGGCCAGATCGAGCGCGTGGGGCACGCTGTAGATGTCGTTGAAGGTGTCGCCGTCGCTCAGCTGGCGGAAGATCCAGAAACCCATCAGGGTGTATGCCGCGTAGGAGAAGATGCCGGATCCGGCGGCGAGGCCGTCGAGACCATCGGTCAGGTTGACCGAGTTGGAGGTGGCGTAGATCAGGATGACGGCCCAGATGGTCCATCCGGCCGGGGCCAGATCGATGCCGAGGAAGTCGTGACGGGCGAAGCTGAGCGAGGTTGACACCGACGTGAGATTGATGGTCAGCGTTGCGAATACGATGGCCACCATCAACAGGCCTGCCGTCTTCAGCTTCGCGTTGAGGCCAAGGTTCCGCTCGCGCGACACCTTGATCCAGTCGTCGAGGAAGCCGACGAAGCCGGCCGCGCAAATGGCTCCCATGACCAGCAGCCCTGAGCGGGTGATGATGGCGTCGCGGCTGGCCGACAGGCTGAGGATGAGATCGCTGAGCAGGTAGCCGCCGAGGGCGCCCAGTACGATGCCGATCCCGCCCATGGTCGGTGTTCCCGCCTTCACCATGTGGCCCTGGGGTCCGTCCTCCCGGATCGGCTGGCCGATGCGCGACCGGGTCAGCACGTCGATGAGCAGCTGGGTGACCAGAGCTGACAGGGAGAAGGCGATACCGGCGGCGATGAGGAGTCGAATCACGGGCGCGCCTCCAGGATCTCCCGGGCGACCTCGGCGTCGTCGAACGGGAGACGGATCTCGCCGATTTCCTGGTAACTTTCGTGCCCCTTCCCGGCGATCAGCACCACGTCTCCGCTCTCGGCGCGGCGAAGGGCCTGTTCGATCGCCCGGCGGCGGTCGGGCTCGACCAGGGCGGCCTGCGGCCGCTCGAACCCGTTGACGACCGCGCCGATTATGGCGTCGGGATCCTCGGAGCGAGGGTTGTCGGATGTCACTATCGCCACGTCAGCGCCTCTCTCCGCCACCCGGCCCATCTCGGGCCGCTTCTGGGCTTCGCGGTCGCCGCCACATCCGAACACCACCAGCACGCGGTTCGGACCCGCCACCTGGCGAGCAGCGGTCAGGGCGGATTGCAATGCGTCCGGGGTGTGAGCGTAGTCGATGGCGACATGAAAAGGTTGACCGCTCTCAACCAGCTCGAAGCGACCCCGGACGGGCACCGACTTCTCGAGCGCGGCCACCACCTGATCGTCCGCGATGCCGGCGACAAGCGCGGCGGCCGCCGCCCCGAGCGCGTTGGCGACATTGTGGGCTCCGGCCAGTGGAAGGACGACCTGATGACCACGCCACCGGAAGAGGCTTATGGGCCCGTCGAAGCGAAGATCGACCGCCTGGTCGAGACCGTAGGTGTCGATGGCGACCGAGTCCGGAATCCTTTCGACGAGGCGCCGGCCGTAGGGGTCGTCGATGTTGACGATCGCATGCTCCGTGAAGCCGCCGGTGAACAGTCGGGCCTTGGCCTCGAAGTAGGCGTCGATCGTGAGGTGGTAGTCGAGATGGTCGCGACCGAGGTTGGTGAAGATCGCCGAGGCGAAGCGGGTTCCGTCGACCCGACCCATGTCGAGGGCGTGGGAGGAGACCTCCACGGCCACCATGTCACATCCGGTGTCACGTGCCCCGGCCAGCATGCGCTGGAGGTCGGTGGCCTCCGGTGTGGTACGGGCTCCCTGGAGGGTGCCGATGATCTCGGTTCGTCGACCGGCGTGCGAGAAGATGTCGGCCAGGAGTTGCACGATCGAACTCTTGCCGTTGGTGCCGGTCACGCCGATCACGGTCATCGCAGTGGACGGGTGGTTGTGGACCGCGGCGGCAACGGGTCCCATCGCAACCCGGGTCGACGGGACGACGATCTGGGGGACGGCGTCGTCGATGGTGCCGAGTACACGTTCGACGAGCAGGGCAGCCGCTCCGCCCTCGACGGCGGCCCCGGCGAAGTCATGACCGTCGGCCCGGCTGCCGGGCACGCAGCAGTACAGCCAACCGGTGCGCACGGCGCGAGAATCGTGGGTGGCATCGATGATCGCGACGGCCGCGCCATCGACTTTGCCGGCTCGCAGCCTGCCGTTGCACACGTCAGCAAGCTCGGCGACGGTGGCCGTCATGGTGTTCCTTCGTCCGACGACGGCGCTGGTGAGCCGGTTGCGACCAGGCCGGCGACGACGGGCTCGTCTCCGGCGTCGTCGAGATCCCGCTCGCTGGAGCTCACTGCGCCGGTCGCCGGTGCGGCCGGCGGGGGGTCGCCGTCCGAGGCCGCCGAGAGGTCCGGCTGCGTCTCCGTGGCGGCCGCCTCCTGAACCTGGACCTCGGCGACCACCGGACTGTCCTCGGCCGAGGCGGCCGGTTGCGGCTCCGCTCCTCCTACGGCAGCGGCCGTTTGGACTTCCCCGATGTTCTCGACCGTTGCGGGTGCGGCTCGCACCTTGGTGTCGGGTGGCGGGATGGAGCCGTCCGGCGGAACGGCGAGGATGCGAAGGGCGTAGTGACCGACCTTGGAGAAGACCGGAGCCGCCACTGCAGAGGCGTAGAAGGCGCCCTGCGGTTCGTCGACGACGATCACCATGGAGATCTCCGGATCATCAGCGGGTACATACCCGGCAAAAGTAGCCACATATCGACGGTTACCGGCCTCGCCATATCCGGTCTTTCCGTTCGCGTCGGTGAAAACCTTCCAGGCCGTACCGGTCTTGCCGGCCACCTTGAAGCCGTCGATGGCCGCGCTTTGTCCGGTTCCGTTGGTGACGACGCCCGTCAATATGCGGGTCATTTCGGCTGCCGCCTCGGATGACAGGACGGGCTTGGCCGGGTCGTTGGAGCGGGGGAACTCGGTGCCGTCGGGAGCACGGAGCGACCGTACGAGGCTCAGGTTCTGATAGAGCCCGTCGTTGGCGAACACGTTGTAGGCGGCGGCCAGTTGGGCGGCGGTGACGGTGATGCCCTGCCCGAAGGAGATGGTTGCCGCTTCGCTTCCCTGCCACGTTTCGGGCGGGCGAACGATGCCGGCCTCCTCTCCTCGCACCCCGAGCCCTGTCAGCTGACCGAAGCCGAAGCGCCGTTGATAGTCGTGGAGGTAGCCCGGCCCGACCTGCTGGGACAGCATGATCGTACCGACGTTGGATGATTGGGCCATGATCCACGAGATCGGGAACGGGGCGCCCGGGTGAGCCGGATGGTCGACGAAGGTCTGGCCGCCGACCCTGGTTCGGGGGGGCACGTCGATCATCGTGTCGGCCGTGTAGCCGAGCTGGTCGATGGCGGCGGCCACCGTGATCGGCTTCACGACCGAACCGGGCTCGAAGGTGTCGAGCAGCGTCTTGTTGTAGATCGGGATGATGCATTCTCCGCTGTCGGAGCGGGCCACCGACACCATGGCCAGGATCTCGCCCGTCTTCGGAGCCGAGATGACGGCAGTCGCCCCGTCGGCCCCGGTCTCCTCACAGTGCTCGAGCAGCGCCTCTTCGGCGACGAACTGGATCCGGTGGTCGATCGTCAGCACGACGTCGTAGCCGGCGGCGGCCGGATTCACCGACCAGTCGCCGACGCTGATACTGCCGAACGCGCCTTTCTCGAACACCTCCGAACCGGGTATGCCGGTCATGGCCTCGTTGTACTGGTCCTCGACGCCGTAGTAGCCGATCTCGTCGGGATCGACCCGCCCGATGACCGGACGAGCCAGCAGCTCGGCCGGATAGATACGGTCCTCCTCGGGAGCGACGAAGACGGCGACCAGGTGATCGCGGGTGAGTTCGTCGGTCTTGAGTGTCTCGATGGCCGCCGCCGTCTCGTCCGGCAACGCCCGACCCAGCAGCTCGTACCGGTCGTTGCCCGAAGCAGGCGTTAGCCGCTCGGTGAGCTCGGCCGTATCGATTCCGAGTACCGGAGCAAG
>JBFHEP010000342.1:0-4212 GCA_041584095.1 Acidimicrobiales bacterium | reverse complement strand
TCGCCCCCGGCCTCAAGACGGTAGAGGACGCGCTCGACATCCGCCGACGGATTCTGCTGGCCTTCGAGCGGGCCGAGGCGTCGTCCGACTCAGCAGAGCAGGACCGGCACATGACGTTCGTTGTGGTCGGCGCGGGCCCGACCGGGGTGGAGTTGGCAGGCGCCATCCAGGAAATCGCCATCCACACCTTGCGCGGCCAGTACCGCTCGATCGACACCACCCGGAGTCGGGTGGTACTGCTGGAGGCCGGCCCCCGGGTACTACCCACCTTCGCCGAGAAGTCGTCGAAGGCCGCCGCCGACCAGTTACAGAGTCTCGGGGTCGACGTTCACACCTCCCGAGCAGTCACCGGGATAGACACGCTGGGAGTCGACACCGAGGGTGGACGCATCGAGGCCTCGACCGTTCTGTGGGCGGCCGGTGTGGCGGCGTCGGCCCTCGGTCGGGCGCTGGCCGACGCATCGGGGGTCGAGCTGGACCGATCGGGTCGGGTCAAGGTGACCGCATCGCTCACGTTGCCTGGATTCGACAACGTGTTCGTGATCGGTGATCTGGCCGCAGCCACCGATGCCGCCGGGGTGAGCGTGCCGGGCGTCGCTCCGGCCGCCCAGCAGGGTGGCAGGCATGCGGTGGCCTGCATCGAGGCCGATCTCGCCGCTGGGCCCAGACCCGCGTTTGTCTACGTCGACAAGGGTTCCATGGCCACCGTCGGCCGGTCCCGGGCGGTGGTCGAGATCCGGCGGCTGCGGTTTTCCGGGTTCGCGGCCTGGGTGGTGTGGTGGCTGGTGCACATCTGGTCGCTCGTCGGCTTCCGATCGCGGGCCACGGTCATGGCGAGCTGGGCCTGGCAATACCTCACCCGCCGTCGCGATGCCCGCCTCATCACCAACACCCCGCCGCTCGACCCCTGAGCCGTCCGCTCCCGGAATTGGTAGATTTTTCGCGCGCCGTGCCCGTGTGATTCCTGCCAGTTCGGTGGGGCCGGCGTGACTCGGGTCGGCGTCAAGCTTCGTCGAGCACGGTGAAAGTCAACCCGGCGTGGGAGGTCAGGCGCTCGATCAGGGCATCACCGAAGGCGCTGGCCGGCGTGAGGAATCCGGCGGTCGGAACCGACTCCACGTTGCTCGTCGCCCCCGGGTCCAGAAATGCAACGGCGGTTTCCCCCAGCATCTTGGCCGTCGAACCGTAGCCCGGGTCGCGGTCGCCCGTGACCATGGTGGTGATCGTTCGTCCGCCGTCGGTCCGACCGTAGAACCGGATGTTGAAAAAGCCCGACTCCCGGGATGCGCTATCCGGTCCGGTGCCGGGCTTGGGAAGTACCCGCTCCTGGAGTTGGCGGCGAACCGGTCCGATGGCGCTGGCACCGGCAAGGCCGGCCATCCCGGCGGCAACCGCCGACGCCTTGGCCAGTCCCATGACTCCACCTCCTGTCATCATGGCCTCGTCGTAACGGAAGTCGTCGCCCCACGGCCGGCCGAGCAAGGCGTTGGTTCGGTGGACGACCTTGGAGTTGACCGGTCCCATGATGAAGGGTGCGACCCAGGCGCCCGACAGCTCGTCGACCGTGGGCACCATCACCGTGGGTTGCCGGACACCTCGACGCTGCCCGGCCGGAGCCAGGGCGTAGGGGTTGCCGAGCACCTTGCGCAGCGAGGGGTCGTCGGCCAGCTCCTCCATGACGTTCATGCCGGTGGCGACGGTCCCGCCGCTGAAGCCGCCGCGGGTCCCCTTCACACGCATCCCGATGCGGTCGCAGTAGCGGCCGAGGCGCCGGTGGGCCTCCTGCTGGGTGAACCAGACACCAAGATCCGACGGGATCGAGTCGAACCCGCAGCTCGGCACGAGCCGGGCGCCGGTTTCGACCGCCTCCTCCTGATGGGCGTCGATCATGGCCTGGACCCAGTGCGGTTCTCCGGTCAGATCGCAGTAGTCGATTCCGGCCGCTGCGACAGCTGCCACCAGCTTCGATCCGTACAGCGCGTAGGGCCCGACCGTGGAGATCACCACCCGGGTTTGGGCGACCATGGCATCGAGGGCGTCCCGGTCCTCGGCGTCGGCGACAACCGTCGGCAGGTCGACGCCCCGGTCGGACAGGAGCACCTCCAACTTCGCCTTGTTCCGGGCGGCCACCGCCCATCGAAGGCCACTGTCGGTTCCGTGCCGGTCGATCAGGTGGTCGACAACGAGCTGACCGACGAAGCTCGTGGCGCCGAACACGATCACGTCGAACCGTCGGTCGGAGTTTCGTCGACCGATCGACGAGCCCTGGTCTGTTTCGTTCTGCTCAGCCATGCATCAGAGCCTAACCCCGACATGTCGACGGGCCCGGATCCGATCAGGACCGAAGCCTCTGTTCGGCGGCTGTATCCCGTCGTAATTTGGAGATCGGGAGACATCCGAAACGACGCTGAGGGGGCACCATGACAACCGCTCAAACGACGGACTATCCGGCCCGTCTCGATATCGACTACCCGGAGAAACTGGATCGGGTGTCGACTCTGCTCCGACCCATCTATCTCATTCCCATCGTGATCCTTCTGGCGGTGCTGTCGTCGGAGACCGCCGTCACCTACGTCTCCGATGCCGGCGAGGAGGTGAGTCGGACATCCGGTGGGATCGCCGCCGGGCTGGCCGTGGCCACCGCGCTGATGATCGTCGTCCGGCAACGCTATCCGCGGTGGTGGTTCGACTTTGCGCTGGAGTTCAACCGGTTCGCAACCCGCGTCGGTGCCTATGCCGCGCTGCTCACCGACAAGTACCCGTCGACGGTGGAGGAGCAGAGCGTGCACCTCGACCTCGACTACCCTGATGTCGAACGCGACCTCAACCGGTGGCTACCGTTGGTGAAGTGGGTCCTGGCCATCCCGCACTATCTCGTGCTCGTCGTACTGTTCATCGGAGCCGTGCTGGCCGTCGTAGCCGCCTGGTTTGCCATCCTGTTCACCGGTCGATACCCCAAGGCCCTCTTCGACTACGTGGTCGGTGTCGTTCGTTGGGCGCTCCGGGTGCAGGCCTACGTGAGCCTGCTCATCACCGACCGGTACCCCCCGTTCTCGCTGAAGTGATCCGCCCGCCGGCCGGTGGCCGGTGATACTTCGGGTCGGGGCGCCGATGTGGTCGTTGCCCGACTGGACCGGCCGCTTCCTGCCGGCCGACGGCACCGACACATTGACCGCCTATGCCACCTGGTGCAACGCCGTAGAAGGCAACACCACCTTCTATGCAGTGCCGTCGGCGACAACGGTGGCGGGTTGGTCGGAGCAGGCACCGCCCGACTTCCGGTTCTGTTTCAAGTTGCCCCGCACGATCACCCACGATCGCCGTCTCCGTCACGCCGACGATGAACTCGACGGGTTCCTCACCGCCATGGCGCCGTTGGCCGATCGGTGCGGCCCGGTGCTGATCCAGCTACCGCCGACGTTCCGGCCGGAAGACCTGCCGGCGTTGACCGATTTCATCGGATCGGTGCCCCGGACCGACTGGGACTGGGCGGTTGAGGTTCGACACCACGGGTTCTTCCCCGGTGGTCGTTTCGAGCGTCCTCTCAACGACGCCCTGGCCGAACAGGGGGTCAACCGGGTGCTGCTCGACAGCCGCCCGCTTTTCGCCGGTCCGTGCCGGACCCCAGCGGAAATCGACGCCTTCGCCCGGAAGCCGAGGGTTCCCGTACGGCCCGTGGCGACCGCCGGGTCGCCGATCGTGCGCCTCATCGGACGCACTGATCCGGACGCCACCCGGGCCGGGTGGCAACAGTGGGTGCCGAAGGTTGCCGAGTGGTTGATGGCGGGCCTGCACCCGTTCGTTTTCGTGCACACCCCCGACAACGTGGACTCGCTGTGGCTGAATCGTTTGTTCCACGCCGAGGTGTCTGCCCTCGTGACCGCCGGGTTTGTCGACGACCCCGCCGCTCCGGTCGTCGAACCGCTGCCCGACCCGATCGAACCCATCCGCCAGCTGGATTTGTTCTAGAGCGTCCAAACCGCCTCCGCCTCGTCGCCGGAAACGGCACGACCTCGTATCAGCGGCCCGTCCGGCACGTCCTATTCGGCCAAAGGAGGTTCGCAGCGATGATCGATCTGGTGGCGTCCGGGCGTGCGCCTAACCGGTCGATTCCAGATCTGCACGGATTCGCTCCAGACGCTTGTCCCACTCGCGCTTTCCCATCCGGCTTGCCAATGGTTCGAGAATCTTGAGCAGGGTGGGCATGTTCGA
>JBFHEP010000341.1:0-4227 GCA_041584095.1 Acidimicrobiales bacterium | reverse complement strand
CGACCGGAATGCGGCGACGGTGAGCTCGAGATCGTGGTACTCCTCCATGTCGAGGTTGATGAAGGTGCCCCGGTCCCGGGCTTTGCCGAACAGCGGCCGCAGCTGGTCGGTCACCCTTCTCAGGCTGTCGTCCCAGGCCCAGTAGTTCAGCTGCGACACGATCGACGAGGTCTTGACCGAGACGTAATCGACGTTGGGGTTGTCGAGCAGCCGGTCGGCTTTCTCGAACCGCCGTCGAGCCTCACCGTCGCCGAGCACCGCCTCGCCCAACTGGTTGACGTTGAGCCGGAACCCCTCGGCCCGGCGGGAGCTGAGGTGGGCGGCCATCTTCGCCGGTTCGGCGTCGACCACAAGGGGGCCGACGATCTGACGCATCCGGCGTACCGCCAGGGGCATCACCACCTGAGGCAGCACCTGAGCCAGCCGGGAACCGGCGTTGAGGAGTAACTTGTCGATCGGGGAGAGGAAGCCGGGCAGGGGCTCCCCGCCGCGGTCGCGGATCAGGGCCACCAGCTCCTCGGCCGCCACCCGGTGATCCTCGGGGCGGATGACCCGGTCGACGAACCGCATGGCGAACCGCACACCGGCCTCGTCGGACACCACCCCGTCGAGCTGGGCCGCCTGAGCCCGCTCACGTTTCGTCGCGAGCCCTTCGGCTCGGCTCAGCCACCGTCCGACCAGCTCGACGGCCGGTGCCACGAGATCGTCTCCCGAGGGCACGGTGGGCGGGTCGGCGGGTTCCGGAGGATGATCCATGGCATCAGTATCCATTGTTCAAGTATCCACTGTTCGGAAGCGGTCGGGCTGGGAACGCACGCGTGTGCCAATCCTGTCGAATGAAGGGTCTGGTATGGGCAACAACGCTCTACTGTCCTATTGTATTGGAGCATAAATGGCCTAATCGGCCGGGTGGCGGTCGGGCGACATGGCGAAAAATGTGGCGTAAGCGCAACGAAAGTGGACGGAAGCGTGGATGATCTCGACCGGAAAATCGTTCAACTGCTTCAGGACGACGCCACGCTCTCGGTTCGCGAGATCGGCGAGTCGGTCGGGCTGAGTGCCACGCCGTGCTGGCGGCGGATCCGCAATCTGGAGGAGCGAGGGGTGTTGACGAAGCGGGTCACGCTCGTCGATCCGGCGAAGATCAACCTCGGGGTTTCCGCACTGGTCTTCATCCGCACCAATGAGCACAACAAGGTGTGGCTGCAGAAGTTCGTCGACGGCGTCGCCGACATCCCCGAGATCATCGAGGCCTACCGCACCAGTGGTGAGGTCGACTATGTGCTCAAGGTACTCGTGCCCGATCTTGCCGCCTTCGACGACTTCTACAAACGTCTCATCGACAAGGTCGAGCTCTACGACGTGCGCTCCACCTTCATCCTCGAAGCGGTCAAACACTCCACCTCGCTCCCGCTCGACTACGTCTGAGCACCCCCCTTCGCCCCTCGAAGACCCTCCCCGTTCTGTGCGCCGTGCGCCCGAGTTCCCGGGCCTGTGACGCACGGAACGATGAGGACCCTGGTTGACACCTAGCTAAACAAAGTATAGGTTTTCTAGGTATGAAGGACCAGGCACTGAAAGGTCACCTCGATCTACTGCTTCTGGCGGTGCTGGCCGACGGTCCAGCCCACGGGTACGCCGTGCTGGCCGGGCTCCGTGATCGCAGCGACGGAGTGTTCGATCTGCCCGAGGGCACGATCTACCCGGCGCTACATCGACTGGAGAAGGCGGGACTGCTCACATCCACGTGGTCGACCGAGAGTGGACGCCGTCGCCGCACCTACAGCATCAACGCCAAGGGTCAGCGGGCGATGAAAGATCGCCGTCAGGGGTGGGAGGAGTTCAGCGACGCCGTTGCTCGAGTACTGGAGGGGAACCCATGGCCGGCCACGAACTGATCGACGACTATCTCGACGACATCGCCCGGCGCCTGCGGTGGCGGCCCGACGTCGATGCCGTCACCGACGAGCTTCGAGACCACCTCTACTCAGCGGTCGAACGCCGCGTCGCCATGGGCTCGAGTTCGAGCGAGGCGGAGCGCGAGACACTGGCAGCCTTCGGGCCTCCCGGAGACGTGGCGATGGATTTCGCCACTACCGGAACCAGTGGACTGGCCGTGCCCACGTCGTTCACGGTCACCGCCGGGAGGCTCGCGTTGTTCGCGGCAGCCGGGTGGATTCTCGTCCTGGTCGTGATAACGGCCAGCCAGATCGCCGATGAAGTCACGGGTCGGTGGGAAGGACCGCCCCAGATTCTGTACCTGGTGGGATCGGTGCTGATGTTGATTTCAGCGGCGCTGACCGCCGTCCTCGTCGTCGCCCTGGTCCAACGACATGGCGGTCTCGGCATCATCGGTCGTCTGGGGATCGGCCTGGCGACGCTGGGAGCGGCCGCCAGCTTCGTGAGTTGGTTCTACCCCGGGTGGGTCACTCTCATCGGTGTCGGCTCACTGCTCGTGGCCGTCGCCATCCGGCGGCGATCGTTGGCCCCGCAACCACCGGCGATCCTCTTCGGGGCGGCATGGCTGCTGGCAACAGCCGCCACTTTGGGGCTCGACATGCTCGGCGTCGGCACTCCCGACGAGTGGGGTGACAATCGCACGGCTCTCATGATCGGCCTCGCCGTCGGCTGCGTCGGCTACGCTGCGGCGCTCATCGGCCTCGGGCGCTGGATGGCCCGAGAGGACGCAATCACCGACGAGACGATCCGGTCGCTGGCCGTTGCCGACAAGGTCGACCAACCCGTCTGACACAACGAGACCTGCAGCAGAAGCAGCACCCAGGTGTCAGCCGACTGGTGCTCACCGAAACCGGGCGGGTCGTCCAGGGCGGCCCAATCAGCTGCGACGGCGGGTCCTCCATCGTCGTCGTCGGCACCCGGGTGTTCACCTCATCCGGATTCACCAGCGCCGATCTGGCATTCGACAAGCATCCGTCGAACCTCAAGCCCGGCCAGGAGGTTTCCGTGACCGCTGTTCGAACCGGCGGAACGGCTGGGCCGTTGACCCTCAACTGCGACAGCTGCCGGGTGAGGATCGTCTGACAGGCTCGATCCACGACGCCGTCGTCGTTGCCGTCGGCTCGCTCGTCCGGAGCCTCGTCAAGAGGCGGGCGCCGAGCCTGGAGCCGAGATGTCCAGGCCGAACAGCTCCGTGAAACGGGCCAGATATTCGTCGTCGTCGTCGATGGCGCCGAGGGCGACCCAGTCCTCGTCCGACACGTTCGGCTTGGCAGCGGTCAGCTCCGGCCCGCCCCAGCCGCAGGTCCAACGCAGCTTCGGTTGGTCGGTGGTGACGATCTCGTGGATCACATCGGCAACCTCGGACGGGTGCCCGGGGTTGGCAAGGCCGGCCTGATAGAACGCGAACAGGCGACGGTACGCCCGGTCGTAGGCTCCGCTCTCGTTGGGGGCATCGACGTTCTTGGCCATGATGGCGGTGCGGACCACACCCGGCTCGATCAACGCGACCCGCACGCCGAACTCCGCCATCTCCTGGGCCAGCCCCTCGGTCAATCCCTCGACCGCCCACTTGGACGCCACGTACGGTGCCTGGCCGACGGCCGCGATCACTCCGGCCACCGAGCCGACGTTGATGATGCAACCGCTGCGTCGCTCCCGCATCTGCGGTGCCACCGCCTGCACGCAGCGAACGATGCCGTACAGGTTCACGTCCATGATCTCGGCGTACCGTTCCACCGGCACCTCCTCGGTCACGCCGTTGCCGCCGACACCGGCGTTGTTGACCAGCACGTCGATCCGGCCGGCGTCGGTCGTCACGTCGGCGACCGCCCGGTTGACCGAGTCGGTGTCGGTCACGTCGCACACCACCGGGAGAACCCGATCAGCGACCCCGGCCTCGGCCGCCATGGCCGCCAGCTGTTCCCCCATGTCGAGCGAGCGCATCGACCCGTAGACGGTAAAGCCCTTCGCCGCGAGATCGACGGCGGCCGAGCGGCCGATCCCGGAATTGGCGCCCGTGATGAGGGCGACGGTCGAGGAGGATGTTGTGGACCCGGTCATGGCCGAATCGTAGATCACCGGGTTCGAGGGCGTTGGGCGCAGCGGCAACAATCGACGGCAACAATCGACTACGTGGATTGGCAGCGCACCCGGTTCTTTCGGCAGGCGGTGCTCAGCGACGTGGATCGAGTGTGGCCTGATGGGCGTCGATCACCCGCTGTAGGCCGGTGGCGATGACCCGCTGTTGGTTCTCGGTGAGGTAGCGGG
>JBFHEP010000340.1:0-4246 GCA_041584095.1 Acidimicrobiales bacterium | reverse complement strand
GTTTCCTTCGGCGAGATCTCGATCCACTGCCAGCGTCGGGCCGTGTTCCGAGTCCTCGAACCGTACTGCCACTGCTTCAGCATTGATGTTCATGTCGACTGGCCATACCCGAACATCTTGATTTCAATCATCGGTAACGGAACGCGACGCCTGATGCAGGGGGGAGGGGCATGACTCAATGCGGCCGATACCGGACCGAGTCGTGTCCACCGGCCGACGGGCGTGCCCGGTGAGCGATTGGCGCTCTTCCATCCCGTTCGTCGATCGCGGCGCCGACGACTGGAGTGACCTCATTGGTTTGAGGGCGATGTTTGAGGGCGGTGTGTTGAGGGCGATGTTTGAGGGCGGTGTGTTGAGAGCAATGTGTCGAGAGCAATGTTGAGCGAAGTGAGGTATTCGTGGCCGAAGTTCATCCGGATCTGATCGTGAAATTCCCTGCTCGTCGGGGCTACCTGAGCATCAGCCGGCTCAACGCCACGGCATTGGCGGCCGACAACGGCTTCGACATCGACGAGCTCGACGACCTTCGCCTGGCCGTTGACGAGGCCGTGGCCTGGTTGATCGACGACGGGAGTTTCGAGGCTGAGACGTCTGCCCCAGGGTCGGATCGAGAAATCGAGCTCAGGATCACCTTCGGTGCGCGGACCCTCGAGTTCACCGGCACCCGCAGTGGATCCGTCACCGATGTTCCCGACATGAGCGAGTTGGTGCAAGCCGTTCTCACCTTGACCGTCGACCAGTACGAGACCGGCGTCGACGAGCACGGACGCCTGTACGTGAAGCTGTCCAAGCGCATCGCGGCCGATGACTGACGGCGAGGAGGAGCGCCGCCGGGCGCTGTTCGTGGAGTTGGCGGAAACCGGTTCGATCGAGGCCAGAAACGAGCTGGTGGAGAGCTACGCCCCGCTGGCGGAGTTCTTCGCCAACCGGTACAAGAATCGTGTGCGGGACCACGACGATCTTCGCCAAGCCGCTCACATGGCGTTGGTCAAGGCCGTCGACCGATTCGATCCCACGCTGGGGTTCAAATTCTCGACCTTCGCCGGTCGAACCATCGACGGTGAGATCAAGCGGTATTTTCGAGATCACAGCTGGGCTGTGCGCATGCCGCGTGGAATCAAGGAGGACGCACTCACCGTCCGGAAAGCCGTCGATGAACTGACCACATCGCGGGGATTGTCTCCAACGGTTGCCGACCTGGTGGAGTACACGGGCCTCGACCAGGACGCCGTTCTCCTTGCGCTCAATGCGCCGGCTGCGATGACCGCCGAAAGCATTCATCGGACCGAGGAGAACGACACCGGGATGTCGATCGCCGCCAAGCTCGGCGAGGATGACGCCCGATTCGAGCAGTCCGACGCGAAGCTCACCATCGACGTCCTCATGGAGCGGCTGTCCGAGCGGGAACGAACGATCGTGCAGCTGCGATTCGAAGACGACCTGACGCAGCAGGAAATCGCCGATCACATCGGCATCAGCCAAATGCACGTCTCGCGACTTCTGAGACAGGCGCTGGAAAAGATGCGACGCCAGGCCGAGCCTGGAGTCGGCGCCTGACGGGTCGCATTCAGGTCAAGGGCAGCACCACGGAGTGTCCCACGTCGGTGGACACGACCTTGAGTCCGGGGCAGATTGCCCGCATGATGTGCATCCCTCGACCGCGGTAGGTCGAGGGTGGGGGAAGTGCCTGTTCGGCGATCGCAAGCTCGCCGCCGGCGCTGTGGGTTCCCGGTGATCGATCGGCACCGGCATCTCGAGAGGCGCCGGCATGGTCATCGACGATCACCACCCGATTGGGGCTGTCGATGGTGACGATGATCGGAACCGAGATGTCGTTTCGCTGTTGGGACTCGATGGCGTTCGTGACCGCCTCGTTGACCGCCACCACCACTTCGGCCCGGCGAGTTGGTTCCAGGATGGTCGTCAGGCGCTTCTCGATTTCTCGACGAAGGTGGCGCAAACTCGCCATGTCGCACCGAACCGTTATGGTCGCCATGCCATTCCGGCTTTCCACCGAGACATGCTCGTCGGGAGGTGCCGGCTGGTTGCTGTCGATTGTTCGGTCATTCACGGTGCGGGATGGTGCGCGGCGACGATCCGGACGCGGCCCGGGCCGACGGTTGGCGATCAGGTGACAATGTAATCCTCGTTGCTACCCACCTTGGTCAGGTCTAAACCGACGTTAGCAACTGTTGTCAGTTTGTCGGGGCACCAATGCTTCGGGGGAGGCCGCTTCACTCGAATTGGCCAATCGACTGCGGTCATGGAGCCGTACGCTGGCCCCATGACGATTTCGGTCGGCGACACGGCGACGTTGGGGTTCACGGTTCACGAGGAGGACACGGCCATCGCCGTCGGGTCCGGTGACGTGCCGGTACTGGGGACGCCCCGCCTGGTGGCGTGGTGCGAAGCGGCGACGGTGGCCGCCTCCGTCGCCGGTCTCCGGGCCGAACAGACGACAGTGGGCACCAACGTGTCGATCGATCATCTGGCTGCCACAGCGGTCGGTGGTGCGGTGAAGGTGAGCGCCTCGGTTTCGATTGTCGACGGCCGCCGCGTCACGTTCGAGGTCAACGCCACCGACGACAACGGCCCGGTCGGTCTGGGCACCGTGACCCGGGTGGTGGTCGACCGTGAACATTTCATCGCCCGCCTCGCTGAGGTTCAGACCGGGGACCGGCGCCGTTAGACACCTTCAACGGGGGGCGTTGTCGACGTTGGCTTCCCGGTCGATGCGCCACAGGTGGTTGCTCGTCTGTCCCGTAAGCACCAAAAAGGCGGCGACGTTCAGCGCCAGCACCAACGGGACGCCCCAACTGAACACGGCTGTTCCGACGAAGAAAACCAGTGTGTTGAGGGCGATGTAGGCGATGCGGATCTCCGTCGGGCCGATTCCGTAGTAGGCGATCTGGAATCGGTTGGTGGCGGCGAACGACAGAAACGAAACGGCCATCGTGGCACACGTGATCAGCAACAACACCATGAAGCACAGCCGCAGCCACCAGACCTCGACCGTGAACGAGTAGGCGATCACGATGCTGCCGGCGAACAGCAGGTCCAGGAGGTGGTCGGCGAAGAACCCCCACTTCACCAGGCCCTGCTTGCGATACTTGCCGAGCGTGCCGTCGAGCGAGTCGGTCAGCCACTGGAGAAAGACCAGCGCCGACATGGCGTGGAGCCACGCCGGCTGATCGCCGGCCAGAAGACCGAAGACCACCATCAGCACCGACCAGACAAGGGTCAGCATCGTGAGGTGATGGCTGCCGATCGGCTCGGGAATCTTCGGCACGGCCCAGTCGATGAACCGACGCTCGGCCGGGCCGAGCAGCGACTGGCCGGTCTTGCGGTCCCCGGCGAACGTCTCCTTCGAGCTGGGATCGGTTGACGGCGGCGTTGGGGATTCGGTGGCCATTGTCGGGGCCAGGGTAGGCCAAACGATTCAGCTGATGGTGACAACGACCAAAGGTCTCCGCATTGGGGCCTGAGTCGTTGGCATCGACCGGGAGAGTGCAGGTTCCCGAACCCCTTTCGGTGACCACGTCACTGTGATTGCCTTGGCTCATGGCGGCGGAGTGTGGGGGATTGGCGGTGGCGTCGAGCCGAGTGCTCGGTGCCACCGCCAAAGTACCGGGTAGGCGTTCGAAGCGATTGACGAAAGCGATCGTGGTGTTCATCGCCACCTTCGCATCGGCCGTCGGGTTGACCGCGGTTGCGCCGACGGCGGCAGCCGCGGCGCCCAAGCCGATCGTCTACTTCACCTTCGACGACGGCCCCGACGCATCGGTGACCGGACGTGTCCTCGACATCCTGGACCGCTACGACGCGCAGGCGACGTTCTTCGTGACCGGATCCCGGGTGCCGGCGTATCCGGGGGTGACCCGCCGCATCGTGGAGCAGAGACATGCGATCGCCAACCATTCGTGGTCGCATCCGGTGCTCACCGGGCTGTCGGATTCGGCCGTGCGATCACAGTTCCGGTCGACCAACGACGTTGTGGCCCGGACGACCGGGGTACGGCCGACTTGCTACCGGCCACCGTATGGAGCCGTCAACGCACGGGTCCACCGCCTGGCGGTCGAGTCGGGGCTGCCCAACGCCGAGTGGACGGTCGCCGGCAGCCACTACGGTCTCTGGGACGTCGACACCCAGGACTGGCGTCGCGGATACTCGCGAACCTGGTACGAGCTGTCGAAGGTGTCCGAGGGTGACGTGGTGCTGATGCACAGCCTGGCCCCGTTCTCGGCCC
>JBFHEP010000339.1:0-4251 GCA_041584095.1 Acidimicrobiales bacterium | reverse complement strand
TATTTGACCTAATCTGTCTCTCGGAGGTCTTACACATATGGCCAAGCGCATCGTCTCCGGCATCTTCATCCTGACCGCCCTGGGAGCACTCGGCGTTATTCTCGCCGGAGCTATGACCAGCGGCGAGCAGTTGATCGTCCGCTTCCTGACCGCCGTCACGGTGGCCGCTCTCGCTCTCTACGTGATCAGCGACCTGCGGCTGCAGAACGAGCAGGAGGAACCGTCAGTCGAGCGCGACCGTCAGCATCCCGACCGATCGGTGACGCAGGCGACGGCCGCCGAGTCGGTCGTTGCGACGACTCGCCGTCGGGAGCGATTCGTTCGTCGAGGTCGTGATGCGTCGGTGCAGCCAACCCCGAACTTCGAGGCCATCGAACCGGTCACGGCGCGACCACGCCCTGCGCCACTCGCCGATCCAACCGAGGCCGTCACCGGATCGCGCCTCGTTCCCTCGGCAGCCGAGCACGCCGAGCACGCCGAGCACGTCGAGCGAATCGTTCCCCCTCATCCGACGACGGGACTCTCGACGGAAGCTCGCCCCGACCGACCGGCTCCGTTTGCGATTCCACCTTCGTCGACCCCGTCGATCCCAGTTGAGGATGCGCATCCAGTACGGGTCGACGCCGGGTTGGACGATCGGCTCGATGACCCTGTCGACGGAGTGGTCGAACGTGCCGTCGAGGAGGTGGGCGACGACCGAGCCGATGTGGAGCCGGAGTACGCGACCCCACCGGACGAGCGCCGACCGACCTCGTCGAACGGGTCAGTGATCGCAACCAGGTCCTTCACCTATTCCGGGAGGCTCGATTCCGTCGGGGTCGAGTGGCCACCCAGGCCCCCCGAAACCGATGACCTGGGGGCGCAGATCGAAGATGGCGAAGCGGCGGCACTGGCGAGCGCGATCGACGCCCCAACCGCGGAACTCCCGGCGCTTACCGGGCTGACGGCACTCGGGACCATGGAGGACCCCCTGGTCGCCCCGTTTGCGGCTGGGATAGCTGACTGGGAGAACGGCGATCGTTCCACTCCGCCGGATCCGACAGCCCATTTCTTCGCCATCGACACGGCTGAGGTCCATCTGAGCGAACCGGGCGGGTCGAAGACCCCGGAGAAAGTCGAGTCGGCGGACGACGCCAACCGGGCACCGTCAAACGAGGAGCATAAGCCGGTTGGGGATTCCGCAGTGTCCGGCGCCGAACCCGACGATTCGCCGCCCTTCCCGTCATCGCAGGTCGATCCGACGCCGGCAACACCGCTCATCCGCCGGGTCGAGGTGGGTCTGTTCACGGCACCGCCCACCACCGACCACCTCGGCCTCGTCACGACCGACGACCTCATCATGGACGACGGCCCCGAAACGACCGGTGATCTCGTCACGACCGACGACGTCGACCGGTCCTTCCCCGCGGTGCGCCCGGCCGGATCGGCACCCCCCGGCAAGCTGACCGCCGCCATCCGATCGGGCGAGATTCAGGTGATCAACAGCCTGATAAGTCAGGGAATGCTGTCGACATCGGGGCCGATCACCGACCGCGACGTACGAACCATGGTCTACGTGGCCTTCACGTCCAACGAGCTGCGAAAGCTGATTCTCGCCGGCGGAACACCGGATGGGATTCGGGCGGGGGACCTGGACCTGGGCGAGGTCGAGCTTTTCGACGAGAGCCGCTTCGCTCCGCCGCCGAAGCTCCTCTACTCCGGTCCGGCCGAACAGTCTGACGTGATACTCGATCTCGTTGCCCTGGAGAACGAATCGGGCGTCACCGGTTCATCAGATTCGGGCCCCGGACACGACCTTGACGACCTCGACGACGGCGACCTGGTGCCAACACTGCCAACCCCGAGACACCTCTATAGAACGGTCGACGCCGATAGGGTCGAGCACTAGTTGGACGGTCGGAGGCGCCGCAGGCTAGTTGGCGACGATCGTCCGAACCGGCGTATCAACCGTACAGGATCTCCTCCGTCGGCTTCACCGCCGACCGCGGATCGAACCGTCTCTTCATCAACCCGAGTCGCTGAGCGGCCAGGAGGCCGAGATAGTACGGATTGAGGATGAGGTAGCGGCGCCACAGCCGTGCCGGTTCCTTGGCGAGGCGGTACGCCCATTCGAGGCCGTAACGCTGGAGGGTCGGCGGGGCCTGGTCGAGCTCACCGGCATGGAAATTGAAGGCCGCGCCGACGGCCAACACCGGAAGGTTGATGTGATCCTTGAACTCGTAGGCCCAGATCTCCTGCCGGGGGCACCCGAGACCAACACACAGAACCGAGGCCCCGCTGGCGTTGATGTCGTCGATCAGTTCCTGCTTCTCGCCGGCGTCGAGCGTCCGGAACTTCGACGGTCGAGCCCGAACGATATCGAGCGTCGGGATCCGGGCCACGAGGCGATCGGACAGCTTGGCCAACAGATCCTCGGTGCCGCCCAATAGGTAGACACCAAAATCGTTGTCGGCGGCCAGTTCGCAGGTCTTCAACATCAGGTCCGGGCCGTAAACCCGGTCGTCGAGCCCGGCGTCGTGGAAGAGGTTTAGGGCCCATCGAACCGGCTGGCCGTCGGGGACGACGAGTTCCAAGCGGTTGAGCCGATATCGGTGTTCGTCGTTGGTCGCACCCTCCATCAGCCCGTGCACGGCGGTGGCCGTGACCGCCAACGGCTGACGGTTCTTGGCCGCGTCGAGGATCCGGGCCAGGGCGCCGTCGTAGTCGATCACGTTGACGTTCACGCCGAGCAGATTTCGTTTTCCCCGGTCGATCACGATCGTGTCTCCGCAGCCCACCGCTCGGCGTTGGCTTCGTAGATCTCGGTGAGGATGTCGTCGACGTTCTTCGTCAGTTTCCACTCCGGGTAGTGCTGCTCGAACTTGGCGACATCACTGACGTACCAGATGTGGTCGCCGATCCGGTTGTCGTCCGTGTAGCTGTGGTCCAGTTCCCGGCCGGTGATGTCCTGGCACGCGTTGACGGCCTCGCGCATCGAGCAGTGGCTGAACCGGGCACCGCCTATGTTGTAGACCTCACCGGAGCGAGGGGCGCGGAAGAAGTGCTCGAAGGCCTGGATGAGGTCGTAGCTGTGAATGTTGTCGCGAACCTGTTTGCCGTTGTAGCCGAACACGGTGTAGTGGGCGCCGGTTGCGGTGCACTTCATCAGGTAGGCCGGGAAGCCGTGCAGCTGGGTTCCGGAGTGGTTGGGACCGGTCAGGCAGCCACCGCGAAAGCTGGCCGTCTTCAGATCGAAGTAGCGGCCGTATTCCTGGACAAGCACGTCGGCTGCGACTTTGGAGGCACCGAAGAGGCTGTGGAGGGTGTTGTCGATGGACATGTCCTCTCGAATGCCGTTCCAGTAGGTGTGATCGGACGCGAGCTCCCACCGGGTCTCGGTTTCGACCAACGGCAGCCGGTTGGGCGTGTCGCCGTAGACCTTGTTGGTGCTCGTGAAGATGAAGACCGCATCAGGGCAGTGATCACGGGTTGCCTGTAGGACGTTCAACGTGCCGTTGGCGTTGACGGTGAAGTCGGTCTGGGGATCCGAAGCGGCCCAGTCATGGGAGGGCTGGGCCGCAGTGTGGACAACCAGTTCGATGTCCGACCCATACTTGGAGAACAGGTTGTCGATCAGGTCGATGTCTCGAATGTCGCCGTCGACGTGGATGTAGTTGTCGCCAAGCTCGCTTTCGAGCTGTCGTTGCTGCCAACGGGTCGACGCCTCGGCCCCGAAGAACTCCCGGCGCATATCGTTGTCGACCCCGACGACCGTCATGCCGGCGCCGGCGAAATGGCGGCTGGCCTCCGATCCGATGAGACCGGCCGATCCGGTCACGATGGCGGTGCTCATGGTCGTGCCTCGATCTCCGTTGATGCATGGCGCATGATGGTGACGCTTCGATCCTTGTCAATCAGGCGGCACGTCGCCGCCGGGGAGGGAATCTGCGCGGCGGACCGGGGCTGTTCACCGCCGAACGCTCCGCACCGTGATTCGCTCACGTTGCTACGGCCCTTCCCTGGGGCAATCGACTCACAAGTATAGGCGGTTCGCATCGGTGTCGAGCCGACGACAACTCATCGTTGACCAACCCTGAAGGATTGCCCAGAAAGTGGTTTCGGCGACGAGTTTGGCCAACGGCCAAACTCGGTAAGCACCTGCTCCGCAGGTGCGGCGCCAATGCCCATAGCGATCGATCTCCAGGTGAACCCTTACAGCCGTGAGTTTTGGCCAACGGCCAAACTCGGTAAGCACCTGCTCCGCAGGTGCGG
>JBFHEP010000338.1:0-4258 GCA_041584095.1 Acidimicrobiales bacterium | reverse complement strand
GGAGCTCGGCCATCTGGCCTTGGAGGTCGCTGCGGAGCTCGGCCATCTGGCCTTGGAGGTCGCTGCGGAGCTCGGCCATCTGGCCTTGCAGTTCGCTGCCGAGCTCGACCATCTGACCTTGGAGCAGCACCGTGGTGGCGTTGAGATCCGACCTGGTGGCCAAGTCGGTCGAAGATTGGAACGGCAGGAGTTGCATGATGGACTCGGCGGCTTCGAGCCCGAGTGTTCGTTCGAGCATCGTGAAAACGTGCCGCCGTTCACGGTCGGTTACAGACATGAGTATCCCAGATCATCGTGAGGCGCGTCGAGCGCCGTGTCACTGATTGGAGGATGCCCAGGCCGTCCTCGAGTCCCCGAGGAGGCACATGCTACCCGGCCGGTGTGAGGTTCACCCCAGCGGTAGCACCAGCATGACCGCGACACCGATGAACAGTGCCGCACCGATCATGAGCGCAAGCATGATCGCCATCGGACCACCCGCCTGCGACGGGCTCGTGTGGTAGAACTCCGGGTTCATTTGGCCCCCTCCGTGAAAAGCGCGCCGTCGACCATCGACGGCCTGACGTCAAAGGTATCGCCGTCGACTCGATCTGTCAATGGCTATTGCAGCAATGGCTATTGAAAACCCCTCCCGCGACCGATACCATGAGCCAATGGCGTCTCCAGACCACACCCGGGCCTTCCTCGATGCGCTGACGAGAATCGATGAGTCGATGGACGACAACATCGCCCGCAGCAAGGCCATTCAACGCCGAGCCCGCCGGTTGCGCTCACAAATAACGGAAGGCCAGTCCGTCACTGATGTGGTGGTAGCCGAGGAACCCCCGAGGGTCGTTGAACTACTGACCGCCAACATGACAACGCTGGAAACCACCGGGGCCGAATTTCGTGCCGTCGAAGCCCAGGCTTTGCGGGCCGACGGCCTCACGATCGAAGCAATAGCAAATCTGTTCGGCGTCACCCGCCAGCGAATCAGCGCCCTACTCAAACAAAAGGCGGCGAACGCGGCTCACTGAGGATTCGGCGTAGCGGCGCCGATCGACACCGAACAATCCCCCGTCTACCGATGACGTCTACCGCTGTTGGGCTTGTTCTTTCGGTTCTTCGGACGGGGCTTGCCGGAACGTTTGGACGTCGGCCGCCCCGATGACCGCTTGACACCCTGCTTGGAGCCGGCCTTGGGTCCACCTTTCGGCTTCCCCTTGGACTTGGGGCGGCCCTGGGACGACGGCGTGGATGTCGAACCGGAACCAGATGACTCTTCCGCCTTGGCTCGGTCTTTTCGTGTCGATCCCGGCTTCGACGCACGGGTGGTCGATCGACGGTCGTCCGGCCGTTTGGATCCTTTCGGTTCCGATTCCGATCTCGACCGTTTGGATCCTTTCGGTTCCACTTCCGATCTCGACCGTGAGCCCGATCTCGACCGTGAGCCCGATTTCGAACGAGCCCGTGATTTCGAGCCCGCCGAACCTGATCGTGAGCCGCCCTTCGATCCCGGCCGCAGCGGCTCGAGATGGTGGACCCGTTCCGGCGTCGCCTCGATGTCGGACTCGATGCCGAGCCGGTTCTGCATCAGCAGCGACTCCCGAACCTGCGGCTTGTCGAGCAACGACACGACCACTCCGCTCGCACCGGCCCGCGCCGTTCGTCCCGACCGGTGCACGTAGTCTTTGTCCTCGGCCGGCGGATCGTAGTGGACGACGGCCTCGACACCATCGACGTGGATGCCGCGGGCGGCCACATCGGTGGCGACCAGCGCCTGAACCCGGTTCTCGGTGAACTGGGCGAGTGCCTGATCCCGCTGCGACTGGCTGCGACCGCCGTGGATCGCCGCCGCTTTGACCCCGTGGGCCTTCAGCTGGCGGGCCACGCGGTCGGCACCGTGGCGGGTGCGGACGAAGACGATGGCGGACCCGATCTCGGTCACGAGGTCGGCCGTCAGCCAGATTCGCTCCCGCTTCGGGACCTCGATGAAGCGGTGGGCGAGCAGGCTTATGTCGGGTTCGAGTTCGGCCACCGCGTGTTCGACGGGGTCGTGCTGATACTGATCGATCAGCACCTTCACCTCCCGGTCGAGCGTGGCCGAGTAGAGCATGGTCTGACGGTCGGGTGACGTCTGATCGAGGAGCTTGCGTACGTCGGGAAGGAAACCCATGTCGGCCATGCGATCGGCCTCGTCGACCACCACCTTGTCGACGTCGCCGAGATCGACGGCGTCTTGATTGATCAGGTCGAGCAGACGGCCCGGGCAGGCCACCAGCAGATCGACGCCCTTCGTCAAACCCTGCAGCTGTTGACCGAGGCCACGTCCGCCGTAGACGGCGAGCACGGTGCGATCAACGGCGTCGGCCAGCGGCTCCAGTTCACGGCGGATCTGTTCGGCCAGCTCTCTGGTGGGGCACAGCACCAGACCGGTGGGCAGCGCGGGGCGCCCTCGCCTGCTGGGCCGATCGGGACGACGAGGGTCGGGCGGAGGAACCATCTTGCCCGGCCGACCCCGCCGGAGCCCGGCCAGCAGGGGCAGACCGAACGACAGTGTCTTCCCGGATCCGGTCGGAGCCCGGCCGAGAATGTCGCGGCCGGCGAGGGCGTCGGGAATCGCGAGCGCCTGAATCTCGAATGGTACGCGGAACTGCATCGCATCGAGCGCGTTGACGAGCGGGTCGGGCACGCCGAGCGAGGCGAAGGTGAGCGGAGCGGGGGTTGGTTCAGACACGAGCATTCCATCCTACCGCCTTCACCACCCCCGAATTTGGAGCCAGGCGACGTCCGGTGTCACCTGAGCTGCGCAGAACGAAAATTCGGAGGCGACCCCCCAGTAGCCTTGGGTTGGTGACTGCCGTAGCCGAGCAAGCGAGACCAGGTCGGGTCGAGCGGGGTGAGGGCCTGGCCCTCATCGGACGCCAGCTCAGTCGCGCCCCCCGGCAGTTCGCCGTCGGAGCGGCCGGAACGGTCGCCTTCGCCCTGGCCACCGTGGCGTCGTCGTACGTGCTTGGTTGGGTGACCGACGACGTGCTCATCCCGGCCGTCGAGGAGGGCGATCTCACTGTCGCCGCCCAGGCGCTGGCGGCCGCCGCCATCCTCGGCGTGGCCATGGTTCGAGCCGTGGGTATCGCCCTCCGCCGCTTCGGGGCCTACTCCGCCCAGTACCACCTGCAGGCCCGCGACCGGGTCGAGATCACCGACCGTTACCTCGAGCTGCCGATCGAATGGCATCGCCGCCACCCGGCCGGTCAGCTCCTGTCGAACGTCAACGCCGACGTCGAGTCCGCGTCGAACATCGCCTCGCCGCTGCCCATGGCCCTCGGTGTGGTCGTGATGCTCGGCGTGACCGCCACGCTGATGCTGGTGACCGACCCGTTCCTGGCCGTCGTGGGGTTTGCGGTCGGCCCGGCCATCGCCATCGCCAATTTCGCCTATCAACGCCGCATCACCGTCGTCACCATCGAGGCTCAGCGCCTGCGGGCCGAGGTGTCGGAGATCGCCCACGAGTCGTTCGACGCCGCCCTGGTGGTCAAGACCCTGGGCCGGGAGGATGCCGAGGTCGGCCGGTTCGGTGCCAGCTCCGACGAGCTGCGGGACCGGATGGTCGAAGTCGGTCGAATCCGGGCCATCTTCGATCCGATCATGGAGGCGCTGCCCAGCCTGGGCACGTTGGCCGTGTTACTGGTGGGGGCCTGGCGTGTCGACGCCGGCATCATCTCGGCGGGAACGCTCGTCACGTTCGCCTACCTGTTCCGGCTGGTAACGCTGCCGATGCGGGTCTTCACCTGGCTTATGATGATGATCCCGCAGGCGGTCGCCGGGCACCGCCGGGTCGACAGCGTGCTGCGGGAGAAGGCCGGGGTCGCCTACGGGGAGACCGTGCCCCGTCGTGCCGGGGCTGCGGCGGCAGAGGTCGACACAATCTCCTACACCTACCCCGAAGACTCCCACACCGATCTGGCCGACCTGCCGACGGCGTTCGAGGCCGAGGCGCCGGACGGCCGGGGCATCGAGTCGATCTCACTCGACGTGGTGCCGGGTAGCACGGTGGCCATCGTCGGGCCGACCGGTTCGGGCAAATCGACGATCGCCCAGCTGATGGTCCGTCTCTTCGACCCCGACTCGGGTTGCATCGCTCTCGACGGCCACGGTCTCGTCGCCGTGGAACGGGACGCGATCGCCTCCCAGACCGCCATCGTCTTCCAGGAGGCCTTCCTGTTCGACGACACCATCCGGGCCAACATCACCCTCGGCCGCGACTTCGACGACGCCG
>JBFHEP010000337.1:0-4272 GCA_041584095.1 Acidimicrobiales bacterium | reverse complement strand
GAAGTACATCGCCCGCAGGCCGAGGATGGCGAACGCGTTCGAGGAGAAGACCAGAAACCGATCCTGCGACACGGCCAGGATCGCCGGCACGGAGTCGACCGCGAAGATCACATCGGTTACCTCGACCACCACCAGGGCCGCCAGCAACGGTGTCGCCACCCGTTGACCGTTGCGCACGGTCAAGAACTTCTGGCCGTCGTACTCGTCGGTCACCGGGATGAACCGTTCGAGTATCGTCATACCCCGACGCGACCCCGTGTCGCCTTCATCCTCGCGGTGACGAAGCACCTTGAAACCGGTGTAGACGAGGAATAGACCGAATACCAGCAGCAGGATCTCAAACCGTTCGAGGAGCTCGGCGCCGAGGAAGATGAAAATGGCTCGCATCACGAGCGCACCGAAGATGCCGTAGAAAAGCACCCGGTGCTGATACTTGAGGGGGATGGCCATCGAGGTGAACAGCATCGACCAGACGAACACGTTGTCGACGCTCAGGGCCTTCTCGATCAGGTAGCCGCTGAGGTACTCCCCAAAAGCGATATTGCCGAAACTGGCCACGACGTACAGCGAGAATCCCAAACCGCAGGCCACCCAGAACGTCGACTCGAGCAGCGCCTCGCGGAAGGTCGGCTCGTGGGCGTGTCGGTGCCGGTACAGGTCGATGGCGAGCAAGGTGAAGACCAGGACACCCAGGATGACCCACGGAGTCGTACCGATGTCGCCAAGACTAACGAACGTTCCGGACTCTGAGTCGGCAAGAGGAAGAAACATCGCCTATCCAGCCTCGATGCCCAGCCGTGTCCACGCGCCGAGATAGACCAACTTGTTCTCGCCCAACTCGACGGGAAGCCCCTGGGTGATGGGTTCACCGGTGAAATCGCCGACAAAGGTCCCGTTGGTGGAGCCGACATCGGTGACGGTAATGGTGCCGTTGTTCGAAACTCGCAGAACCGCGTGCCGGGTGGACACCGCCGGATCCCCGGTGAGCGCCTCGACGTCGACGTTGGGATGAACCGCCCTGCTCTCGCTCGTGCGGCCGATGTGCAGCTCGGTTCCGAACAGCTCGAGATCCTGGTCGGGCGGCAGCGGGTCGGGCAGCGAGACCTCGCCTTCGGTGACCATGGCTGCGAAGTAGTCGGCGTCGGTCGAAACGGTGATGAGCACGCGGGGTATGCCGGCCGACGAATCATCGACCAGCGAGGGCACCGGTGACGATTGAGTCGCGGAGCCGGTCGCCTCCGGGACGGTGCCGGATGTGAGACCGGTTTCGGGATCGGTGGCGACGTTCACCAGCGGCGGGAGATCCGACGACTCGGGAACCGTGCCGGTCACGAAGTCATAGCCGCAGCTCTCACAGAAGAGGTCGTCGGGTCCGCAGGATTCGCCGCAGTTGTCGCACGTCGTCGCCATAAACGCCTAGTCTGCCTTCCTATTGACGCGGACGGTACGTGTAGAGCGTACGTCGAGTGCCATCTCATCGCTCCTGTCAACATCGCGGCGGAGCCGAACCGTCCCGCTGGCGGCGTCGTCGACCTCGACGACTTTCTGGAGCAGCCGCACGGTATCGTCGTTGCCGCTTTCGTGGGCCAGCTGAACCGCTCTCCCGAGTTTGACGGTCGCCGTCTGCCCGTCGCCCGCTTCACGGGCGGCCAGACCCTCGGCGATTGCGCCGGCCAGCTCGGCCTGTCCGGTGTAGTGGGCGACCTCCCGGTTGATGCGGGTCGAGAGGCGTTCGTCGTCGGTCCAGATCGCTCGAACCAGGGCGGCCGGCTGTTCGGCATCGTCGATCACCAGCATGATGCGGGCCGCCAGCCGTTCGTCGCCGACCGATCCGACCGGGATCCGCACCCGGATGTGGTAGTCGCGATCCTCGTCGCCGGCCCAGGCCCCGAGTGGATAGTCGCTGGTCAGCGGATTCACCGCAGTGCCGAGACGAGTGAGGTCCTCCAGCGATGGCGCCACCTGTTTCACGAATTCACAGATCGACCCCTTCGGGGTCCACAATCGTAGAGCCACGCTTCCGACTTGTTTGCCCATCGCCGCCTCGGTGAGGCGGGTGAACTCGTCGTGCATGTCCTCCGGCCGGGGGATGATGTCGACGGTGCCGAGCAGCGCGGATGCCACCTTGCGCAACTCGCTGATGTTCCAGTCGACGCCGAGGCCTCGGGCGTCGCACTGGAACCGGCCGACGCACTCGGCGATACGGGCGTCGAGTTCGGCCGGTTTCTCGTTCTGGTTCTTGCCATCGGTCAGCAGCAGTGCGTGGGCGATGGCGCCGGGCCGCTGGGCCGCGAGGTAGGCCGCAGCCCGGAGCCAGCTGCCGATGGCGGTTCCGCCCTGCGCCCGAACCCGGGAAACCGCCTGCTTGGCCTCGTGACGGGTGCGTTCGTCGGCGACCGCCAGGTTTTCGTTCGGGTAGATCATGTACGCCCCGGCCGTCCCGCCGACGATGGCGAAGTGGCAGCCGTCGTCGATGGTGTCGATGGCCGCCTGGGTGGCCTCGATGGCGGCCCGGATCTTGCGGCCGCCCTCCTCCTGCATCGAACCGGAGGTGTCGATCACGATGATCTCGACCGCATCACCCCGCTGCGGCCCTCCCGCCGACGCGCCGGCCGATGCGCTGACCGTGACGACGGCGTCAACCGTGTCGGCCCCGGCGGGGAGGAACTCGTTCTGGAACACCTGAGCTGAGAAATCGGTCATGACCCTGCTTCCTTTGCTTGGGCTTCCTTTGCTTGGGCTTCCTTGGCGCCGTCTTCGCTCGGCTCGACGGCGGTTGACCGGTCGGACCCCGGCCCAACGGTAGTACCCCGAACACCGTCGGATGAATCGGGAGCCCAATGAGCAACGGAGATGTTGTCGTGTCCGCCTCGATCGTTGGCGTGGTCGACCATGGCTCGGACCAGGTCGAGACCACCGAGACCCTCTTCCTTCAGCCGGGCGACCAGTTCGCCGGCCGGCTCGCCGAGTTCCGGGGCGAAGTATCGCCACATGCCGTCCGAGCAGACGACGACGTCCGCTCGATCGTTACGAGGGAACTCGTGATGGGCCACCTGTGGCGCATGGTGAACCGCATCGACTCCGACCCATCGGGTAAGCGCACCATTGACCTCGTGATCGACTGTGAGCAGGTGGACGTCGTCGCCGTCGAGCCAGTAGGCGCGGCTGTCACCCAACCACACCACAGACACCAGCACCGTCCGGTCCTGGCGCCTGACGACGGCTGCGACCAGCGTGGTCGACGGGGGATTGAGTTCGTCGATCTCCATGTCCAGGCTGGCGGCCCCGGTAGCCGCCTGAGCCGCCTCGACCGCGGCTTCCAGTGCCTCACGGGGTACCGCCATGCCCTCCGGCGGCGCACCGTCGGTGGCCGCCGCCGCCAAGGACTCGGCGGTCGTGGTCGCGGCCAGCGCGGAAATCCGTGCCGAGCCGGGCGTTGAGGAGACACCGTCGCACACCACAAGCACCGCGGTGCCATCGTCGACGCTGACCACGGCGACGGCATCCTCGTTGTGGTGGTGGCGCTGGCCGCGGTCGGAAACGGCGCTCACCGGGCCGTCAACCGTCTCGACATGATCCCGGGGTCCAGGCTGACGGTGCCCGCACAAGTGGCAGTAGCCGTCGTCCTCGACGGCAGGCTCCCCGCAGGCCACACACTCCGGCTTCGTTTCCGAGTCGAGTTGGTGGCCACAGGCCTCACACCAGGTGGCCGAGGCCGGGGCCAGCTGTCCACAGCTGGGGCAGGTTCGCGTGTCGCTGTCGGTCACGATCTCAGAACAGGCTCCAGGGCCGAACGCGATTGGCCCGATCGATCAGTGCAGTCCGACCGGTTGCGTCGGGGGCGAGCCGGGCCATGAACCGGTAGGTCTCCTCGAGACCCTTCCTCAGTTCCCGCTCCGTGAACTCTCGGCCCAGAAGCTTCACATCGGTGGCTCCAATTCGACCGCCGATGAGGCCGTCGAGTGCCTGCTCGAAGATGTCGGCCGAGATCGACGCCCGTTCCGCCGCGTCGAGTTCCAGTCGATCGATGATCGACGAGGCCTGGGACAGATCGTCGACGGTGGGCGGCTGCCGACCGGACCCGCCGGCGAGGGTTCGGGCTGCGGCAACCTGGGCGTCGTAGTGGGCGGCCGACGAAGACGGCACACGTCCAAAGGCGTGAACCGCATCGGCCACGCTGGACCGGGCGATGTTGCAGCGCGCCAGCCCGAATGCCGCCGACACGAAGCCCGGGTCGGAGCGGGAGACGAGATCGAAGACCTCATGTGCCCG
>JBFHEP010000336.1:0-4287 GCA_041584095.1 Acidimicrobiales bacterium | reverse complement strand
GCAGCACCCGAAAATCAGGGCGAGCTGATCGTCGAGCAGTTGGTTGGGTTCGGGATGGGCGCCACCGTCGCCGGCGCCGTCGATCAGGCTGGCCGCTTCGGCGTCGGAGACCGGGCGCCCGAGCTTCTCCCGAAGGTTCGAGGTGCGGCGGATGACGTCGATCGCCCGGCGACGGGCCGTCGTCAACAGCCACGCCCCGGGGCGATTCGGTGTGTTGTCGGGTCGCCACGATGCGGCCGCCTCGGCGAACGCCTGCTGCGCCGCATCCTCGGCGAGATCGATGTCGCCCAGCTCCCGTACCAGGGTGGCCACCAGCCGGGGCCACTCGTCGGCAAACACCTGGGCGACGATCGACTGCTGCACGAGGCAGGCGAACGATCAGGCGTCGACGGCGGCGTCGGCCGGGATCTCCATGATCGGCCGAACCTCGACGGAACCGTATGTGGTGAGCGGGGTCTTTGCCGCCCACTCGAGCGCCTCGTCGAGCGTGTCGACGTCGATCATGTAGTAGCCACCGAGCGTTTCCTTCGTCTCGGCGAACGGTCCGTCGGTGGTGACGGTCTGGCCGTCGCGGACCCGCACGGTGGTGGCGGTGTCGACGCCGTGGAGCGGCTCGCCGCCGATCAAACAGCCTGACTTCGCCAGTTGCTCGGTGTAGGCGAACCACTGCTGCATCTCGGCCGCCTGCTCGGGGCTGCCCTGGGCCGGGCCGGCGTCGGCGGCCGAGTAGAGCAGAAGCATGTAACGCATGGGATTGTCCTCCTGTGACAGAAGCGTAGTTGTTTGCTGACATCTCTCCGTCGAACGGGAACGGCGGTTCTGGACACCGTCCGGCAGGAATCATCGATTCTGCGGAGCTGAGCTCCAAGTTCCGCTAATCGGGATCGTCGGGGAGCCGGAGGGCCCGAACGATCCGCCGACAGTTGCGATGCACCAGGTCGAGGGCCTCCATCAGTTCGATCTCGAACGAGTAGGTCTCGACCCTCCCTCCCTCGGGGGCGGCCAGTCGCTCGGCCAGGTGGCGGCTGGTCTCGGCCTCGAGGTTGCGGAACTCGGACTTGGTCTTCAGGACCTGCTTGGTCAGCTTCCAGCTGCGCTCCCCCACCGCGGCCAACGACATGTCGAGCGTGTCGAGGGCTGCGGCGTGGAGCTCGTCGAGCAGCTCCCTGGTCGATTCGCTCACCTCCACCATGTTCTCGAGCCGCTGGTAGCCCTTGTTGATGACCTGTCCCTCGATCGTGTCGCTGAGCTGCTCGACGGCGTTTGCTGCGGCCAACATCGACAGCAGATCGTCACGCTGTTCCGGCCCGAGACGGCGCTGACCGACCGCTCCCAGATAATCGAGAATTTGGGCGTGCAACTCATCGACGTTCTGCTCCCGTTCCACGAGCGCGTCGAGGTCGGCCCGCCGGCCGTCGATGGCGGCGGGCACGGCGTCGGCCAGCAGCTCCCTCGCTTTCAACCCCATCCGCATCACCTCCTTGTGCACCATCTCGAGGGCGAGAACCGGGGTGTCGATCAGGTCCTGGTCGAGGAAGGCGGCCTGTCCCTCGCCGGCGATCCGACCCGCTCGGTCGGGCACGATACGTTCGACGAGGGTCACCAGCGGGGTGAGGAAAAGCAGGAACACCGCGGTGTTGGCCATATTGAACAGCGTGTGGGCGTTGGCGATCTGGCGGGGTGAGGCGTTGACGTCGCTGGTGCTGATGGCCTCGACCGCGGCGGCGATCTGGGGGATGAAGAAGATGGCGATCGCCGCCCCGATCACGTTCACGCCCACGTGGACCATGGCCGTTCGGAACGCCTCCGATCCCTTGCCGATCGCCGCCAGCAGCGCGGTCACGCACGTACCGATGTTGGCGCCCAGGATGATGGCGATCGCCGTTTCGAGGCTGATCAGCCCGTCGGCCGCCATCACCACAACGATTCCGGTGGTGGCACTGGAGGACTGCACCAGCCCGGTGAACGCCACGCCCATGGCCACAGCCGTCAGCGGGTTGGTGGCATCGGACATCAACCGGAGGAACGGGTCGTAGGACCTGAGCGGCGACATGGCATCGCTCATGATGTCCATGCCCAGGAACACGAATCCGAGACCGGCGACGGCCGAACCCAGATAGCGGATCTGACGACGCTTCACCGAGACGCCGAGCAGCGCCCCGATCGCGAGCAGCGCAAGAGCGTAGTCGGTGATCTTCAGTGCGATGACCTGAGCGGTCACGGTGGTTCCGAGATTGGCGCCGACGATGACCGAGGCGGCCTGGGTGAGCGACAACAACCCGGCGCTGACGAACCCGACGGTCAACACCGTCGTCACCGACGACGACTGAATGACCGCGGTCACGACGCCGCCGGTGGCCGCACCGAGAAACCGGTTCGACGACAACCGAGCCAATGCCCATCGCAGCCGGTCGTCACCGAGAGCTTTCAAGGCGTCGGTCACCTCGGCCATGCCGATCAGGAACAGGGCGAGTCCCCCGGCCAAGCCCATGACGAGCGTCCCCCAGGCAACATCCACGGCCCGCATGGTATCACCCCGGGATTTGCAGCAGACGTGGCACAGATCGCCGACCCTCGGCGGTTCTGCGCATTTCGGGGCGAGTTTGCGGCACGCAAACGCGAGGGACCGATCCTCCGGATCGGCACACGTCAGGCGTCGATGATGGCGGTGTGTTCGGTCAGAGCCGCATTGAGGGCGGCGACGTCGCCGTCGATCGTCGATTCCAGAGCCGCCAGCTGGGGGTCGATCAGGCTGCGCAGCTTGTCGAAGACGGCGTAGGACTGGGTCGTCGGACGGGTGTCGGCCGAGGCCACCACGGCCACCAGATCGCTCAGCTTCTCGTAGAGTTTTGGTGGGTTGTTGAGCGTGTCGCCGGGCGAGGTCAGCTCGACCTGGATCAGCTCACGCTCGAGCTGATCGAGTTTGTCCGTGAGAGCCGAGATCGACGCCTTCACGTCGTCGTCGGACGCGATCGCCGAGCGCTCCGCCACTTCGCCGAGCTGCTTGCGAATCCGGCGGACCCGGTTGATGGCCTCGACCATCTCGGTGAGCTTGGCTTGGATGGCTCGAAGCAGATCCCGCTGTTCGGCGAAGTCGGCATCGCCGGTGGTGACCTCGGGATGGCGTACCAGGTCGAAGCTCTGGATCGACGACGTGCCACCGACCTCGAGTCGAACCTGGTAGGTGCCGGGCGGCACGAGCGGCCCGGACGGCGCACCGTGGAACGTCGCGTCGACCAGTTTGGGTCCGGGGTCGTGACGCATGGGCCACAGGAAGCTGTTCATGCCCGCATCGGCGGTGAGGTAAAGACCGTTGCGATCCTCCTTGTCGTCCGGGATGTCGCTGTCGGCGGTGTAGACGTCGTTGCCGTCGCTATCCACGATGGTCAGCCGTACGGTCTCATCGACGACGCCGTCGCTCAGCCAGTAGGTGATCCGCACGCCCTCGTGAAGGTCCGTGCCGGCGTCGATCACCCGGGTGGTCTTGTGACCTGTCTCGGCCTCGTCGAGATAATAGGTGGCGTTCTGCCCGATCGTCACGTGGTAGTTCTTACCGCCGACCGTTCCCCAGAAACCGGCGAACAGGTCCGGAGGGGTACGCACCGTGTCGCAGGGTTTGAACACATGGGCCTTGGCGGCCAGAATCGTTTCCGCCTCATCGGCCGCCTGGTGGAGCTGGGTCACGTCATCCAGGATCCAGAACGATCGACCGTGGGTGGCCACGATCAGATCACCGTGGCGGACCACGAGATCGTACACCGGTGACACCGACAGGTTGAGCTGCAGCGGCTGCCAGGAGGCGCCGCCGTCGAACGAGACGTGCACCCCCAGTTCGGTGCCGACATAGAGCAGACCGGCCCGGTCGGGATCCTCCTGAATCACCCGGCAGAACTCGCCGTCGGGAATCCCGTTGACGCCGTCGCCGTCGGACCCGGCGCCGTCGATCCGCTCCCACGTCTCACCCAGATCGGTGGTTCGGTAGACGTAGGGCGTGTAGTCGCCCATCTTGTGGCGGGCCACCGTCATGTAGACGGCCGGTCTCCGGCCGCTCTCGCTGTGAGGCGACTCGGTGATCGACGTGACCTGGGAAAACTTCTCGACGTCCGGCGGAGTGACGTCGCGCCAGGTGGCGCCACCGTCGGTGGTGACATGCACCAGGCCGTCGTCCGACCCGGCCATCAACACGCCGTCGTCGGCCGCCGATGCCATGAACGCGAAGATCGTGGCGTACATCTCGGCCCCGGCCCCGTCCTTGGTCAAGGGCCCGGAGTCACCCATCGTGTCGGG
>JBFHEP010000335.1:0-4316 GCA_041584095.1 Acidimicrobiales bacterium | reverse complement strand
TCGTCCCCGGAATCGACGAACGGGTCGATGACCTCCGCGCCGTCATGGACCACGCCGGCATCGAACGAGCCCACCTCTTCGCCCAATCCGAGGGCGGACCGATGACCCTGCTTTTCGCCACCTACCCCGATCGGGTCGACAGCATCATCCTCCACGGATCCGGCACCCGAATGGCTCCCCGGCCGCTCGACCTCCCGCCGTCCGGGTAGATTCGAGACGGTGAGCGCGATCACCATCATCGACGGCGGCATGGGCAAGGAATTGCGACGTATCGGTGCCCCATTCCGACAACCCGAATGGTCGGCGCTCGCCCTTCTCGAAGCCCCCGATCAGGTCACTCGAGCCCACCGCAACTTCATCGACGCCGGCGCCGAGCTCATCATCACCAACACCTACGCCGTCGTGCCCTTCCACATCGGCGCCGAGCGGTTCGAGGGCCGGGGTCGGGAGCTGGTCGAACTCGCCGCTCACCTCGCCCGGAAGGCCGCAGACCAGGGCGAGCGCACGGTCCGAGTGGCCGGGTCACTTCCTCCGGTGTGCGGCTCCTATGCGCCCGACGACTTCGACCCGTACGCCGCCCCCAGCCGGTGGCAGACCCTCATCGAACCGCAGATCCCGCACATCGACCTGTGGATCGGCGAGACCATCTCGAGCACCACCGAGGCCCGAGTTCTTCTCGAGACTCTCATCGCCACTGCGCCGGAACCCAAGCCGGTCTGGTTGGCCTTCACCCTCGACGACACCCCCGGCCACACCGAGGCGACGATTCGGTCGGGTGAACCGATGTCGGCGATCGTCGAGCTGTTGACCGAACCGTCGGCGACCAACGTCGAGGCAATACTGTTCAACTGCTCCCAACCGGAGGTCATCCGCCCGGCGATCGCTGCGCTGCACGAGCTCCTGCCCGATATTGCACTGGGCGCCTACGCCAACGCCTTCGCCGACCACCATGTCGAATCCGACGGCTACGCCGCCAACAGCGAGATCCTCGAACGCCGCGACGATCTCACCGCCGAGCGTTACGCCGACTTCGCGGCCGAATGGGTCGACGCCGGTGCCACGATCATCGGCGGCTGCTGCGACATCTACCCGGAGCACATCGCCGCACTGGCCACCCGCTTCGGCCGCTGACACACCACGGCAGTCAGCCGGCCTCGTCGGGATCGGCGGGGACGACGTCGACCCAGATCGGCCAGTGGTCGCTGGCGATGACCGAGCGCTCGACCCCGACACCCTGCACATCCAGGCCTCGACCGTAGATGTGGTCGAGGTGAAACAGTCGCCCCGCTCGGCGCAGGCTGGGGCCCGCCGGTTCGGTCAGCCGCTCCAGATCGAACATCGCATAGAGCTCGTCGATGGCCACCACGGCGGTACTGGTCGTGGTGTTGAAGTCGCCGGCCAGCAATAGATGGTCGGGGTTCGGGGAGATGGCCCGAGCTGCGACCGCCGTGAACTGGGCGACCCGACGACTGAGGGACAACGGGGGGATCTCGGCGTGAATCGACCAGACCGACACCGCCATCGTCGCGCCCGCCGGGTCTGCCGCGGGCAGCGTTTTCGCCACCGTCGCCCCCACGGCGGCCCGGGGTCGTCCGTAGGCCTTGGCCACGTGGGGAAGCGGTACGACGACATGATCGTCGACAGGCCACGGCGACAGGATGGCGTTGCCGAAACCCCGCCCCGTCCGCTCGTCCTGCGACGATTGGATATAGAGGTATGCCAAACCGAGTTCCCGCCCGATCCGGTCCACGCCCTCCGGGTCCATCTCCTGCAGGCAGATGGCGTCGGCGTTGGCCAGGTTCGGATGCTCGGTCAGCCCGGCGATCGTTCCGTCGATGTCCAGCCCGTCCTCGATGTTCCAGCACACCAGGCGGAACGCCGAACGCTTGGCCGGTCTCCTCGACGCGCCGGCCGGGGGCCGGTGGTCGCCCACCACAAGCGGTTTGTCCGATTCGACCGCCCGCCGTCGCAGTCGCTCGACCGTCGTCAGGCGTTCGCGCCGGTTCGGCACCCGATCCCGGAGCCGGGGCCGCGGCTCCGGGGCGGGGCGGGCTGAACGATCCGATGTCGGGGCCGGGTCGGACTCGGGACCCGTTGAGCGAATGGCCATCGCATATCGAGTCTATTGCCGTCCACCTCGGTGTGGCTGCAGCGGGTGGCGGCGCTCGCGGCACCGCGCCGACCGCCGTCAGCCTGGGATTCGACTATCCTCGGGCTGTGGGTCGCGAGCAGAACAACCGACTCAGCAGTGAGGTGGATCGAGACCAATTCGACGATCTCGGTCTCACCCGCCTGAGCGAAAGCCTGGAACGGTTCGTCGACCATCTCGGTGCGCCCCCGATCAGCATTCTCAGTCAGCTGCACGATCGCTGGCCGGAAGTCGTCGGCCCGGGTCTGGCCGCCGCCACCCGCCCGGTCGAGCTGCTCAACGGTGTGCTCACGGTGGCCTGCACCGACGCCGCCTGGGCCTCCCAGATCGGCTGGATGGAAGCCCAGATCATCCGCCGGTTCGAGGTCACGTTCGGCTCGGAGACGGTGCATCGGGTCCAAGCTCGAATCGACAGCGGAAAAACCCGCTAAATCAGCGGGTTTTGGCCTGCCGTTCGATGGCCGTCCGGCACCGAAACGGGGTCGAAACCTGGTAAAATGTAGGAGCCGGGGCCGTCGTCACGACCGGCCCCGATCCGGGCGGCTTCCGAGCCTTCGAGGTCGGCCGCTCCTTACACAAAACCCAAGATCGTGGTATCTGCATGACCAATCCTTCTGCGCAATCCGAGTCGAATGTCACCGCGTCCGCAAACGGCGACAGCAGCGGCGACAGCGGCGGCGAGGTCCGTCCTTCCGGCGGCACCAACGGTGCCGTGTCGGGCGACTACAGCGCCTCCTCCATCCAGGTTCTGGAAGGCCTCGAGGCCGTCCGGAAGCGCCCCGGGATGTATGTCGGGTCAACCGGTCCCACCGGTCTCCACCACCTGGTGTGGGAGGTGGTCGACAACTCGGTCGACGAGGCGATGGCCGGTCACTGCGACCGCATCGACGTCACGGTCAAGGCCGACGGTTCGGTGGAAGTGGTCGACAACGGTCGTGGCATCCCGGTCGACAAACACCCCAAATACGAGGATCTCACGGCGGCCGAGGTGGTGCTCACGGTGCTGCACGCCGGCGGCAAGTTCGGCGACGGTGGCTACAAGGTCTCCGGCGGCCTCCACGGTGTGGGGGTGTCGGTGGTCAACGCCCTGTCGTCCCGGGTCGAGGTCGAGATCGATCGCAACGGCAAGCGTCACGGCATGTCGTTCAAGAACGGCGGCGCCCCCGACGAGCCGCTGAAGGTGATCGGCGACGCCCCGGTCGACTTTGAAACCGGCGAGCCCCGCACTGGCACCATGGTCCGCTTCTGGCCCGACCCCGCCGTCTTCAAGGAGGGCACCGAGTTCCGGTTCCAGACCCTGGTCGACCGGTTCCAGACCATGGCCTTCCTCAACGCCGGCCTCGAGTTCCACATCAATGACGAGCGCAATCCCTCCTCCGAAGAGGTCGTGCTCCGGTTCGACGGCGGTATCCGCGACTTCGTCCGTCACCTCAACGCGTCCAAGGAGGCCCTGTTCGACGAGATCGGCTGGTTCTCCGAAGACGGCGACGACGAGCAGGTCGAGATCGCCTTCTCCTGGAACACCGGCTACAACACCGACGGCATCCACTCATTCGCCAATGGCATCAACACCATCGAGGGCGGCATGCACGAGCAGGGCTTCCGCTCGGCGCTCACCCGCACCGTCAACGCCTACGCCAGAGACCGCAATTTTCTCAAGGAGAAGGACGAGAACCTGCAGGGCGAGGACATCCGCGAGGGCCTCACCGCCGTGATCTCGGTGCGGGTCGTGGAGCCCCAGTTCGAAGGTCAGACAAAGTCGAAGCTCGGCAACGTCTCGGTCCGCTCCCTGGTGGAGAAGGCCACAAACGAACGGCTGCGGGAGTGGTTCGAAGAACACCCCAATGAGGCCAAGGCGATGCTGACCAAAGCCTTGAACGCGGCGAAGGCCCGTATCGCCGCCACCCAGGCCCGCCAGAACATCCGCCGCAAGTCGGCGCTCGACGGCGCCGGCCTGCCGGGCAAACTGGCCGACTGCCAGTCGAAGAATCCCGAGGAGTCCGAGCTCTACATCGTGGAGGGCAACTCGGCCGGTGGTTCGGCCAAGGAAGCCCGCGACCCCCGCACCATGGCCATCCTCCCGATCCGGGGCAAGATCCTCAACGTGGAGCGGGCCCGCATCGACCGGATGTTCAAGAACACCGAGATCATCTCGCTCATCCAGGCC
>JBFHEP010000334.1:0-4351 GCA_041584095.1 Acidimicrobiales bacterium | reverse complement strand
GCGAACGATTACGACGCGGCCTTCGAACAGGCCAGCACCCGCTTCTTCGAGACCGACCACGGCGACCGTGGCGACTTCGAGCGTCTCATGAGGGACGACCTCGGCCGCATCGAACCGCCACTTGATTACGAACCCCTCGACGTCGACCACGGACCCGCCCACAACGCCTACTCGGGCCACGGCCCGGATCGGGACGAGACATCGTCCGATCGTGGCTATCCCGCCGGCTCCGGCTATGAAGCCGTCTACGGGGATTCCCCTATCGATCCGGTCGCTCCCGACGTCGACGACGACGAGCTGGTCAACGGTGCCGCAGCCCGGCGGAACGCCATCGAATGGGCCGTGGTCCTTGTTGCCGCCGTCCTCCTGGCCCTGGTGCTTCGGGCGCTGGTTCTGCAGGCCTTCTACATCCCGTCACCGTCGATGGAGGACACCCTCCTGATTCAGGATCGGGTGCTGGTCAACAAACTGAGCTACCGCTTCGGCGATGTCGGTCGGGGCGACATCGTGGTGTTCAACCGCACCGAAGAGGAGATCGCCACGGCGGGCCCCAATCAGCCAGAAGACGTGATCAAGCGGGTGATCGCCCTCGGCGGCGAGACGATCGAGATCCGGGAAAACCAGGTTTTCATCGACGATGAGGTTTTGCTCGAGCCCTATCTCGACCCCGCTTTGGTCACGCCCGATTTCGGACCGCTCACGGTTCCGGAGGGTTTCCTGTTCGTGATGGGCGACAATCGCAACCTGTCATCGGATTCGCGGGGCGAACTGGGCCCAATCGCCGAGGATCGGGTCGTCGGGCGGGCCTTCGTGCTCTTCTGGCCTGTCAACCGCGTCAGCCGGTTGTAGACGCAGCCTGAGCGTCGATCGGCGGCGAGAGTCCGGGACCCGGTCGGGTCGGCGGCCGATCGCCACGGTCACGGATAGAACTCGGCGGCGACAGCGGCCAGTTGGATCGGATCCTCGGCCGTCAGGGCGTCGATGCCCGCGTCGATCACCGCTGCCAGCTCACGACTGTGTCGAGCACCGTGGGCGTGGGTGCGCAGCCCGAACCGATGGGCCAGGGCAATGGTTCCGCCCGACCAGTCGCCATGGGACATCGACACACCGTCGAGATCGTCGCCGTGCAGTGCGGCCATCATCTTCTCCACCCCGTCACCGACCCGCCGTCGAGCCGTGGCGAGCAACAGAACAGCGTCGGTCCGTGGGCGCCAGCGAATGAGATCCTGGTGTTCGTGGCCTGCCAGCCAGAGGCGCTTTTCGACTTCCGATCCGAGGTCACGCGCCGCGGCCAAGATTGCCTCGAAGTGGGAGTCGCCGCCTACGGCGACCAGGAGCGGGTTCGGATCTGGTAGTCGGGCGAGAAGCGCGGTGATCGTGGGGACCTCCGGGTGAAGGTCGGCGGCGTCGAGTTGGTCGATCCGTCGCCTCCGCAAGCCGGTTCGAATACGATCGGAGTCGGCCGCGACGACGACACCGTCGGCGGTGAGGCGGGCCGTAACGGCAATTCCGTCGACGTCACCATTGATCACTCCGGGCGGGAGGTCGAATCCTGGGTTCGGCCCGGTCGACTCCCACGGGCCGGAGACGAAGGTGGTGAGTCGGCCGTTCAGCGATGGAAGTCGCGTCGTCACCGCCCCATCTTGCCCAATTTGGGCCACTGTTGCCTCGATGCCGCGTCGTGAAGGCGGCGTCACCCAGGTCCCCGGGCCGGATTTCGTGGGTAGTTGTTCTGAAACCTCAAGACCGCGCTCGGTGGTGCCGAATCTATTGGGGACAAAGCCCAAGACGGGTTCGGGAGGACTTACTTCGATGGCAACAATACGAGCGAGCTGTTCCGAGTGCGGCGATGTCGAACTGACCACAGCCGACGTTCATGTTCGAATCTGTGACGACAACAACGTCGGTACCTATGCCTTCCGTTGCCCGCACTGTTCGATGATGGTGGTGAAGCCGGCGGAATCACGGACCATCGATCTGCTTGTCGCCTCCGGTGTTGCGTTCACCACCTGGCGTCTCCCGGCGGAGCTGAGCGAGGTTCACGTCGGAGAGCCGATCTCGCACGACGATCTCCTGGACTTCCACCACCTGCTGCAGGACGACGACCGCCTGAACGCCGCCCTCGCCGACTTCATCAACGGGTAGCCGCCGAGCGGGTCAGCACCGCATACCTCGAACCCGTCGGTCGGACCTCCCCCGGCCGATGGCCGCAATCTACGGCACTGGCGGGGTGCGCTGGAGATCCATTCCTCCGCGGCTTGGGTAGCCTACTGATTGTGTTCAATATCGGCGCCGGAGAGATGATTCTGATTGCGCTGGTTTTGTTGATCGCAGTCGGCCCGGAGCAGCTGCCCGGCGTCATCCGACGAACCGGCAGGGTTGTCGGCCAGCTCAAGACCATGAGCGACAATCTCCGTCGCGACTTCAACTCGAGTCTCGATGAGATCGAGCGGGCGGCCGACGTGAAGAGCTGGGTCGGCCCCGAGCTGGAATCCACGGTCGAGTCGGTCAAAGACGCCGCCACCGAGCCGTTCAAGACCGACCTCGGCGTCGACGGTTCGACGAAGGTCAGCGACATCTGGAGCCGCCCGGCGGCAAACGATGACGCCGCCGAATCGAAGGCAACCGCAACCGACGGCGATGACGTCGACGACGGCGATGACGTCGACGATGGCGATGACGTCGACGATGGCGACGGCGACGATCTGGACGCCGCCGCCGAGACCAACCGCGACTCCGATGGCGACGACGCCGGTGCCGCGGACGAGGTGGCATGAGGATCCCGTTCCGGCGGTCGGCAGAGAGCGAGGAACAACGAGCTCAAGCATTGGCCGAGATGACGCTGCTCGGGCATCTGACGGAGCTTCGCAAGCGATTGATCTGGTCCGTTCTGGCGGTCGTCGCCGGTGCCATCATCGTCTTCACGTTCCGAACGGCGATTCTCAACTTCATGATCGATCCGTACTGTGACTTCCTGTTGACGACGAGCGAGGCCGAGGAATGCCGCTTGTTGAACACCGGTCCGATCGAGGCGTTTTCGGTGGTCCTGACCGTTTCGGGATACGGCGGCATCCTCTTGGCGCTGCCGGTCGTCCTGTATCACCTCGGTCGATTCGTCATGCCCGGCCTGTACCCGCACGAGAAGCGGATGTTGTTGCCGTTCATTGCGGCGTCCGTCGTTTTGCTCGGACTCGGCACCGTGTCGGCATACCTCCTGATGCCCCGAACGCTGGCCGTGCTCCAGGGCTTCGGCGTGGAGAGCTTCGAAGCCTTGTACACACCGAATGAGTACTTCAGCTTCTTCGTGAAGATGTTGCTGGCGTTCGGCCTGGCCGCTGAATTTCCACTGATCCTCATCTTCCTGCAGCTGGTCGGGGTGCTGAAGCCCGATCAGCTGGCCGGGAACCGCCGGATCGCCATCGTGGTGATCGTCGTCCTGGCCGCGATCATCACGCCGACCGGTGATCCGTTCAACCTCGCCATCGTCACGATTCCGATGTACCTCTTCTACGAGATCTCGATTGTCGTCGGGCGGATGTTGCTGCGCCGCCGCGGAGCGGGACCGCCGGTCGACGCCGAGCCCGTCGGGTGATGGCGGCAGCAGAGGTTCGTCAGGCGTTCATCGATCAGCTGGGATTCAGCCCCGACGATTTCCAACTCGAGGCGTTCGACGGGATCGACGCCAACGCCCACGTCGTGGTCGCCGCTCCGACCGGAGCGGGTAAGACGCTGGTGGCCGACTATGCCATCGCCCAGGTGCTGGATACGGGCCGCCGGGTCTTCTACACCACCCCGATCAAAGCATTGTCAAACCAGAAGTTCTTCGATCTCGGTGAGCAGTTCGGCCGCGACCGGGTCGGACTTCTGACCGGCGACAACAGCATCAATGCCGACGCCCCGGTGGTGGTGATGACCACCGAGGTCCTCCGGAACATGCTCTATGCCGGCACCGACCTCGAAGCGCTGTCGAGCGTCGTGCTCGACGAGGTCCATTATCTGCAGGACGCCTACCGCGGCCCGGTGTGGGAGGAGGTCATCATTCACCTTCCTCGCCGCATCCGCCTGATCTGTCTCTCGGCCACCGTCTCGAACGCCGACGAACTGGCGGCCTGGATCGAGACGGTACGGGGTGAAACCCGTCTCGTGGTCGAACCCACACGACCGGTGGAGTTGACGAATCTGTACATGGTGGGAGAGCGGGCGGGCTCCCATATCCACCTGCTGCGAACGACCAAGGGCTCCGAGCCCAATCCGAGGGGCTTCCGCTACGACAGTCAGCCCGCCAACTGTAGGAGGCGCGAGGGTCGGAATCGATCCGGCGATCGATCAAAGCGCGGCGGTCGACCCAAGT
>JBFHEP010000333.1:0-4373 GCA_041584095.1 Acidimicrobiales bacterium | reverse complement strand
AGCGGAGCACATGCCGGAAGCCGGTTGGTATCAAGATCCTCACAATCCGAATCAGCAGCGCTACTGGGACGGCCAGACCTGGACCGAGCACACCCACGAGGCGCCGTTCAACATCCCCAGTGCACCCCAACCAGAGTACGGCGCCGACTACGTGAACGACATCGGCGACTGGCTCGGCCGGTCGTTCAAGGTGCTGTTCGCCCACGCCATGCCGGTGTTCATCCTCCTGCTCATCGGGTTGATCCCGGGGATGCTCAGCTTCTATCTGATCGCCCAGGCCATCGACGGGGTGTCGCTGTCGCTCGACGACGCCTCGTTCACCGGGCTGAGTGTGTCGGCGATCGTCTTCGGCATCGCCGGGATCCTCGTTGCGGCGATCGCCTCTGTGGCAATCGGCCTGGCGCAAAGCCACCTCCTCCACCGGGGCCATCTCGGTCTGACCACCTCGGTCGGCGAGTCCCTGGTGGCCGGTCTTCGCGGAACCCCGCGCTACATCGGGTGGTCGATCGTCATCGGCCTGGCGGTGGCGGCTGCCCTCATCGTCGGCATCCTCATCGTGGTTCTCGGGGCCCTCGTCCACGGCGCCGTGGCCGTGCTGCTCGGGATCGCCCTGTTCTTCGCCGCTATTGTCGGCCTTGTCTGGCTTTGGGTCAAAGCAAGCTTCCTCAACGTGAGTTCCGTCGTCGGCCCCCCGGGTGGCTCGGCACTGCGGGAGTCGTTCGATCGTTCCGCCGGCCGCTTCTGGCCCGTCTTCGGGCGGTTGCTCATCCTCGGTCTCATCGGGCTCGCCGTCGGCACGGTGATTTCCTCGGTCGCCGCACCCGGGTACCTGAACGGGTTCGAGGTCGGCGCCGACGGGATCCCGGAGCTGGGCGGGGTGCCGGTGGAAGACCTCGACGAGATCGTGTTCACCGACCTCATTCCCTATGACGCCGACTTCCTGGTCGCCACCATCATCTCCAGCCTCCTGAACGGCATGGTCGCCCTGTTCAGCCGCTCGGGCGTGACCGCCCTGTACGCCGATACGGACGGACCGCATGGTCACGAGTCGGGCGATGTGCCGGCTCAAGCCATGTCGTAGGCCGACCACACCCAGCGATGCCCGGCACGTCGGCCACCCCAACCGCCGCCTCGTCCCCGAATCAGGCTGCGGCGTCGGCCGCTGAGGCGGTGCTGGTCACGTCGATGATGCGGGCGCTGGCGGCCTTCCGGTGGGTTGCGCTCGGAGGCGCCGTCATCGGCGTGATTCTGGGCCGGTCGGCCCTGACTGAACCGGTGGCCGCTGTGGCGTTGCTCGGCGCGGCCACCGCACTCACCGCCCAGTTGTCGTTCCTCGGTCGGCGCCGACCCATGGAGCTGGTTCGGCGGCCGTGGCTCGCCCTCGAAGTCGCGCTTGGGCTCACACTGCTGATCGGCGACGGACTGGTGTTCTCCGACGAGCGGGCCCAGTCGCTGCCGTGGGCCTGGCCCGCCGCCGGCATCGCCGCGGTCGGGATCGCCGCCTCGGGTCGAGGATCCGGCCCGCTGTTCGACCATGCCGGGCTGTTGACCGCCATTCTTGTCGGGGCGGTGAGTGTGGTGTCGGAGATCGTCCTGCTCGGTCGGTTCTCCGTCCCCGACCAGATCGGTGTGTTGTTCTCCAAGATCGGCTTGTGGCTGCTGGTCGGGCTGCTCGTCGGCCCCCTGATGCGACGCCTGCTGAGAGCCGAACGTCTCATCTCGGTGGTCAAGGCCCGCGAGGACCTGGCCCGGGAGCTGCACGACGGGGTTCTGCAAACGCTGGCCGTGGTCCAGCGCCGATCCGGCGACCCCGATCTTGCCGCCCTGGCACGCGATCAGGAGAACTCATTGCGAACCTACCTGTCCGACTCCCGCCTGATCGGGGCCGCGGCGGCGCCGTCGGGGCGGCACGGGCAAGCGGCGGTCGATGCGGCCGAATCGGGGCCGACGCCGATCGACGTCAGCGGGGGCCTCGATCCTGTCCTTCGTCGGGTTGCGGCCGACGCCGAACGCCGCCACCGGGTGAAGACCCAGGTCGTGGTGGCCACCGACTGTCCGCCGCTGTCGCCGGCCGTGACCGGAGCCGTTGCCGGGGCGGTGGCCGAGGCCGTCACGAATGCGGCCAGACACGGGGCGGCCGACCAGGTGACGATCTTCGCAGAGCCCGACGAGGACGACGGAGGCGAGACGGTCTTCGTGTCGGTGCACGATAACGGATCGGGTTTCGTGGTCGATGGGGTGAAGGAAGGAATCGGTCTGTCCCGATCGATCCGGGGTCGGATCACCGAGCGGGGCGGACGGGTCGAGATCGTCAGCCGGCCGGGCAAGGGAACCGAGGTGAAGCTATGGGTGAAGGCAGACAGTCGCTCGAGCCGGTGAGGATCGTCGTCGCCGACGACCACGCCATATGGCGCACCGGGCTGAAGGAAGACCTCGGCGACAACTTCCTCGTGGTCGGCGAGGCATCCGATGCCGCCGAGGCCATCGACGTCATCACAAGAACCAAACCCGATCTCGTGTTGACCGACCTCCACATGCCCGGCGGGGGAGGGGTGGCGGTGGCCAGGGCCGTGGCCGGCGACGTGCCCGTGGTGATGTTGACGGTGTCGGAGGCCGAACGGGATCTCCTCGAGGCGGTCGCCGCCGGGGCGGTCGGCTATCTGCTCAAGTCGATCGACGGTGAGGAGCTGCGACGCCAGCTGTGGAAGGCGGCCCAGGGCGAGCCCGTCTTCTCGGCCTCACTGGCCGCGCTGGTGTTGACGGAGTTCCGTCGGCTCCGCAAACAGGCCCCCGACGGCGCGGGCATCAGCGATCGGGAGCGGGAGGTGCTGCAGCTCGTCGCACGGGGTCACACCTACGGCGAGATCGGTGAGGAATTGCACATCTCAGCCAAAACGGTCGAGAACCACGTCCGCAACATCTTGAAGAAGCTCCGCCTCAACCGGAAGAACGAGCTGATCCGGTACGCCATCGATCACGGCATCGACTAGCAGTTGCGCAGCCGATCGGCGAGCGCCATCACTCCAAGGGTGAGAACAGTGCGACGAGGGCGGTGTCGTCGACGTGGTCGTGGTCGGCGACAGCCGGATCGTAGAGAGGAACCTGCACCAGTTCCGGCTCGGTGATGAACCCGCCCGAAACCATTTGGTCGAAGTGTTGGCCGAAGTCGGCCCGGGCGTAGAAGGCTTCATTGACGCCGAGCGCCAGCAGGCCGCCCGGCCGGACCAGGCTGACCAGCTGGTCGATGGCGTCGGGCCCGACGTGACCGTGGGTGAACGTGCCGATGCTGATCACCCCGCCGTAGCGCACGTCGCCGACGTTGAGTGGTTCGAGCACGTTGGCCTCGAACAGTTGGCGATAGACGGGTTGGCCGCCGCCGTCGACTTTGTCGGCCGCCTTGGCCAGCATTTCCGGTGACAGGTCGAGCCCGTCGATGGGCCACGGGCCACGCCGCCGCAGCTCCACGCCGCCGACACCGGTGCCGCATCCGACGTCGAGTACCGCCTCGGTCGGGCCGATGTCGGCTCGTCGGGTGAACTGGGCGACGACGTGTTGGTGATACACGTAGCCGTGCTCGGCGAGAAAACCGTCCTCGAACGTATCGGCCCAGCGCCGGTAGAGACGTTTGACGTCGGACGCCGATTTCAGTGAGTAGGCGTCGTCGAGGCCGATGTCATCGCTCATGCCCCAACGGTACTGCGCGTCGAAATCCGCGGCCAGCGCTCATTCATGAGCTAGTTTGGACGATGGTTGAAGGGGGTGTTCGCGGGTCGATGGCGCGGGCTGCGAACACCCACTCCCACTCTCCGGCCGCTCGCCACTCCAGCGCCGGCGGCCAGCAGCCCGTAGGCCACGATGGGCCACGGCCCGACGACGCCGGCCAGCGTACGTCCGCTGCGCATCTCGACGGTGGCCTGCAGGGTTCGACGCTCACTCACGTTGGTGCGCTGCAGCACCGTACCGCCGGGGTCGATGACCGCCGAGAGTCCGGTCGGCGCCACCTGGAGCACCCAGCGGTCGTTCTCGATCGCCCGCAACTGGTTCGACGCCACCTGCTGGGTTTGAACCTGGGTCAGCCAGTACGACGAGCCGTTGGTGGGGTTCGCCAGCACGTGCGCCCCCTCGCGAACCGAGTGCCGGGACCGCTGCTCGAAGTAGCCCTCCCACGAGATCGCCACCCCGACCAGACCGATATCGGTGTCGAGCACCGGCGGATCGGTGCCCGACTGGAGGTCACCGCCCGGTAACCCTGCGGAGGGCGCCAGCGACTCGATCAATCCCCGAAAGGGCACGTATTCGCCGAACGGCACGATCTTGACTTTGTCATAGCGGTCGGTTTCGGAACCGTCGGGCCGGATCACCGACTGGTAGTT
>JBFHEP010000332.1:0-4374 GCA_041584095.1 Acidimicrobiales bacterium | reverse complement strand
GACGGCATCGAATCCGACCGGATCACACTGTCGTGGGGTCAGCGGCTCGATATCTCCTGTTCGGACGCGGTGATGCGGCTGGTGGGTTGATGCACCAACACCTGCCCGAGCATTCCTGCAGCGGGCAGGCTCGACGCTGAGTTCGTTCAGCTAATCGCCTGGGTCGGATTCTGCCTGGGTGCCTTGAATACCCTCGGCCGGAAGCTCGATGTCGGCCTCGAGCATCGGATCGGTCTCCCATGGTCGGTAGGTGTAGAGGAATATGACGATAAGGAATCCGAAGACCCACCAGAAATAGTCGGTGAGAGCCCCGTTGAACCTCCCGACGAAGCCCTTCAGGCCGCGCACGAAGATGAAGATCACTGTGAACAGGACCGCAGCAAAGACAGCGGCCTCCATCATCGTCTGCGGCCGGTCGATCGTGAACTCTGCGGCCGCCACTTGGGCCAACATCCGTGGCCATTCTAAGACGGGCAGTGCGCCCGTTCATGGATGGTCGAGCCCCCTAGGTGGGCTGGCGGCTCCCGATTCGTGCCAGGTGGCGGACGAGATCGGTGGTGGTGATGATCCCCTCCAGCCGTCCGTCGTCGTCGATCACGAGGAGCGAGTGGGCGTTGCCGTCGGACAGCAACTCGGCCGCGTCGGTGATGGTCGCGTCGGCTGCCACCGTGCGGAGGTCCGTGGACATGGCGTCATCGATCGTGAAGTGATAGTCGAGCATCTCGGCCATGTCGCGATCTTCGAACCCATCGATGTCGTAGGCCAGGCGAAGCACATCGACCGATGAGATCATCCCGACCGGATGGTCGTGCTCCATGACCGGCACGTGATGGAACGGCGCATACTTGAGCATGTGGTAGACCTCGGACACCGGTTGATCCCGCTGGACCGTCACCGGGTCAGTGGTCACCAGGTCGGCCACGGTTGTCGCTTCAGCCATCTCGACACCTCCTACGGTTGGCGCAATCCCGGTGGCGGCCTCGTTGCCGCTCGTCCGGTACTGCTTCACGCGTGATTGTAGGATTCGGCCGCCGAGCCCTCTGGGGTCCAAGGTCCCGAAATATGTTTCGACAGCGAAACGGCGGGTGGTTGGCGTTCGGCGAGTATGGCGGAGGTGGACGGGAATCGAACCCGCCTACGAGGGATCACCCCGTACACCCGCTTTGAAGGCGGGGGAGCCCACCAGGCGCTCGGACACCTCCGCCCAGTAATGTAGCCGGTCTGAGGGTGCGTAGCGCGGCCGCCGGGATGTGCGCTCTGGCGGGCCGGCTACGGCTCCTGGCCGACGGCGGTCCGAACGGTGGTGAGAAACTCGTCGACCGGGACCCGGTGAACCTTGGCGGCCCGCTCAACGGTGAGTGCCTTTGTCAGGTACTTCCGGACGCTGAACCCGCCGACTCGTTTCACCCCGAAGGTCTCCATGACCGCGGCGATGTCACCGTACTCACGCAGGATGTCCGACACCTTGGTGTCCTTCTCGATCTTCAGCGGCACGCCGTCTCGATCGCCGGTCGGGGCGTCCCCAGCCTCATCGGTCATGTTCTGAACCTCCAAATATTGCGTTGACCGCAAGTTTGCGTCATCTGCATCTTTCCGTCAACCTGGTCGTATGGCCGGCAAGACAGGCTTGCGTCAACGGAAGAAGGAACAAACCAGGCGGCGCATCGAGGCCGTGGCCCGAGATCTGTTAACCCGACACGGTTTCGACGGGGTCACCGTCGACGAGATCGCCGCCGGCGCTGACATCGCCCCCCGGACCTTCTTCCATTACTTCGCCACCAAGGAAGATGTCGCCCTCGCTGACTTCAGCGCGAGACTGGCCGACCTCGTGACCGAGCTCGATAACCGGCCGGCCGATGAACCCCCCTGGGTTGCGCTGCGCGAGGCCTTCCTCGCCGTCGCGTCCGATTACGAGCAGCAGCGAGACCGGCTCACCTCCCAGTTCACGATCATGGCCGGGTCCGCGTCGGTCCAGGCCCGGAGTCTGCAACTCCAGGCCGACTGCGAGCACGAACTGGCGGCATCGCTGGCCCGGCGACGTGGCGAGGGACCGGACGAGACCATCACAGCCGGCCTGCTGGCCACATCAGCGGTGGGCGCGATGAGATCGTCGTTGCGTCACTGGCTTCTCACCGGGCACCACGCACCGCTACCCGCCGTGCTCGAGACGTGTTTCCACCAGTTGGCCCGCGGGCTCGACGAAGACGCCTGATTCGATCAGTGACCGTGGCCGCCGCCCCCGTGGCCGAAGTGCGGCCAGTCCTCGCAGGTGGGATAGACGTTGGCGTGGGTCTCGACGTCGATCCCCGGCGTGACCTCCCACTCCCCGTGATGTGAGAACACGAACTCGGTCACCGCCGTCAACTTGAGAAGCTGTCCGTCGTATCGCTCGCCGACCTCCAGGCCGTCGTGATGGAGCGTTTCGTCGAGCCAGTGGAAATGGGTGAATCCAGGTTGGCGTGGCATCTGCCGCGACGCGATGGCCCACGCAGGATGCTCGCCAGATACGTGCCCGCAGTACTCGGCTTGACGGGCAACCCCGGCGAGTAGCCAACCGACGGTGCAGCCCTCGGGGTTCTGGGTGCAGTCCCCGTGCTTGACGATCGGTACGCCGTGGGTGGTCTCCTCGCCGGGTGTGATGTAGAGGAAGCCGGTCAACCCGCCGTTGCCGGTCAGCTGTGCTTGCTGATGGGTGTCGATGTGATTGCCGAATACGAAGTCGAACGGGGCCTCGTGGTCGCGCCAGGTGTATCCGCTGGCACCGGCACCGGCCGGGATCGACACCACCGCGGCCAGAACGACCACGACCGCAAGAACGCTGCGTGCACGCATCAGGAACCTCCTCGCTCCTTGGTTCTTTGTACACCAATGGCCTCGGCGCATTCAGGGCCGTTCGTCCCGATCACGGGCCGAGCATGGTGTTCCAGACGATGCCGGCTCCTGCTACACGGCGCTGATCGAGGCTAGGTACTGGAGGGTCATGTCCCTGTCGGTGCCATCGAACGACTCCTCAGCAACCGTCCCGACACGGTTGGTCTCGTTCTTCCCCTGGCCCAGGTCGACGTCAGCCATGCCGGCCGGCTATTGCGCGCGGCAACCCGAGAGGGGTGGACCATCGGGCGTTGCGGCCAACGACCGCGGGTTGAACACTTTCTGAACATCGTTCGAAAGATCCCCGAACGGGTCCATGGGACGTTTCCGACATCGCACCAAACACTGCGCTGAAAGGAAACAGCCCACATGTTGACCATCGACAAGAACACCAAGACACGAAACGACGAGAACCACAGAAGCGAACGGTCGGCTCGCCGAGTGCCGGGAGCTACCCGATCCAAGATCGGCATGGTCGCCCTTGTTGTGGCCGCCGGAACGGCGCTTATCCTGGCGATCGGTTTGCGGCTTGCGCCCGGCAGCACTCAGGAGTCCACCACGGTTGGCAACACACCGTCGGCGATTCTGACCGACCCCGGGCCGAGCTGGGAGCCGAGGTCGAACCCAGCCGGGCCGGCGATTGCTCCGGAGACCCAACCGGGTGTCGATCCCGAAACCGAGTTCAGCGGCATGCCCGCTCCGGAGTGGCAACCGAACTATGGCCGCCTGGAGACGTACCTCGGAGCCGATCCCTCATCGGGTCCTCGGTGAAAGGGCAACGGACCAGGGCCAAGGGCCCGTCCACAGGTAAACATCAATCCATGTAATGGCCACGACGCCGGGGTCACCACCCCGGCGCTCGGCCATCGTTAGACACTGGACCAACTCGCCGCTTGAATGGTTTCTGAACAACCGGCGTTTACGGTCTCGGCATCGTCATCCAGACGAAAACCGACCGAGCTGGGGTGAACAGGCCTTCAGCAACTCAGGGGGGATCTCGCCAATGGAATTCAACGTACTTGGTCCGGTCTCGGCGATCGAGGGCGGCCGGCGGCTCGACATCGGCGGCCCCAAGCAGCGAGCCGTGCTGGCAGCGCTCATCGCCCGGGCCGGGGACACCGTGTCGGCCGACACCATCGCCCAGGCCGTGTACGGCGACGATGTCCCGGACACCGCCCGGCGCCGTGTCCAGGTGTACGTCTCGACGCTCCGGGGCATCGTCGGCGACGCCATCGTCAAGGACCGAGCCGGCTGGGCCCTTCGGGTCGACGATGCCGACGTCGATCACCTCCGCTTCGTCAACCTCTACGACTCGCTTCGTTCCAGCGCCGACGTGCCGGCCGAGAGCCGGAGCCGACTCCTCCGTGAGGCACTTGCACTCTGGTCCGGGCACCCCTACACGGGCATCGAGAACTTCGGGTTCTTCGATGCCGAGATCGCCCGCCTCGACGAACTCCGGAACGCCGTGCTCGGCGCCCGCATCGACGCCGATCTTGAACAAGG
>JBFHEP010000331.1:0-4394 GCA_041584095.1 Acidimicrobiales bacterium | reverse complement strand
GTCGATGTTCAGGTTGACGCCGTTGAGATAGGACGCCGAGCTTTCGTCGGCGAGAAACAGCATGGACGGCGCCATCTCGTCCGGCCGGGCGAAGCGACCCGCGACCGCGGCTGCGTGATCGATCAGATCAGCGCCCATTCCCCGGCGGAAGTCGTCGACCAGATCGGTGTCGGTGATCCCGGGGCAGACGCTGTTCATCCGAATCCTCCTCGGCAGCAACTGAACCGACCGCCACAGCGTGTAGTACTGCACCGCCTCCTTCGACACGACGTAGCCGTCGCCGCAACGGTCCCGATTGGCGTTCAGCCAGGCCAGACCGGCTTCGAAGTCGTCGACGGCCATGAGCTCCCGATGCAGCTCGACCCGTGACGCCCAGTCGCGTCCGGCGGTCGACGCCACATGGACAATCGACGAGCCGGGCGACATCCGGGTGATCAGCGCCTCGGTCAGGTGCCGGAGGCCGAACCAGTTGACCGCCATGACCTGGTCGGTGTCGAAACGGCCGCCATTGGGGACACCGGCACAGTTCATGACCACATCGACCCGGTCGGGCAGGCGGCCGACGGCTGCGTCGATCGATTCCGATCGGCCGATGTCGCAGTGATGCAAGGTGACGGCGCCAGTCGGTTGGTGGGTGTTGTCGTAGGCGATGTCGAGAGCGTGAACGACGGCGCCCCGGGCGAGGAGGAGATCCAGGGTGGCGGCCCCGATCCCGGTGGCCGTGCCGGTGATCACCACGACCCGGTCGGAGAAGTCGAGGAACCTGTCGGGGCCGGATGCGGAGGGCGTCATCGTACAAACGGTAGTCGTGGCGCCGCCGTCCCGGGAAAGGGGGCGCCGGCGGCGCTCCCGAGGATGAAGAACCACCATCGTTGCTCAAGCGCCGCCTAAGCTGTGCCGAAGAGGGAGTCCACGCTTCGTTCGGTCGCAGCCACCCCGCATTGACTCAGACGGATGACCGTCTTCGCCGCTTGTGGCGATGGAACGTCGGCACACACCAATACACTTGACATTCCTATGAAATCGCCGTTAAGGCCGTTAGCCTGCGATCTAACGGGCGGTTGGTTCGCAAACGAGAGGTAGGTTTCCTTGGCCAAGGAGCGCGTCGAGCGGGACGAAGAGGATCTCGTAAGGCTGTACCTCACCGACATCGGTCAGTACCCGTTGCTGACCAAGGAAGACGAAGTTCGGCTGGCTCAAGCAATCGAGCATGGCAAGCAGGCTGCCGAAGAGCTCGAGATGGAACCCGCAATGTCGGTCCAGCGCAAGCGCGACTTGCGTCGTACCGTCCGGAAGGGTCGGGACGCCGAGCGGACCTTCGTCCAGTCGAACCTTCGGCTGGTGGTGTCGATCGCCAAGAAGTATCAGGCCTCGGGCCTGCCCCTGCTCGACTTGATCCAGGAGGGCAACCTCGGCCTGATGCACGCCGTCGAGAAGTTCGACTGGCGCAAGGGCTTCAAGTTCTCCACCTACGCCACCTGGTGGATTCGCCAGGCCATCACCCGCGGTATCGCCAACACGGGCCGGACGATTCGGCTCCCGGTGCACGCCGGTGACACGCTGGCTCGACTGCAGAAGGCTCGGGCTCGGCTGGAACTCAAGTTCGGCCGTCCGGCCACGCTTGCGGAGCTTTCGGCCGAGGTCGAGATGCCCGAGGAGAAGGTCACCGAGGCGCTGCGGTTCGCCGCCGAGCCGCTTTCACTGTCGGAGCCGCTTCGAGAAGACGGCGACGCCGAACTCGGCGACGTCGTGGAAGACAGCACCGCCGAGTCGCCCTTCGAGGTGGCCGCCACGGCACTGTTGCCCGACGAGATCTCCCGGCTGCTCGCCCCGCTCGATGAGCGCGAGCGCGAGATCCTCAAGCTCCGCTTCGGACTCGATCGGGGTGAACCCCGAACCCTCGAAGAGGTGGGGGAGTACTTCAACCTCACCCGGGAACGGATCCGCCAGATCGAGGCCCGGGCCATGTCGAAGTTGCGGCACCCGTCGTCGGATACCGGCGCCCGCGACCTGCTGGCCGTCTAGGCCGGTCGCCTCGGTCGGCAAGTAGGGACCACCACGAGTTCTGCCGGCTGGATGGTCGACGTTCCTCACCCCAACCGGGACGACCTCGTCTGGTACGTGGCGTACGGCTCGAACCTGGCACGTACACGCTTTCTCGCCTATCTGACCGGTGGTGCCGGCCCAGGTGAGTCGGGCCATCACGACGGGGCCCGAAACCCGGCGCTGCCCTGCGATGACCGTGCGGTGCGCATCGATCGCCGGCTCATCTTCACCGGTCGATCCCGACGATGGGGTGGCGGGGTGTGTGCGGTGGTCCGGTCGTCGGACGTCATCGACCAGTGCCTGGGTCGGGCCTGGCTGATCACGGCCGGCCAGCTACTCGACGTCTGGCATCAGGAGAACGCCGGCGTGACGTTCGATGGTGTTCCGTGGTCGGAGCTCGATCGCCACGGCCATGTCGACGACCCGTCCGGCCGGCACCGCCGCCTCGATCGACTGGATCCCATCGACGGCGTTCCGGCCGTCACGATCACCTGCGGCCCGGAGATGGAGGCGGAGCAGACTCCACCCACAAAGGCCTATCTCGACACGGTGTCAGCTGGGTTGACGGAGGCCTGGCAGCTGGAAACAAGAGAGGCCGCCCGCTACCTGACCGACATGAACGCGAGCGCTATGAAATTGTCAAGGAACGCTGGCCGGTAATCTTACGGCGGGGAATGGGCGGGAACCGAGAGCGGCCTTCGGTTGTGCGCCCGGCAACCGGTCGGGCGGTAGTCCGCTACGGTCCTGCCGGTTGAGCCGGACGGTGGGATGCCGGTCGATGAGTGGCGGCCATGGCCCGGGTTCGGGGGCGGTTGGGGTGGGCCGTTGCCCCCAAGGCAGGCCGCCGGTCGGGGAAGGTGGACTCGCGGTGACTGCCATCCGGGCTTTGGATGTCGAGCCTGCGGTCGTCCCAGAGTTTGAGACTCCAGCCTCCTTCGTGCACGGCATGATGGTGTTCGCTGCAGAGCGGCACCAAGTTGCACAGATCGGTTGGACCGCCGTGCTCCCACTCGTGGACGTGGTGGATCTGGCACCACGACAGTGGACGCTCACACCCGATCCAGGCGCAGCTGCGGTAGATGGCGCGGAGTGCGAGCCACTGTGCCGCCGTTGCGGTGCGGTACCGCCGACCGACGTCGAGGGGAATCCCTCGGTGATCGACGACGATCCGTTGCAGGACCGCATGGCATGCCAGCCTTGATATCGACTCAGGTGTCAGCGATTGTCCGTTGGTTGTCTCGCGGATCGAGTTCGGGTGGGCACCTCGGGTGAGCGTCTGCCAGTCGACGATCACCCCGATGGAGGGTAGTCCGCCGTGGCCGGTCGTCTGTTCGGTCAGCAACTCGTATGCTGCCGTTGCCGCGAGGTTGGCCGTTCTCTGCACCCCACCCCTATTGGAGAGACGAGCTGCGTGCGCCTCGACGGCGTTTCGAATCGCTTCGAATCGTTCGGGGTCGAACTCGCCGTGAACATGCCCCATGCCGGTCTCGTTGTCGATCCAAGACCGCCAGGTCGACGCCTGACGTTGCGCTTCGGCATCGGCACGGCCGTGGTCGCCACGAAGTAGGTCGACGAATCGACGAATCCTGCGGGCGAAGACGTCGACCGGTTCGTTGGCGGCGGCCGCGACGAGATCGCGATCATCCAGTTCTGGGCGCTGTTCCGGATCGAGCTTCCTCGCCGCCCGAGCAAAGAGATCGACCTGGGCGGCACCGATGCGGCCGCGTTGCACGGCGTCGGCAACATGATCGAATTCGGCGAGCACCGAAGATCGCGCCACTTCACGACGCGCCATGGAACCGGATACGGCACGGCCGTCGCCCAGGAACAATCCGTGGGAGCCCCGACCGACGCCCTGTTCGGCCAAGCGGTCGGCGGCCACGCCGATACGCATGGACAAACTGCCAGCCGCCTGCTGGACGAAACGAATGGCCCCCATCAGTTGCCGTAAGTCGGTCGAATCCAGGGCATCGCAGGCGATTCCGGATAGCGAGGCCGACAGCGAGTTCAACAGGCCAACGACATCGTCGATTGACGACGCGTGCTTCGAGGATGTAGCCACCATGGGCAGAGAACCAGACGCGTGAGCGTTTGCGGGCATCCGTAGATGCGAGTGCCGGACCCCGACCGGCAGGACTTACGCTAACACGCGAGGGCCATCGTTGTCAAACAAATGTTCGAGCACCGTACGGCGGCCAAACTCGGGTTGAGCTGCTCCGCACGACCGGCACTCCGACCGATCTTCAGGTGATCGTCTGCAGCGGCGAGTTGGCATAGCCAACTCGGGGTGAGCTGCTCCGCAGCTCACACGTACGCCCGGAGGGACTCGAACCCCCAACCAACTGGTT
>JBFHEP010000330.1:0-4398 GCA_041584095.1 Acidimicrobiales bacterium | reverse complement strand
GGCCGCGCTCCTGGCCGGGGCACCGGCGCTGTTCGCGCTCGTCGTCGCCTTCGCCGACGCCGACGTCGGTCACTTCTACCTTCGTGAACCGTTGGGTGGTCTGTGCGTGACCGTGGCCTTGCTGCTTTCCCAGGCGGGATGGCGGTGGATGAGCCGAGACGTCGACCGCGCCCTCCGCCGCCACGACGCCGTCAGCAATCGCCGCCGGGGGTACCGACGATGATGGCAGCTTTGCTGACCGCGCTTGCGGCAGCGGCGGTAGCGGCAATCGCAGCGCGAAGTCGTCGCATCGCAGTCGAGACCAAGCGAGTCGCCCGTGACCGACAGGAGGCGTTGGCCCCGACCATCGATCTCCTTGCCATGACCGTCGGGGCCGGAGGTACCCCGGCCGACGGGGTGGCGCTTGTCGCCGAACGGGGCCCCGCCGTCGTCCGAGCTGCGTTCGGTGGTGTCCTCGACCGGCAGCGTCGAGGCGAGCTGCTGATCGACGCCCTGCCGCTGATCACCGAGCAGCTCGGTGCCGACTACCACCCCCTGGTGACGGCCGTGGCGGTGAACGAGCACGGCGGTGCCCCGGTGGGAGCACTGCTGCAACGGCTCTCCGACGAGGCCGACCGGGCCCGTCGCCAGTCGGTCGAACTGGCGCTGGCGCGCCTCCCGGTTCGCCTTCTGGTGCCGCTGGTCTGCTGTCAGCTTCCCGCCGCCGTCGTCGGTGCCGTCGTACCGCTCACCATCGTGGCGCTCCGCCACCTCCGAGGCTGAGCCTCTTCACGACCAACGATTCAAAAGGACGGAAATGCCATGTCGAAATCTTCAACTCTCATCACCACATCCAGTGGTCGGCGACCGGCCGGCCGACGCCGGCGGCCCGGTCGGCTCTCACGGTATCGACTGGAACCGAGCCGGTTGTGGTCGCAATCCGGGCAGGCCACAGCCGAATACGGCCTGGTCATCCTGGCCGCAGCGGCGCTGGCCGGTGTGCTGCTGGCCTGGGCCACCGGAACCGGTGGCGTCAACCGGCTGATGGACGCCGTGATGGACTCGATCATCGCCGATGTCACCGGCCGGTAGCAGCCACCGAGCTGCCGTGGGCTCCACGGATTCGGTGAGAGCGGACCGGGAACGGGGCCAGAGCACCGTGGAGCTGGTGCTCGTCCTTCCCGTTGTCGTGATGGCCATGTTGGCCGTGGTGCAGATCGGGGTGATCGGACACCAGTACCTCATGGTCTGGCATGCCGCCCGGGAATCGGCCCGGGCGGCCGCGGTCGCCCCCGATCAAGCGACGGCCCGAAGCGCCGCACTGTCGGCCGGAACTGCGCTCGACCCGGCCCGGCTGACCGTCGGCCTCCGTGGTGGCACGACCACCGGCGACCTGACCACTTCGTCGCTCACCTACCGGGCCGCCACGGAGGTACCCGTGGTCGGTCGCCTCGTTGGCGACGTCACGTTACGAGCGGAGGTGACGATGCGTGTCGAGTAAGGCCTGTCGGCCTGGCTCGCCGATGCGGCGCGGCGTCGACTCGCCAGTCGTGGCCTCCGAGCCGTGATCGCCCAATGGGAAGCCGAGCACGGACCGTTCAGCGATGACGAACTCACTGCGGCTCGCTCCCGCCTCGGCATGTGAACCCGGCTGTTGTCCTCGACACGGGAGCGCTCATTGCGCTCGACCGCAACAGCCGGTCGGCCTGGGCCCTGCTGCGGGTAGCCGCTGATGCGGGCGCCGTCGTCCATGTTCCGGCGGGCGTGATCGCGCAAGCGTGGCGCGACGGCTCACGGCCGGCGTTATTGTCGCGGGCGCTGCGCCATTGCGACGAGGTCCCCCTCGACGGCTCGATCGCCCGAGCGGCCGGTCTGCTCTGCGGGCGAACCGGTACCTCCGATGTCATCGATGCAACCGTTGCGCTGGCAGCGACGGCTTTCGACAGGGCCGGCGAGGTCACCGTCGTGACAACCGACCCGAACGACATCCGGCGTCTCACCGAAGCTCTTGGCGTCGATGTTCGTCTCCAGCCCCCTCGCTTCGTGACGCGATCGCCGAGGAGCCGTGGTGAATGAACCGCGGCGGGGTGAGATCTGGTGGGTCGAGATCGAAGACGTTCGCGATATCCCGACGGAGCTCCGGCTTGGTCCTCGTGACGGCATGCTCGACCCGTCGCGCCTCGCAGAAGCGTGTCAGGCCCTTCGCTCCGCAGCCGATTGTCGAGGTCGTTAGTCGCCGGCGACGAACACGGTCCAGGTCCCGTCCTCGGTGATGCTGGTTCTGTAGCCGATGTATCCGCCGAACTGGGCGAATCCCTCGAAGTCCGAATCGTCGTAGAGCACCTCGAGGGCCTCCCGATCGGCGTCCGGGACCTCCTCCCAGGTGTCGTAGGTGAACGCCGGGGGCCAGACATAGAAGACGCCGCCGTCACCTTCGGTCGGTGTGGGGGCGAGACGCAGGATCTCCACGAGGGCCCGCATCGGCTCAGACCCGAAGTCCTCGTCGGTGATCCACACGTCCTTGGGATCACCTCCACCGAAGCTGGCCGTGAACGACGGACCGGTCAGCGACGCCAAGGCGTCGAGATCACAGGCCAATGCCGCGGTCAAAATGGCCTCGCGACGGTCGGCCACTGCTGCAGGCAGTTCGGGTTGCGCGCCCGGTCGTTCGATACCGGATGCCGAGCATGAGGTGTCGACGACGGACGTCGTCGTCGAGGAATCCGAAGCCGTTGTCTCCGTGGACGTCGTCGACGTCTCGGTCGTGGTTGCCTCGGAGGTTGGCGTCTGGTCGTTGCTCGATGTCGTGGTGGAGACCGACGTCTGGTCGGTGGTCGCTACCTCATCGGAGTCGCCGTCGGAGCATCCGGCAAACATCAGGGTGAGAGCTGCGAGGCTCAGGAGCAGGCGGTGGGCGAAGATCATTCGAGCATCCTTGAGATTTTGGTGTTCAGCTTCGACTCAGTCTCGCGCTCCGGCAGAGCCTTTCCGCTCATCCGGCCGCCGGCTCGGGCTCGGCGGCCGACTTCCACGTGGCGAACCCTGAGGCGAGTCTCGCCCATGCCCTTGCCATCGGCGCACAGCCGCTACGAACCGATGACGATCCTGATTCCGACGAGGGGCACCACGTCTTCGCCGATCCCGCCGGCCATCCGTTCTGTTCCCAACCTCGCCATGGCTACGCCCCGCCAGTCACCCGCCGCTCTTAAAGACCGGTGCTCGCTACCGAACAATTGTTTGCATCGATCGTTTGTTCGTGCTGGGGTGGCTGACAGCGGATCGGGGCCGCCTTCTCACCTCCGGGTGACTGTGTGTTTCTTCCAGTGTTGGCAGGCGATGTCGATGGCGGCTCCGGACTCTTTCAATGGCGACGTAACGATCAGTTCGTCTCCCGTCGCGTCGGCCGTCTGGTCGTTCCGGTCGCTTGGTGCAGTGGTTGACGCCCTTGATCTATCGGCGTGTGAACCGGACGATCTTGTCGAGTTGGTCGGTGGGATTCGCGATGGGCAGGAGGCGCTCGATCGGTTGGTGGTGCTGGTCGCCCTGGCCGCGGAACGGCATGCACTGGATTCGAAGGGTCGGGGGGCTGTCGGCACGCTGCTTGGTAGTGGGCATCGGGTGAGGGGTCGCACTGCGCGTCGGGAAGCCGAGCGAGCCAAAACGGTGTCGAAGCTCGGCCGACTCGGAGCGGCCGTCGAGGCTGGGCTGGTTGGGGCTGCGGCGATTGATGCGTTCTCGGCGGCGATCAAGGGGTTGTCCGACGATGAATTGGAGATGCTGGATACCGATGAGTTGATCGATGCGGCCTCCTCGCTACCTGCTGACGTGTTTGCGAAGCAGGTACGCCGGGAGGCCGAGCGGATCAACGGCGACCATGGTCTGGGCGAAACGAAACAGCGGCGGTCCCGGTCGTCATGGAAGCACTGGTTCGACGAGCGAACCGGTATGGGTCATGTCCACGGTGAGTTCGACCCGGAACGATACGAGGCGATCATCGGATCGGTCGAAGCCGAGCTGACTCGCCTGGCCAACGAGGGCGGCGTGTCAAAGGACTGCCACCTGGCGGCCGAGGCGGCCCACGGATTGTTGACCGGGCGGCGGCGGCAAAGCGGATCCGGACGCCCGCGTATCAGTGTGGTGGTCGACTGGGAAACGTTCAGCCGTGGCGCTCACGACGGTTCGGTGCGGGAAACAGCCGACGGCCACCCACCACCTCCGGAGTCGCTCTCCCGTCTTGCCTGCGACGCCACGGTGCAGCGGATCGTGCTCGACATTCACGGTGTTCCGGTCAATGTCGGTCGCCGGTACAGGACCGCCACCGACGCCCAATGGCAGGCCGTCCGGGCGATCTACCGAACGTGTGCCTGGCATGGGTGTGAACGGCCGGTGTCGTGGTGCCAGATGCACCATATTCACGAG
>JBFHEP010000329.1:0-4412 GCA_041584095.1 Acidimicrobiales bacterium | reverse complement strand
GGCGATCGCGTCTCATGGAGGTACTGTATGGAAGTGACGGTCAGTGGTCGGAAAACCACCGTGTCCCAATCGTTGAGGCGCCAGGCCGAGGAAAAGATCGGGCGCCTGGAAAAGTACCTCGACATGGATCGGGCCGAGGTGCATTTCTGGGAGGAGAAGAACTCCCGAAGCAAGGACACGGAGTTCTGCGAGGTCACGATGGAGGGTCACGGGCACCACATCCGGTGCAAGGTGGCGGCCCCTGACGGCTTCACCGCTGTCGACCTGGCCGTGGACAAGCTGGAAAGCCAGCTGCGGAAGCTGAAGACGAAGGTCCACAAGCGCTATCGGGGGCGGGAACGGCCGGCCATACCGCCCGAGCTGGTTCCGGAGCAACTGGTCAGCGATGGGGAAGTGGCCGATCCCATGTACAACATCGTCAAGTCGAAGCTGTTCGAGATCAACTCCCTCGACCCGCAGGGTGCAGCACTGCAGATGGACCTGCTCAACCACGACTTCTTCCTGTTCACCAACTCCGAAACCCAGCGAGCCGCTGTGGTCTACCGCCGAGACGACGGAAACGTCGGCCTCATCGAGGTCGAGTAGCCGGGGCAACCTCCGCAGCCGGCGCGTCAGTGGTGCGGGTTCGCCCCAGTAGACTTCATCTGAGATGAAGTTACTCGACAAGATTTTGCGCGCCGGAGACGGCAAGCGGCTCAAAGCCGCCCAGAGCATCGTGGCTCCGGTCAACGCTCTCGAGTCCGAGATGCAAGCGTTGTCCGACGATCGGCTGCGAGCCAAGACCACCGAATTCAAGAAACGCCTGGCCAACGGCGAGGACCTCGACGACCTCATGATCGAGGCCTTCGCCGTGATTCGCGAGACGGCGATCCGAACGATCGGTCAGCGGCATTATGACGTGCAGCTGGTCGGCGGCGCGGCGCTGCACTGGGGTTCGGTGGCCGAGATGAAAACGGGTGAGGGCAAGACGCTGGTCTCGACCCTCCCCGTCTATCTCAACGCCCTGTCGGGCAAGGGAGTGCACGTGGTGTCGGTCAACGACTACCTCGTCACCCGCGACGCCGAATGGATGGGCGAGATCCACCGGTGGCACGGCCTCTCGGTCGGTGTTGTCGTCCCCGGCAACAAGGACACCGCCCACAAGATCGAGCAGTACGCGGCCGACATCACCTATGGCACCAACAACGAGTTCGGGTTCGACTACCTACGCGACAACATGGCCCGCAGCCTCGACGCCCGTACCCAGCGGGGCCACAACTACGCGATCGTCGACGAGATCGACTCGATCCTGATCGACGAGGCCCGGACGCCGTTGATCATCAGCGGGAAGGTACGGGGCGCGGCCGACATCTACTACCGATTCGCCGACATCGCCCGCAAGCTGCGCCGTGACGACGACTACGACGTCGACGAGGAGAAGCGACAGGTCGCCATCCTCGAAAACGGCATCAGCCGGGTCGAGGAGATGCTGGGCATCGAGAACCTCTACGCCGGGGTTCAGGGCGACCTGGTCCATCAGCTCAACTCGGCGCTGCGGGCCAAGGAGCTGTTTCACCGCGACAAGGATTACCTGGTGGCCAACGGCGAGGTCAAGATCGTCGACGAGTTCACCGGCCGGGTGCTGGAGGGCCGCCGCTGGTCCGACGGGCTCCACCAGGCGGTCGAGGCCAAAGAGAACGTCAAGATCAAGGACGAGCAGCAGACGCTGGCCACCGTCACCCTGCAGAACTACTTCCGTATGTACGACAAGCTGGCGGGGATGACCGGTACCGCTCAGGCCGACGCTGCGGAACTCGAAACAACCTACGGGCTCAGCGTCGTGGCGGTCCCCACCAACAAGCCGATTGCCCGATTGGACAAGCCCGACCTGATCTACAAGACCGAGGACGGCAAGTTCGGGGCCACCATAGACGACATCGAGGAGCGGATCAGCCGCGGCCAACCGGTGCTGGTCGGTACCGCCTCGGTGGAGAAGTCGGAGAAGCTCAGTCATCTGATGACCATGCGGGGTATCCCGCACGAGGTGCTGAACGCCAAGCAGCACTTCAGGGAGGCCGACGTCGTCGCCCAGGCGGGCAAATCCGGTTCGGTCACCGTGGCGACCAACATGGCCGGCCGCGGCGTCGACATCGTGCTGGGCGGCAACGCCGAGAAGCTGGCGGAGGCCGACACCTTCGCCGAGGGAATCGAGTTGGAGTCCGACGAGGGCCAGGAGTACTTCGAGAAACGTCTGGCCTATTGGACGCCGATCTGCGAGGCCGACGGGAAGAAGGTTCTCGAAGCCGGGGGTCTGTACGTGCTGGCCACCGAACGTCACGAGGCCCGCCGTATCGATGATCAGCTCCGGGGTCGTTCCGGTCGGCAGGGTGACCCCGGCGAGAGCCGCTTCTACCTGTCACTCGAAGACGACCTCATGCGGATCTTCGCCACCGGCGCCATGAACTGGGTGATGGACCGGGCGCTGCCGGAGGACGTGCCCATCGAGTCGAACATGGTGACCAAGTCCGTCGAGCGGGCGCAGAACACGGTCGAGCAGCGTAACGCCGAAATCCGCAAGAACGTCCTCAAGTACGACGAGGTCTACAACCAGCAGCGGAAGGTCATCTACGCTCGCCGGAACCAGATCCTCGAGCAGGGAGATCTGCGGGACGATTCGGTCGATGCGCTCGACAGCGTCGCCGAGGCTGTCGTCGCCACGCACTGCGAGGCCGAACTGGACGACACGTGGGATCTCGAGGGTCTGCTCACCGAGTTGAAGACCTTTTGGAACACCGAACTCACGGTCGCCGACCTCGAACGGGCTCGGAAGCTCATCGACATTCGGGAGATGATCGTCGACGACGGTATGGCCCACTACGAGCGTAAGGAGACCGAACTCGGCGCCTCGGTCATGCGGCAGGTCGAACGCCAGATCATGCTGCAGCTGATCGACCAGCGATGGCGAGATCATCTGACCGAGATGGCCAATCTTCGTGAGGGCATCAACCTTCGGGCGATGGGTCAACGTGACCCGCTGGTCGAATGGCAGAGCGAGGGCTTCGACCTGTTCCGGGAGATGATGCATTCGCTCAATGTCGACTACATCCGCTATCTGATGCATGTCGAGGTTGTGCCGCCTGAGCCGAAGCCGACGTCGGCCTCCGACGCGGCCGGAGTCGTGGAGCAACAGGCGTCCAAACCGGAAGCCACGCCGGTGACCACCGGCTCGACTGCCGCCCGCGCATCGACCGCCAGGACGGCCATGGCTGCTCCGGCGGCTGGTCTGAGTGCAGTCACGACCACCGACGTGGTGGAATCGTCGAGCGACAGTCAGCCCGAGGCGCAAGCCGCCGACGGAGTGGCTCCGACACCGTTCGTGAAGGACGAATGGGACAAGACCCCGCGCAACGCCCCGTGCCCCTGCGGGAGTGGCCGCAAGTTCAAGCAGTGCCACGGTAAGCGCTAGGAAGTCTGCGATGGCCGATCTGACGGAGGATCTCAAGGCGCTGCGTGTGGAGCTCGACGAGGCGGAGGAATACCTCCGGGTCACCGAGCTTCGGGCGCGACTCCCACAGCTGGAAGCCGAGATGGGTCGGCCCGATCTGTGGGACGATGCCGATCGAGCCCGTGTCGTCCAAACCGAGTTCACCGCCGTGAAGGACGACCTCGACCTGTTCGACGAGTTGTCGCGACTGGTCGACGACGCCGAGACACTCTTCGAACTCTCCCGTGAGGAGGCCGACACCGAGCTGGAGCACGAAGCCGTCGAGCTGATCGAGCACCTCCAGGCTCGCTTCGGTGAACTCGAGTTGCGGGCGCTGTTCACCGGCCAGTATGACGAGGGCGATGCCGTCTGCGAGATCCACTCCGGCGCCGGCGGCACCGACTCCCAAGACTGGGCCGAGATGCTCCTCACGATGTATCGCAAGTGGGCGCAAGGCAAAGGTTTCGGCTTCGAGCTCACCGACGTGCAGCAGGGCCAGGAGGCCGGGATCACGTCGGCCGAGTTCGTGATCAGTGGCCGGTACGCCTACGGGTGGCTGCAGGCCGAACGGGGCGTGCACCGTCTGGTGCGCATCTCGCCGTTCGATTCCCAGGCCCGCCGCCACACGGCGTTCGCCTCCTTCGCCGTCGTCCCGTACATCGAGGATGCAACCGATCAGGTCACGATCGACGACAAGGATCTTCGCGTCGATGTGTACCGGTCCTCGGGAGCCGGAGGCCAGCATGTCAACACGACCGACTCGGCGGTTCGGATCACCCACCTGCCGACCGGCATCGTCGTGTCGTGTCAGAACGAACGATCCCAGCATCAGAACAAGGATCGGTGCATGCAGATGCTGGCCATGAAACTGGTCGATCTCGAGCGCCAGAAGCGGGAGGAGACGCTGGCCGAGGAGGCAGGCGAGTCGAAGAAGGTGGAGTGGGGCAGC
>JBFHEP010000328.1:0-4417 GCA_041584095.1 Acidimicrobiales bacterium | reverse complement strand
GTCGTCGCAGCAGAAGTGATCGACGGCGGTGACCTCGCCGGTTTCGCGATCGACCTCGACGACCGACAGATGGGTGCCGAACGGGAACGTGGCTCCTTCGGGTACGAAGTCGACCTCGGCCATGAGCCGGCCGGCCAATTCGTCGGCGGCGATTTCGTCGGCGTCGTCGTCTTCGCCGGAGCCGGGATCCGATCCGGCGGATGCAGCGACGTGTTGGGCGATCGCCGCCCAGTCGGTGGCGACGGTTGGCGTGCCCACGACGGAGAATGCGCCGGTATCGGTGTCGAGTACGATGTCGCCGACGGCTGCCTCGAGCAGTTCGGCCGCCGCCTCCTTGGCCCGGTCGACAACGATCTCGCCCGCATTCCAGACCGCCGAGCCGCCGACCTGCAGCGACCGTGAGCCGCCGGTGCCGCCGCCCCGCTTGACCTCGTCGGTGTCGCCGTGACGCACTTCGATCTTCTCGAGCGGGATGCCGGTCAGATCGTGGGTGAGCTGGGCGAACGCCGTGTGATGGCCTTGACCGTGGGCCGAGGAACCGGTGAGCACGAGCGCCGACCCGTCGGTCAACACCTCGACCGACCCGAACTCCTGGGCCCCGAGCGGATTGGTGATCTCCACGTAGCTGCACCATCCGAGACCGAGCAACGGCGCAGTCGGATCGCTGCGACGCCGTTGCTGCTCTACCCGGAGGCCGGCATAGTCGGCGGCTTCAACAACCGCCTCGAGCGCCGCCGCATATTCGCCGTTGTCCATATCGGCCCCGGTCTGGGTCTGGTAGGGAAAGTCCTCGGGGGCGATGAAGTTGCGGCGCCGGACATCCACCGGGTCCATGCCGATCTCGGCGGCGAAGGCGTCGACCATGCGCTCGATGGCGGCGGTGGCCTCCGGTCGACCGGCGCCCCGGTACGCGCCGACAGGAGCGGTGTTGGTCACCACAGAGGTTGCGGAGAAGTCGACCTTGTCGATGTCGTACACCCCGCAGGCCATGATTTGCGTGAGACGGGGCAGCATGGCCCCGATGCGGGGGTAGGCACCGGAGTCCTGGACCACGTGGAGTCGGTAGGCGGTGATCCGGCCATCGCTCGTGCCGCCGATGGATGCCGTGAACTCGACGGCCCGACCGTGGTCCATACCCACCATGTTCTCGGACCGGGTCTCGGTCCAGCGCACGGGTCGCGCCAACGTACGGGCCAGGAGCGCGACGATGATGTCCTCCGGGTAGCGGCCGCCCTTGGCCCCGAATCCACCGCCGACGTCGGGGGTGATGACCCGCACCTGGGACGGGTCGACGCCGGTCGAGGCCGCCAGGCCGTCGCGGGTGCCATGAGGGAATTGGGTCGACGACCACTGGGTCAGGCGCAAGACCCCCGATTCGGGGTCGGTGTCCCACCGGGCGACGGCCGAGCGGGGTTCGATCGGCGCCGCCGTCAAACGATGGTTGCGGAACGACAGATCGACCCGAACCTCGACGTCGGCGAAGATGTCGTCCTTCCGGTTCGAAGCGATGGTCATCACCGTGTTGGTGCCGGCCTCGGGAAACAGGATCACCTCATCGTCGACCGCCTGTGTCATGTCGACGACGGCGTCGAGAGGTTCGTACCCGACGAACACCGCCTCGGCCGCATCCACACCTGCCTCCCTGGTGGTGGTGACGACGACGGCCACGGGCTCGCCGACGTAGCGGACCCGGTCGGTGGCCAGCCAGGTGCGGGTCATCGCCTGGTTGAAGATCGACATGCCCGGCTTTTCGGGAGCAAGGTCGAGATCGGCCGCGGTGAACACGCCGACCACGTTTGGCATGGCCAGCGCATCGTCGGTTTCGACGCCGGTGATCTCTGCATGGGCCATGTCGGAACGGACGAACGTGGCGTGGAGGGCGTCGGCCGGAGCCAGATCGTCGACATAGAATCCACCGACCGTCAGCAGCTGCGGATCCTCCCGACGTACGACCCTTGTTCCGATCATGCTCACAGTTGGTGCTCCTTACGCTGGGCCTGCCTGCGGCGGGTTCCCGCAGCCTATCGGTCGCCGCGATCAGGAATCGTGGCGGGCGATAACCGCCGAGTGAGACATTCATCCGATTCGAAAAGCCCAGCTCGGGGTAGGCAAGTCGGGGAGTGTCAAAAAAACGAGACAGCGAGGAGTCCCATGGCAGACAAGGACCGTCCATCGATCAAGGATGACGACACCTACGAAGCCCTCCGTGACGAGGGCATGAGCAAGTCGAAGGCTGCGGCCATTGCCAACAGCGAGAACGCATCATCGCGGGGCGGAAGCTCGCCCCCCTACGAGGAGTGGACGAAGGACGAGCTCTACGAGCGGGCTCGGGAACTCGACATCGAGGGACGCTCCGACATGACGAAGGAAGAGCTCATCGAAGCCCTCCGAAGCTAGTCTCGGCATTCATGGCCACATCCGTCATCGAGGAGGAGCGCGTTCGCTGGCGCCGAGACGGCGAGGCGTCAACGAGTGATTCGTCGACCGGTGATCATGTCGTCTACTGGATGCAGCAGGCGCAACGAACCAGGCACAACCCCGCTCTCGAATTCGCGGTCCGGCGGGCCAACGACATGGGCCTACCGCTGGCCGTTGTGTTCTGCCTGATCGACGACTACCCGGAGGCGTCGGCCCGGCACTACCGGTTCATGCTGGAGGGTCTGGTCGACGTCGAGCAGCATCTGGCTCGCCGAGGAATCCGATTCGAGGTGATCGCAGGCATTGCCGCAGAGACGCTCGGACCTCTCGACGACCACACGGCGCTGCTCGTGACCGACCGGTGCTACCTGCCGATCCAGCGATCGTGGCGCGCTGACGTCGAGCGCGCACCGACCGGACCGCTGGCCGAGATCGAGACCGACGTGGTGGTCCCGATCGATCTGGTCTCCGACAAGATGGAGACGGCGGCCCGCACGATCCGACCGAAGATCAACGAACACGTCGACCGGTTTGTCGTCGAGCTGACGACCACCGCCCTCGACCGGCACTCGACCGGGCCGAAGGCGGTCCAGTCCGATTGGGCAGGCGCCATGTCGGATCTCGACCCGGTCGAACTCGGGGATCTCGACGCCGTGGTCGAGCGCCTGGGTGTCGGCGCCGATCCGGCACCGGTCGCCTCCTGGCGGGGCGGCGAGAACGAGGCGCAGCGGCTGCTCGACGCGTTCATCGACGAGGTGCTGGACGACTACGGATCGCTTCGCAACCGCTACGACCTCGACCACAGCTCATCCCGGCTGTCGCCGTACCTGCACTACGGGCAGATCTCGCCGGTCGACGTCGCCTGTCGAGTCCGGTCGGCCTCGGCGCCGGACGAACACGTTGCCGCGTTCATCGAGGAACTGGTGGTCCGCCGCGAGTTGGCCGTCAACCTCGTCGTGCACCAACCCGACTTCGATCGCTTCGCCGGACTGCCCGACTGGGCCAAGGAGACCCTGCGGGCCCACGAGGACGACGAGCGGGAGGAGGTGTTGACCGCGGCTGAACTCGAGGCCGGCGAAACATCCGATGAGATCTGGAACGCGATCATGGCCCGGATTCGCGCCGACGGCTGGATCCACAACCAACTTCGGATGTACTGGGGTAAGCAGATCCTGCGTTGGACGAATACGCCCGAACACGCCTTCCGTACCCTGCTCGATCTCAACAACCGATACTTTCTCGACGGGCGCGACCCCAACTCCTACTCAAACGTCGCGTGGTGCTTCGGTCGCCACGACCAAGGCTTCCAGGAGCGGGACGTGATCGGTAAGATCCGGCCGTTCACCGATCAGGCGTTGAAGCGCAAGGGCGACCTCGCAGGCTGGCTCGAGTCGCAACAGGACTCGGGTCAGGAGGGCTCATGACACCCTCTGCATCGCCGTCCCCGGCCTCCGACGACGACAGCCGCACGGCCTCGGATCTCGTGGTCGAGGCGCTGCAGGCCAACGGCGTCGACGTGGTATTCGGGCTGCCTGGGGAGGAGAACCTCCCGCTCGTGTCGGCCATGCGGCGGGCCGAACTTCCGATCGTGATATGCCGGCACGAACAGCACGCCGGTTTCATGGCGGTTGCCCACAGCCGGTTGACCGGCCGGATCGGAGTGTGCCTCGCCACGCTCGGACCCGGCGCGCTGAATCTGTTCACACCACTGGCACAGGCCCACCTGATGGGCGTGCCCCTTCTGGCGCTCACCGGACAGAAGGCTCAGGCCGGCAACCGCGAGGGTTCCTTTCAGGTGGTCGACGTGGTCGGGGCGGCCGGGCCCATCGTCACCGAGGCGACGACGGTACGCGACCCGGACACAACCGCCCAGAGGATGGCCGACGCAATCCGTCGAGCAACCACACCGCCCCGAGGACCCGTGCTGGTCGAACTGCCGGAGGACGTGGCCGCAGCCATCGTCACCGGGCAAGCCATTCAAGCCGTGCAACCGGTCGAC
>JBFHEP010000327.1:0-4519 GCA_041584095.1 Acidimicrobiales bacterium | reverse complement strand
TCACCGAACAGCGAGAGCTGGAGTTCGGTGCCCGGCTCGCTGAGGGCCGGCGGAACGAAGACGAAGCAGAGTGTGCGGGCCAAGGTGGGCGAGTGGGCCGCCGAGGTCAAGGTGCCGACGACCCGATCGTGGTGGAACACGGCCTCCCCGCCCAGCGGTTCGTGACCGGTGCCGTCCAGCTCGACATAGGCGATCCGGGTGCGGCCGGGGGTCGCCCGCCGTTCGGTGAGAGCTTGCCGCCCGCGGAATTCGGGTTCGTCCTTGACCATCCGGAGCAGATCGACCTCATGCGGCGACACGTCGTTGCTCAGTTCGTGAGCTGATCGATATGCCTTCTCCATGCGCAGCACGTTCACCGCCGCTGAACCGAATGCGGTCATCCCATGCGGTCCGCCGGCCCGCCACAGCTCGTCCCAGACAGTGGCCATGTCATCGTTGGCGACATGCAGTTCCCAGGCCAGCCGCCCGGTGAACGACATGCGGATGGCCAGGACCGGTGTTCCAGCCACGGTGACGGTCGACGCGCTCATCCAGGGGAATCCGTCATCGGACAGATCGGCCTCGGTACAAGCCGCCAGCACGTCTCGAGCCAGTGGCCCGGCGATCGTCAGTACCCCGTGGGAATCGGTTCGATCGGCGATCTCGAAGCGGTCGTCGATGTCGGACGCCTCGCCGTCGTGCTCTCCGAGGGTGAGCAGGTCCCACACCCGGAGCTGGGACGGCGCACCGGTCACGAACCAGTATCGTTCCTCACCCGTTCGGGTGATCGTGGCCTCGCCCTCGATGGTGCCGCGCCGGTTGAGTAGCGTCGTCAGTGTCGTCCGTCCGACTCGTTTGGGCATCCTGTTGGCGCAGACCCGTTCCAGATGGGCCTCGGCCCCTGGTCCGGTCAGCTCGAACTTGGCGAAAGCCGAGAAGTCGCCGAGCCCGACCCGTTCGCTCACCGCACGGGCCTCGTTCTGGACGACGTCGAACGCCGCGGTCCGGCGCCAGCCGAACGGCTCCGTGCCGCCGAACTCGGCTGCATACATCCTCGGGCGCTCCCAGCCTCCGGCCTCTTCGAAGACCGCACCCAGGGCCGAGGTCCGGTCGTGGACGCCCGACGTTTTGATCCCACGTTTGGTTCGCCGCTGATGCTGGGGGTAGGGCATCGCCTGGCGGAGGGTGTAATCCTCGGCGGCTCGGGCCTTGGCGAAATCGAGGTCGGCCCAGGTGCCGAAGCGACGGGGATCCCACAGCCGGGTCGAGACGTCGGCCGCGCCATGGACCATCCATTGGGCGAGGGTTCGACCGGCTCCCGGCGCCCAGGCGATTCCAACGGTGACCCCGCAGGCGAGCCAGTAGTTGCGAACACCGGCGACCGGGCCCAACAGCATGGCGCCGTCGGGGGTGTAGGTGATGGCACCGTTGACGATGTTCCTGATCCCACGATCGGCGAGGCTGGGGAAGCGTTCGAAGCATCGTTCCAGCCACGGTGCGATGCCGTCGAGGTTGGGGTCAAGAAGTTCGTTCTCGCTGTCCCACGGGCAACCGTCGACCCACACCGAGCGGGGGTCCTGCTTGTCGTAGATCCCGATCAACGCCGACTGTTGCTCCCGCCGGAGGTAGCCGCAGAAGTAGTCGTCCCGGGTGACGGGAATCTCATGATCCATCGAGGAGAACTCGGGTACGTCGTCGGTGACGACGTAGTGATGCATCATCGGCACGATCGGGAGGTCGAGGCCCGTGAAGGCCCCGATCCGGCGGGCGTGATAACCGCCGGCGTTGACCACGTGTTCGGCGACGATCGGTCCGTGTTCGGTGTCGACCAGCCACGTGCCGTCGTGGCGGCCGGTGATGTCGACGACACGACAGCGGCGCCGAACCCGGGCCCCGAGCTGTCGAGCGCCTCTGGCCATGGCGTTGCAGACGCCGGCCGGGTCGACGTGACCGTCGTGCGGCGTGTACAACGCCTCCCTCACACCGGCGGATTCGACGTCGTACAGCGGGTTGAGTTCGGCGACCTGCTTCGGCCCGATGAGGTGCGCCTCGTTGCCCCGGGCGATGACGCCGTCGTAGACGTGGCGGATCCAGTCGACGTGGTCCGGTGAGGTGGCGACACGGAGCGAGCCGCACGGATGGTAGCCGGCGCTCTGGCCGGTCTCGGTTTCGATCGAGGAGTACAGGTCTATGGCGTAGTCGTGCCACGAGCCGAGGTTGTAGCCTCCGACCATCCGGCTGACCAGCCCGGCGGCATGCCAGGTGGCGCCGGAGGTGAGTTCGGCCTTCTCGAGGAGGATTGTGTCGGTCCAGCCCTCCTTGGCCAGGTGGTAGAGCACCGACGCACCGATGTTGCCACCGCCGATGATCACGACCTGAGCTTGTGGCGGTAGTTCGGGTGTGCGGTTGGGCACGGCGCAGCTACTTCTGGCGAAGCGAGATCGGGGTGTTGGCCCACACGATCTTGGCGTCGGCGTCGCCGTTGTTGGCGTAGCGATGCGGCAGGTGGCTCGGGAAGGAGAAGCTGTCGCCCTCCTCCAGCGCAAAGGTGTCGCCGTCGATGGTCAGCTCGATCGTTCCCTCGATGACGACCCCGGCCTCCTCACCCTCGTGAATCTGCATGTCGTCGCCGGTGCTGCCGCCCGGCAGGTAGCGTGACATTCCCATGGCCAGCTCGCCGTCGAGCCCGGCCGAGAGTAGATGGTCCTCGAGGCCCAGATAGTCGGTGCTGACCATATCGGAGTAGGTGAGGCGCCGGTGGCGACCGGATCGGACGATGAACGGTCGCTCCTCGTCGGGAACCGGTTCCGACTCGTCGAAGAACCAACCGATCTGAACCCCCAACGCCTGTGCAATGTCCTGAAGGGCCGTCAACGACGGTCGAGCGGCACCTCGTTCGATCTTCGACAGGAAGCTCGTGGATCGCCCGCACAGGGTCGACAGCTGGTCAAGGGTCAGTGTCCGTGCTTTGCGCAACTGCCGGATCTCGTCGCCGAGGAGTTCAAGCGCATCGGTGGAAATCTCTGGGCTGGACGGCATCTCAGTAACAATATAGTATGCAAAATTGTCATGACAAGACCTTTTCGTAGCAAGGAGTGGTCATTGTCCGCTGGTACCGTCGACGCTCGAGTACGGGCCTTGCTTGGCGACACCGGCGTGAAGAACGCCGACGCCCCTACCGAGTCGGCCCGGGGGTTGCCCAACGTCGCCTACACCGAACCCCGATGGTTGGATCTGGAGCGGACGACCGTGTTCTGGTCGAACTGGTTGTTCGTGGCCGCGGCGGCGGAGTTGAGCGAACCCGGCAGTCTGCTGCCGGTCGAGTTCGCCGGGATGCCGCTGCTGCTCGTTCGCGATGGTGAGGGTATGGTTCGGGGCTATCACAATGTGTGTCGCCACCGGGGCGCCGTCCTCGTGGACGCGCCGTGCACGAGGTCGTCCATCGTTTGCCCGTATCACCGTTGGTCATACGGACTGGACGGATCGTTGCGCAACCGCCCGCACTATCTGGGGCCGGACCTCCACGATCGGGTGGACGGGCGTGGCGGTCCGGACGTCGACCTCGTTCCGGTGCGAACCGAGACCTGGAACGGGTGTGTGTTCGTCAACCCCTCTGGTGACGCCCCAGGGCTCGACCAGTGGTTGAAGCCGGTGACCGATCGGATCTTGCAGTATGACCTTTCGGTCCTGCGATGGATCGGCAAGCTGACCTTCGAGGTCGCCGCCAATTGGAAGCTGGTCTACGAGAACTACATGGAGGGGTACCACGTGTTCTCGTTGCACCCTCGGCTGCTTCGACACGCCCCGATGAAGGTGCGTTGGTCGGGAGAGTGGCGCGACAGGGGTTTCTACAACGACTACGTGGCACCTGCCCTCACCCAGGGTCGCGGGGGCGCGCTTCCTCATTTCCCCGGTCTCGATGATGTCGATTCCCGGCGGGGCTTGTGGTTCCTCCGTTTCCCGCAGTTCGCGGCCGAGGTGTTCGCCGATCAGCTTTCGATTCTGGCCAGCCGGCCCGTCGCCCCGGATCGAACAATCGAGGAGATTCATCTGTTCGTCGTCGGCGACGAGGCGGCGACCGACCCATCATTCTCCGAGCTCCGGGCCGAGCTGACCGAGATGTGGCGAGAGCTCAACGGTGAGGACGTCGAGGTGCTGGAGCGTCTCCAGCGTGGTCGGGGCTCCCCGGCCCACGACGGCGGTCGCTTCTCACCGGCATGGGAGGGCCCCACCCACGAGTTCGCGAGGATTCTGCTGCAGGAGATGACGGGTCAGGAGTCGAAACTCAGGAAGCTCGTTTGATCTCCCCGGGCCGGGTCGTGATCGGACGATCGGCGATCCTCACCTTCGGCCCTGGACGAGAGTTCCCGCCACAGCGCCCGATAGTTGGGGTACTCGATGTCGGGAACCAGCCATCTCGATGCCACCAGCTCGTTGTGGAGCCGGGGGAGGTTGCGCCACGGCACCCCCATGTCGACGTGGTGGGCCAGGTGCCACCCGGTGTTGTAGGGGGCGATCCAGAACCGGGGCAGCCAACTCT
>JBFHEP010000326.1:0-4523 GCA_041584095.1 Acidimicrobiales bacterium | reverse complement strand
CCGGCGGCAGGAGGCCGTTGAGCCGGTAGCGGTCCCGCTCGGCCGCGGTGAACGCTGTGCCCTTGTTGAGGAATCGGTTGCGGAGGCGGTCCCAGCCCGTCAGCTCGGCCGGCCCATCGTTGTCGCTCACGGGCCACAGACTAATCGCGAAACCTAATCCAGGGGATAAAAGGAGATGTAGCTCGCCCGGTTGCCCCGCCGGAAAGCGATGGGGTCGCCGTGGGATTCGACTTCGAGGCGGGCCGGGTCGATCCCGAGGTCGGCCAACGCCTCGACCACGCCATCACCCTGCACATGACTGAGCACATGGTTCTCGGCGGAGGTGGGCGCGCCGTAGGCGTGGGCGGAGATCTCGATCCGCTGTGTGGGATCGAGCTCCAGCGCCGTGGCCACCTCGATCAGGGCGGAGGCTCCGTCGGCTGTCGGATCGCCGGTACCAGGTACGAACTGGATACGTGACGTGTCGACCGCCCGCAGGGCGAGGGTCAGGGCGGCCGGTGACCCGACCTCCAACTCGACGTCGGTTGTGCCCTCCACCTGGGTGGGGGTGTCGCCGAGGCCCACGACGTCGATCCGTTGCCGGCCGAGCCCGCCGGCCCCCAGCAGCTCAACCACCGTATCGGTGACCGTGTGGGAGCGGTCGTGGCTGGCGTCGGTGTCGCCGAGATAGGCGTAGCCCACCAGGTCGAGTGTCGCCGACGGGTTCGTGGCCATGATGTCGACAACTTCGCCGAGGACTGCGTTCCCGTCGGTCAGGTCGCCGTTGCCGTCGAACGTGATGGCGAGAAAATCGACGGCGCCGAGCAGCCGGTCGACACCCGAGTCGTTGGAGGCGAAGCGCACGAGCTCGACGATGCCCTCGGGTTGTTCGGAGGACCCACCGAGCCCGACGGCGGTGAGACGGGCGGGATCGACGCCGTTGGCGGCCAGAGCCGACACCACCGCCTCGGCCTGCAAGACACTGAGCCCGTGGTTCTCGCCCGGGGTCGCCTCGGTGTAGGTGTGAATCTCCACTTCGACCGGGATGAACGGATTGGCCACCAGCACGGCGGCGATTTCGGCTGCAACGGCTGCGCCGTCGGCGGTCAACTGGTCGGTGCCGTGTTCGAACGTGAGCCGTTGATGGTCGATGGTGGCCAGCGCGGCCACCAGCCCTTCAACGGTGATGCCCTGCGGCTCACTGTCGGCTGCTCCACCTTCCGATGCGTCGGCTGCTCCGCCTTCCGATGCGTCGGCTGCGGCCAACGAAGCATCGCCACCGTCGGTCCCCTGCGGAACCGTGGCTGAAAGATCCCCGATCGTCGCCTCGGTTTCGTCGCCGGTGAGCCGCCCGACGAGAACGCCCCCGCCGAACAGCACCACCCCGAGTGCGAAAGCGGCGAGCAGCTGCCACAGCGATACATGGACCTTGACCGGAGTCGGCGCCGCGCCATCCATCCGCAACACCCTACTCGCAGGGCCGCCCCGGTGTCGCCCTGAGCAATCGCCACGCAAGCTCGCTACACGAGATTGCCGTAGCGATGGAGGGTCCGCGAGACCGCCTGCTCACGAAGGTAGTGCAGCAGCTCGATCCGGCCGTTGGCCGTCACGGTCTCGTCGGCCACATGGATCCCGGTGGCGTGAGCCGAAGTCCGCAGGCTGTCGCGGAGAGGACCGATCAACCGGATCCGGGTGACACCCTGGGCGGCCAGCGCGTCGAGTCGTGCCGCGAACTCGCCGGTCGATTCGGAGTCGCTGTCCGACACGACGGTGGCAACGCCGCAGCGGCGGGCGGCGGCCACGACCCGCTCCAACTCGGCGGCCGCCGTCGGACGGTCGGACCGCTCCACCCGCACCGCCACCCGCGCCAGCGGTCGATAGCGGAAGACGTTGGATTCACAGAACAGTCCGGTCGGGTCGTGTTCGACGGCGAATTCGGTGGCCCACCATCGTGCATCGCTCTCGGCTGCGGCGGCGAGCCACGCCTCCGGGCCCATCTGGTCCGGACCGGCGTCCGGGTGCGAAACCCAACGCCCCAGCTGGGCCACGTAGTTCGGTCCTCCGGCCTTGGCTCCCGGCCCGATCGACGAGCGCTTCCACCCTCCGAACGGCTGACGCTGGACGATGGCTCCGGTGATGCTGCGGTTCACGTAGGCATTCCCGACCTCGATGCGTTCGATCCACTCGTCCATCTCATTGGGGTCGAGGGAGTGGATGCCGCCGGTGAGACCGAAGGCGGTGCCATTCTGGATGGCCAGCGCCTCGTCAAGGTCGGCGGCAGCCATCAGACCGAGCACCGGACCGAAGCATTCGGTCTCATGGAACCACGAGCCTGGATTGACACCAAGCCGAATTCCCGGCGTCCAGGTGGCTGTCGGTGTGCCTTGCGGCGTGCCGTCATGCAGTCGCCGGGGCTCGACCAGCCACTCCTCGCCCTGGTCCAGCACGGTCAGCCCCCGCAGCAGCTTGCCCGACGGGGCTTCGATGGTGGGAGTCATGTCGGTCGACAGATCGCTCGACGGGCCAACGGTCAACGAGGCGACCGCATCGACGAGCTGGCGGCGAAACCGCTCCGAGTGGTAGACGTCACCGACCAGGATGGCGAGGCTGGCGGCCGAGCACTTCTGACCGGCGTGACCGAATGCCGAGAAGGCCAGGTCGGCCACCGCCAGGTCCAGGTCGGCATGAGGAGTGACCACGATGGCATTCTTGCCCGATGTCTCGGCCAGAATACGCAGGCTCGGCTTCCACGACCGGAACAACTCGGCGGTCTCGTAGGCCCCGGTGAGGATGACGGTGTCGGACGCCTCGATGAGGTGGCGACCGAGTTCGTCGTCCGGTACCCGGATGAACTGGAGAGCCTCATCGGGCACGCCGGCGGCCCAGCAGCATTCGGTCACGATCTCGGCGCAGCGGGGCGTCTGGGGGGCCGGTTTGAACGCGACCGTGTTGCCGGCGGCCAGCGAGGCGAGTACCCCGCCGGCCGGGATGGCCACGGGGAAGTTCCAGGGCGGCACCACGGTGACCACGCCGAACGGCTCGAACCGCACGCCGTCACGATCATCGAGTTCGTCGATTCGCTCGGCGTAGTAGCGTGCGAAGTCGATGGCCTCCGAAACCTCGGGATCGGCCTGGGCCAGCGTCTTGTCGGCCTCGTGGATCATGGCGTTGATGAGGTCGCCTCGTCTGCGGGTCAACTCGTCGGCCACGGCGTGCAGGATGGCCCGCCGCTCGGCGGCCGGACGGCCTGACCACTTGGCCGCACCCTGGGCCAGCTTGGCCATGATGTCGTCGATGTGGGCGTGCGCATCGCGAGATCGCGCCTGATGCTCGGGTGAGTCCATGAGGAGCGGTGTCTTGATCGGTTCGAACCGATCGGCCCGGACCAGGTCGGCCGCCCATTCACGGTTGGCGGCCAGCGCCGGGTCGCTGTCGGGCTCGTTGGTGAACGCGTTGGGGATGTGGCCAGGCGGCTCCTCGGTGAGCCGGTTCTGGGTTCGGTTCGGTCCGATCGGCACGTCGTGGCGATCGGCCACCGCCCGGCGGAACTTGGCCGCCTCCGATTCGAACTCCGGGCCTCCCGGCCGCAGCGTGAAGAGATGGCGGATGAAGTTGGCGTCGGATGCGTTCTCCTCCAGCCGCCTGAACAGGTAGCTGATGGCCACGTCGAACTCCGAGGCCGCCACCACCGGCGTGTACAGCAGCAGATCCCCGGCGGTCTCCCGAGCGGCCTTGGCCTGCGGAACGGCCATGCCCTGCAGCATCTCCAGTTCGAGACGATCGGCGACCCCCCGCTCGGATGCCAGCAGGTAGCCCCAGGCGGTGTCGAACAGGTTGTGACTGGCCAGCCCGATCCGCACCGAACGAGTGTGTTCGGGGGTGAGCACCCAGTCGAGGCAGCGTTTGTAGTTGGCGTCGACCTCGGCCTTCGTGTGGTACGGCGCCTGGGGCCAGTCGTGCATCGCCGCCTCGACCTGCTCCATCGCGAGGTTGGCCCCCTTGACCAGCCGGATCTTTATCGTGCCAGGGCGATTCTCGGCCCACGCCACCAGATCCTGCAGCACCGGGAACGAGTCGGGCAGGTAGGCCTGGAGCACGATGCCGGCGTCGATGTCGGCCAGTTCGGGCTCGTCCAGCAGCGACCGGAATGCGGCGACGGTGAGCTCGAGATCGTGGTACTCCTCCATGTCGAGGTTGATGAAGGTGCCCCGGTCCCGGGCTTTGCCGAACAGCGGCCGAAGCTGGTCGGTCACCCTTCTCAGGCTGTCGTCCCAGGCCCAGTAGTTCAGCTGCGACACGATCGACGAGGTCTTGACCGAGACGTAATCGACGTCGGGGTTGTCGAGCAGCCGGTCGGCTTTCTCGAACCGCCGTCGAGCCTCACCGTCGCCGAGCACCGCCTCGCCCAACTGGTTGACGTTGAGCCGGAACCCCTCGGCCCGGCGGGAGCTCAGGTGGGCGGCCATCTTCGCCGGTTCGGCGTCGACCACAAGGGGGCCGACGATCTGACGCATCCGGCGTACCGCCAGGGGCATCACCACCTG
>JBFHEP010000325.1:0-4562 GCA_041584095.1 Acidimicrobiales bacterium | reverse complement strand
GGAGCGACGAAGACGGCGACCAGGTGATCGCGGGTGAGTTCGTCGGTCTTGAGTGTCTCGATGGCCGCCGCCGTCTCGTCGGGCAACGCCCGACCCAGCAGCTCGTACCGGTCGTTGCCCGAAGCAGGCGTTAGCCGCTCGGTGAGCTCGGCCGTATCGATTCCGAGTACCGGAGCAAGAAGGGCCGCAGTGGCCGCCGGATCGATGATCTTGGCCGGATCGGCGGTCACCTGTTTGCTTGGTGTCGACGAGGCGAGCACGAAACCGTTGCGATCGACGATAGATCCCCGATAGGCGGGCAGCGCCCGTTCTCTGACGCGCTGCGACACGCCGAGATCGAGGTATTGGTCGGGTCGGACGATTATGAGGTCGACCAGCACCGCGACGAAGCCGACACCGACGAGGCAGAATACAACCAGGACCAGAACGAGCCTGTTGAGCGGATCGCGTGGGTTGGTGGTTCGCCGAAACTTCTTCCGTCGTACCGCCCGACGCTTCTCGTCTCTCAGAGAGGCTCGCCCTCTTGTCATCCGGTGCCGATTCCCGTTCCCGTTGCCACCGCCCTGGTGCCGGCCAGTCCGGCGAGGAGTGGCGCGGCCAGTTGTTCACCGGTCGACTCCGATATCGCAACGGTTCCGGCGTCGCCGTCACTGGTCACCGCCATGGCCGACACGGCAGTGGCCGCCGCCGACTCGGGACCGACATGGGTTGATGCCGCAATCAATCCCTCGGTGGCCGACTCCGAGCCGTCCGTCGACGCCGTGATGGCGCCGAGGACCGAGATCGGCACCACGTTGGGCGTCGGACCTACCGCGGCGAGGTAGATGGGATCGTTGGCTCTGACCATGCCGATGGCTGCGGCGCGATCGATGATCGCTCCTGGCGCCGAAGACTCCTCGACCGAGCGCTCCAGCCTGGCGCGATCGGCCTCGGACTCGGCGATCCGGGTGCGAAGCAGGTCGAGTTCATGCTGGTTGGCCACCAGTTGGGCTTGGGCAAGGGCTGCCGCAAAGAACCCGACTATGAGCACCACGAACATCGCCAAGGCGACGTTGCGGCGTCGAGCCCGCCGACGGAGCGCCTGCTGGTCGAGCACACGGAGGTGGGGACGGACGACGTTGGCAGGTGAGGACACGCCCCGTGATCGGGAATGGCCGGCCCGCGTCGACGAGCGCTCGGCCCTTCCGGAGCCCGAGGTCGAGGTTCTGCTGCGGGCAACTGCTGCTGTCATCGTCTGTCCTATCGGTTCAATGTCACGTCACTGCGGGGAGCCACAATGGTGGTGATCCGGGAACCTGAGGGGCGACCCTGGGCCCGGAGCTGTTCATTCGTGTTCCGCCGGGTTCTTGCCTTTCGTGAGCTAGGGACTTCGGCGCGGAGCGCCTCGTTTCGAGTTTCGGTTACCGAAGGCCGAAGCTCCTGAGACTTGGCACACAATCACGAGTTCATGTCCCCAGGCCTAACTAGGCGGCGAGCCGCTCGATCGCTCTGAGTCGGGCACTGGCCGCCCTTGGGTTGGCCGCCAGTTCTTCGTCGTCGGGTTTGCGGGCCGCCGGCCTGAGCAGCTGGAAGTGGACTCCGGGTTCGGTCGCCGGCAGGCCCCGTGGCAGACCGTGGGGTCGGTCGACGGTGGTCCGGTCCCGAAAGCAGTGCTTCACGATCCGGTCCTCGCCCGAGTGGTAGGTCAGCACGACGCCGCGACCTCCGGCGATCAACGCGTCGAGCGCTTGCTCGAGCGCCGGACGGAGGATACGGAGCTCATCGTTGACCTCGATCCGGATGGCCTGGAACGTCCTCTTGGCCGGGTGTCCGCCCCGGCGCCGGGCCGCCGCCGGGATGGCCGAGACGATGACATCGGCCAGTTGGGTCGTGGATCGGACCGGCCGTGCGGCGATGATTGCCGACGCGATGCGGGAGGCGAACCGTTCATCGGCGTGGCGCCGGATCAGGTCGGCGAGCTCGGCCCGATCGTAGTCGTTGACGACGGTGTCGGCCGACCGGTCGGCCGACTGGTCCAACCGCATGTCGAGCGGACCGTCGTGACGGAAGCTGAAGCCTCGGTCGGCCCTGTCCAGCTGCGGCGAACTCACCCCGAGGTCGAACAGAAACCCGCTCAGTCGGCCGTCGTGACCGATGTCGGTGAAGACCTCGGGGAGCTGATCGAACCGGGCTCGACGCAGCGTCACCCGCGATCCGAAGCGAGCCAACCGCTCGTTGGCCGCAGTCAGTGCCATCTGATCCCGGTCGAGACCGAGGAGGTCGATGGCGGGATTGGCATCGAGTATCGCAGCCGCGTGTCCCCCACCACCGATGGTGGCGTCAAGGAAGGTGCCGGATGGGACGTCAGCGGCTAGCGCGACCACCTGGTGGACCATGACCGGCTCGTGGGAGAAGGTCTCTGATTCCGATGTCCCAGCCGGTTCCGGTGGTTCTGATCCCTTGTCGGGCCGATGATCAGTCATCGCTCGCAGGGGCAGACGCCAAGCTACTTATCGGCCATCGATAACCCCCCGGACTGCAACGTGGTCCAGGTTGTATCTCCTGGGTGACACTAAGAGAAGTAGCGGGCGGAGTCGTGGGGCAGAAGCACTTCTCTTCGCATCCCGGGAGGTAATCGATGAACGATAGTTAGATTCGGTTCGCCCACTCTCCTTTCTTCGATCGCACGTTGTCGTGGGCGGGCCTTGGGGCCCTGTGTCGTTGTTGTTGGTGGTGGTGCTGGAAGGGCTCAGAGCCCCAGCCGGGCAACCGCCTCCGCCAGTTCGTCGGCTGCCTCGTCGCTTCCGAGGTCATCTGCGTAGGTCTCAGCCGGCCAGATCTCGACCCGGTCGTAGAGACCGGAGATCACAACCTGGGACTGAAATCCCAACTCGTCCAGAAGTTCCCTTGGCAATGTGATGCGGCCGGCGGAGTCGAGTTTCACTTCGCGAACGCTGTTCATCAGTTTGCGGAAGACCCGCATCGAGATCCGGGACGCCGCCGATTCCGCTTTCCATTTCTCGGCTACGTTCCGAAACTCTTCGGCGTTCCACAGTCCAAGACATCCGTCCAGCTGTGTGATGTAACCACGTTCGGCCACAAATGCCCGGAATGGTGCTGGGAGGACGACCCGGCCCTTTTCGTCGACCGCATGTTCGTATTGGCCGACAAACACCGTTTCACCTCACTTCTCCAATCTCGAGCGCCGTATTCAGTTGTGTTGTGGGTTCGCCCCGGCTCTTCAACCCCTGACCACTGTCAAATGCTTGAGTCACCGTTTGTTTTATGGGCCTATCCCCCACTGCGTGCCAAATTAACCCACTTCGACCCCCTTTGCAACACCTTTTGCAACTTTCCGCGCGTAGGCGCCCACTCAGAGCGAGAACGATTGTTCGAAATTACAACGATGTCATGACAATTCGGCCGGGGCTCGATTGCGGAAAACCCGCTTGATTCCTGGGATCTCGACCTTTCCGGCGCCCGGGGCTGGCGACCGGTGGGACGTAGTGGGGCGACCACAACTTCGGTGGGGCGACGTGGGGGGTCGATCTACCCACCCCACAATGGAGCTGTGAAGGGATCGCCCGAAGCGCAGGATCCAGCCGTGCCCAAGGCTGAACCGGCCGACCAATCCCGGCCCTCACCCACCGGAGGGCACCGGGGATGGAACGTGCGCAGGTCGACGGGCTCGGCCAAACGTTTCCACGACGTCGACCCCGATCCCGCCACCGGCCACGAGATCTGGATCCACCGTCTCGACCGGCCGGCCGTCATCTTCGGCAGCACCCAGGTGCCCGGTGGACTCGGCGACGGTCAGGGCGCCGCCGAGGCCCACATGGCCGACTCACCCGTCGAGGTGTGCAGTCGCCGTTCCGGAGGAGGGCTCGTGATCGCCCGACCCGACGACGTGTGGATCGACGCCATCGTTCCCCGCCACTCGCCCCTGCACAGCGACGATGTCGGCCTGGCCTTTCGCTGGTTGGGTCAGATCTGGCTGGAAGCCCTCGACCCACTCATCACCGATGCCGGCCTCGACAGCGGGGATCTGCGTCTTGCCGAGCCGCCACCGGGTCGCCGCGCCTCCGATCGGACCTTTTTCTGCTTCGCCGACATCGGCTACGGGGAGGTGCTCCATCGCGATCGCAAGGTCGTCGGCATCTCGCAGCGTCGGACGAGGAACTGGACGAGACTGCAGTCGCTGCTGGTCACCTCATGGAATCCGGCGGAGATCGACGATCTGGTGGACATCGCCCTGACAGTCGTCGGGCATCCCCGCCCGGAACGGGCCGATCTCGGGCGGCCACCCCTCGATGCGGAGGGAGTCGCAGCCGGATTCGAGGTCGGCGATGCGCCTCCGGCGATCCGCCCGGCCACGATCGTCCAAGTCTTGCTGGGGTGTCTGCCGGTCATCGAGCACGGCGATCGACCTGACCGGTCCGTGAATCCGCTCTCGTGAACAGCAGGTCACATTTCGGATATTGCGTTCTTGCCCGTTGGGGCGGTGCGTTACTGTAGTGCGATGGGTCGGGCCCTGGTCTTGAATGCATCGTACGAACCGATCGGCGTGGTGTCCGGTCGCCGCG
>JBFHEP010000324.1:0-4579 GCA_041584095.1 Acidimicrobiales bacterium | reverse complement strand
CGTTCACACCACCGCGAGACCTCGCCGATTGGCTGTTCGTTGTCCGCCGGTGAGCCCCAGCCATTGAGGCCGAAGACCAGGTAGATGATCACAAAGCCGCCCAAGGCGGCCCATGCGACGGCAGTGGGCGACGCCTTTCTCATGCCAGAACCGTACCAAGAACGCGACGCCTCGATCTGCCGAGCCGGCCAAGGTCGGCTGAACCCGTCATTTTCGATTCGCTTCTGGTCAACCAGGTCGCCAACCGATAGTCTCTGGGCGAACTGCTCGTTCGAGCGGGGGACGAAGGCCGGCTTTCTCGATGACCGGCCGAACCGACGTTTCGGTAGGTGAAGATGACCGACGCGGCACAGGGCCGCAAGCGACGCGGGGGCCGGCGCCGAGAAGACCGGGCTGCCGGTGGCAACGGTCACGGAGCCGCTCCCGTCGAACAGCCACCGGCAACCCAGCCGAAGCGATCGATGGCCCCCGCCGAGCTGCTGTCGGCCGACCAGATCGAGGCGTTGCACCAAGCCTCGATCACCGTCCTTCGCGACACCGGCCTGGACGTGCTCAACACGCAGGCACGCCGCATGCTGTCGGCCGCGGGAGCCATTGTCACCGACGAACGGGTGCGATTCGATCCTGAGATGATCGACGACTACATCGCATCGGCTCCCGCCGAGTTCGACTTTCACTCCCGGAACCCGGAGCGCACCGTGCGTCTCGGCGGTCCCTGGGTTGCGTTCTCGGCAGTGGCCAGCGCCCCCAACGTGTCCGATGCAGCCGGAGGACGCCGCACCGGGAACCGAATCGATCACGCCAACCTGTGCCGTCTCGCCCAGGTGCTCAACACCATCCACCTGCTCGGCGGCTACCCGGTCGAACCCACCGACGTTCACGCCTCGGTCCGTCACCTGCACGCCACCCACGATCAGCTCGTGTTGAGCGACAAGCCGATCCATGCCTACAGTCTCGGCGCCCAGCGCAACCGGGATTGCCTGGAGATGGTGCGGATCGCCCGCGGCGTAAACCATGAGCAGTTGGAGGCCGAACCGTCGATCATGTCGATCATCAACACGTCGTCGCCTCTGCGGCTCGACGACCCGATGGCCCAGGGCATCATCGAATACTCATCCCGCAACCAGCTCATCGTGGTCACGCCTTTCACGCTGGCCGGGGCCATGGCGCCGGTGACCCTGGCGGGAGCGCTCGTCCAGCAGAACGCCGAGGCCCTGGCCGGCATGGCGTTCACCCAGGTCGTGCGGCGAGGGGCGCCGGTCATGTACGGCGGATTCACGTCGAACGTCGACATGAAGTCGGGCTCACCGGCGTTCGGCACCCCCGAGTACCTGAAGGCGGCCATCGTCGGAGGCCAGCTGGCCAGACGCTACAACATCCCCTACCGCTCCTCGAACGTCAACGCCGGCAACGCCCTCGACGCCCAAGCGGCCTACGAATCGGTGTTCTCGCTGTGGGGGGCGATCACCGGCGGGGCCCATCTGGTCAAGCACGCAGCCGGTTGGATGGAGGGTGGGCTGGTCGCATCCTACGAGAAGATGGTGCTCGACGCCGACCTGCTGGGCATGGTGTCGGAATTCCTGCGCCCCATCGCCCTCGATCCGGAAGCGCTGGCGGTTGCCGCCATCGACGAGGTGGGTCCGGGCGGTCACTTCTTCGGTATCGAGCACACACAGCACCGCTATCGCAACGCCTTCTTCCATCCGATGCTGTCGGATTGGCGGAACCACGAATCGTGGGTCGAAGCAGGCTCGCCGACGACCGACAAGAAGATGTCAGAGCTGGTGGAGCGGCTTCTGGCCGAACACGTCGACCCGCCGATGGACCCCGACTGTCGGGCCGAACTCGACGAGTTCGTGGACCGACGGGTGGCCGAGGGCGGCGTGGCCACCGACTACTGAACATGGATCCCCGAACCAACGCCCGCAAGCGCGCGACAGGAGAACCTCGAGTATGAAAACCACGGCCCAGGTGGTGGTCATCGGCGGCGGGGTGGTCGGAGCCAGTGTGCTCTACCATCTGACCAAGAACGGCTGGACCGATGTCGTGCTGCTCGAACGCGACGAGCTGACGGCCGGATCGACATGGCATTCGGCCGGTGGCATGCACACGCTCAACGGCGACCCGAACGTGGCCAAGCTCCAGCAGTACACAATCGAGCTCTACCGGGAGATCGAGGAGCTGTCGGGCCGCGACTGCGGGATCCACATCACCGGCGGCTGCCTGCTGGCCGACACCCCCGAACGGCTCGACTGGCTGAAGATGGCCCACGCCCGGGGTCGGTACCTCGGCATGGAGACCGAGCTGATCACGCTCGACGAGGCCAAGGCCAAGATGCCCTTCATGGACACCAGCTACTTTGTCGGCGCCATGTGGGACGCTCATGAGGGCCACGTCGACCCGACCGGGGTGACCAACGCCTATGCAACCGTGGCCCGCAACAACGGGGCCGAGGTCTACCGCAAGGCGTGGGCGCAAGCCGTGACGCCGGTCGATGGCCCTGGAGGGCTCGCCGATGCCGGGGTCGACGGCCGCTGGGACGTGCACGTGCACGACCCGGCCACCGGCGAGTCGAAGGGTGTGATCCGATGCGAACACGTCGTGAACGCCGGCGGGTTGTGGGCCCGAGAGGTTGGGCGCATGGTCGGGCTCGAGCTTCCGGTTCTGGCGATGGAACACATGTACATCATCACCGAGCCGATTCCGGAGCTGGCGGAATTCAACGCCAGCGTCGGCGAGATGAGCCACGCCATCGACTTCGCCGGCGAGATCTACATGCGCCAGGAAGGGGCCGGTCTCCTGCTCGGCACCTACGAGCGAAACTGTGTGCCCTGGTCGCCCGGCGACACGCCATGGGACTTCGGCATGCGGCTGCTTCCCCCCGACCTGGAGCGCATCGCCGAGTCGCTCGACACCGGCTTCAAGCACTTCCCGATCTTTGCCGAGGTCGGTATCAAACAGGTGATCAACGGCCCGTTCACCTTCGCCCCCGACGGCAATCCGCTGCTCGGCCCCGTCCGGGGTCTGCCCGGTTTCTGGTCAGCCTGCGCCGTCATGGCCGGATTGTCGCAGGGCGGCGGTGTCGGCTTGGCGCTGGCCAACTGGATGACCGAGGGTGATCCAGGGTTCGACGTGTGGGGTATGGACATCGCCCGGTTCGGCGACTTCGCCACGAAATCGTGGACCAACACCAAGGTGCGGGAGAACTACTCCCGCCGGTTCCGGATCCAGTTCCCCAACGAGTTCCTACCCGAGGGTCGCCCGCTCCAGACGTCGCCGATCCACGACAGGCTCACCGCCGCCAACGCGGTCTGGGGCGATGCCTTCGGTCTGGAGTCGGCGCTGTGGTTCCAGGCCGACGGGCTCGATGCGGTCGAGGACGTGACGTTCGCCCGGTCGAACGCTTGGGACCAGGTCCGGACCGAGACTCTAGCTGTCCGGAACGGCGTCGGCCTGATGGAGACGACGGGTTTCTCCAAGTTCGAATTCAGCGGACCCGGGGCCCGGGCGTTCCTTGATCACCTGAGCACCAACACCGTTCCCGGCCCGGGGCGCATGGCGCTGGCTCCCCTGGTGAACCACAACGGCAAGATGATCGGCGATCTTACCGTCGCCTGCCTGCCCGGGGCGACGGGCGAGCCATTGGGACCGGCCGAAACCGTCACCGCAGGGGCGACCGGCAACACCGCCCGCGACGAGCGCTTCGTCGTGTTCGGATCCGGGATCGCCGAACGGTACTACGAGCGCTGGTTCGACCGGGCGCTTGCCGGGTGGTCCCCCGGAAACGGGACGGTCGGCTACCGCACGCTGGGCTATGAGCTGTGCGGGCTTTCGATCGCCGGTCCGGGAGCCCGTGACGTGCTGGCCTCCATCACCGACGACGACGTGTCAAACGAGGCCTTCCGGTTCATGGCGTTCCGGTCGATGAACGTCGGCTGGGCGCCGGTGTGGTGCGGGAGGGTCAGCTTCACCGGTGATCTCGGCTACGAGCTGTGGATGCCGTCGTCGTACCAGCGGTACGTTTTCGATCTGTTGACGGCGGCCGGCGCTGAGCATGGGCTGCGTCTCTTCGGCCTGCACGCCCTCAACTCCCTTCGGCTCGACAAGAGCTTCGGCGGTTGGGCCCGGGAATACCGCCCGATCTATGACCCGTACGAGGCCGGTCTCGGCCGCTTCGTGAAGCTCGACAAGCCGTTCCTCGGCCGCGACGCCCTGAGCTCGGCGATCGATGCGGGGCCGCGGCGCCGACTGCTGACGTGGACCGTCGACACCGAACCGGACCGGGCCGGAGCCGACGTGATCGGCGACGAACCGGTCTGGTACGACGACGAGGTCGTCGGCTGGGTCACCTCGGGAGGCTACTCGCACTTCTGCGATACGTCGGTTGCGCTGGGCTATGTTCCGGCCGAGCTGGAAGGGGCCACAGGGCACTTCGAGATCGAGATCGTCGGCGACCGCCGGGCGGCTCATCTCGTCGACGGCTGTCTCTGGGATCCCGAGGCCGCGCGTATGCGGGCATGACACGTCGGCCGGCCCGCCGCCGGGCCGGATCGGTGATCGGGCTCGTCGCCGCGGCACT
>JBFHEP010000323.1:0-4617 GCA_041584095.1 Acidimicrobiales bacterium | reverse complement strand
ATCAACGTTCTCGGGGGCCTCGAGGGCGTCGATCCAACCCTGCATCTGGGAGACGCCCTGGCGGTGGAGGGAGCCCATATTCACCTCTACGGGAAGCAACCGAGGCCGGGCCGCAAACTCGGCCATGTCACCGCTTTCGGCGATGACATCGAGCAGGCCCGGGAACTGGCCCGAAGGGCGGAGGCGGCGCTTCTCGACCGCAGGCCCCTCCAGTAGCGCGGCGGGCCGTCCGGCGACTTCGCCCCGGTTCGGCCCGTGCTACGGTCTGGGGATGGGTAGTGACAACACGGAGGCGGCGGTCGCAACCACGGCCCACAACCCGGACCGGGTGACGGTGGTCGACCATCCACTCGTCGCACACAAGATCACGATGTTGCGCGACGAAACCACGCCTTCGTCCGCCTTCCGGGCGCTGTGCCAGGAAGTCACGCTGCTCACCGCCTACGAGGCCCTCCGCCATCTGCCCGTCCACAACGTCCCGGTCCGCACACCGGTGGCCGAAACCGAGTCACCGGTGCTGAGCGGCCGGGCGCCGGCCATCGTCGGTGTTCTTCGGGCGGGTTTGGTGATGGTGGAGGCCATCCTGACTCTGATCCCCCACGGTCGGGTTGGGCACCTCGGGCTCTACCGTGACCCGGACACCCATCAACCCGTCGAGTACTACCGCAAACTTCCGGAGAACATCGATCAGCGGGAGGTTCTGCTGGTCGACCCGATGCTGGCCACCGGCGGATCCGCCGTACAGGCACTCGACATCCTGACCGAGGCGGGCGCCACCGATGTTCGGATGCTGGCGATCATCGGATGTCCGGAGGGGATCGCCGCCGTCCACGACAAACACCCCGACGTGCACATCACCCTCGCCGCACTGGATCCGCGGCTCAACGACCACGCCTACATCGTGCCGGGCCTCGGCGATGCCGGCGACCGGATCTACGGAACGAAATAACGGCACGGAGCCATGAGCGACCACCCGATCGATTGGGACCTTCTGCGGACCGAAGCCCACCGGGCTGCGGCCAACGCCTATGCCCCGTACTCGAATTTCCTGGTCGGCGCCGCCGCGCTCACGGACAACGGACGGTTGATCACGGGCTGTAACGTCGAAAACGCCTCCTACGGGCTGACGCTGTGTGCCGAGTGCTCACTCGTTTCCGCGCTGCACTCGCAGGGAGGCGGGCGGCTCGTGGCAGTCGCCATCGTCTCCGGCTCCGGCCGCCCCTGTTCGCCGTGCGGCCGCTGCCGGCAACTGCTGTTCGAGCACGGCGGTGGCGACTGCCTGGTCGACGGTGACGGCACCATTCGGACGGTGGCCGATTTACTACCTGGAGGATTCGAGCCCGATCGAATGAACGAGGGTTGAGCGCCGATGGGCCCGGCGGGACATTCGGCTTGGTCAGCCGAGTTCGGCAAGCAGGGCCGGCAGGTCCCGTATCGTCGTCAACGAGCATGTTCGCTCGCCCAGGCAGTCGTCGAGGGACCCGTCGGTCACCTGCTCGTGACCCCAGGTGATGCGATAGGGTACGTGGACTCCTGTCGCCCCGATTTCCACCACAGGTGCGACATCGGATCGAAGTGAGTTGCCGACCATCACGAACTCGGCGGCCGCCACGCCGGTGCGCAACAGAACGTCCTGATAGTGGCGGGGCGATTTCTCGGTCAGGATCTCCACTCGCTCGAAACGATCGGCCAGCCCCGACTCGGCGATCTTCGACTCTTGGTGGAACAGATCACCTTTGGTGATGAGAATCATGCGATACGAGCGACCGACGGTGTCGAGAACGTCGGTCACGCCGTCGATCAACTCGACCGGATGAGCCATCATCTCCTTGCCCCATCCCACGATCTGCTCGATGGCTCCGGCCGGGATACCACCGTCGCTGACCTCGATCGCCGTCTCGATCATCGACAGGATGAATCCCTTCACCCCGTAGCCGAACAGTTCCAGATTGGCCCGCTCCCGAACCAGGAGACGCTCCGAAGCCTGCTTGCTCTCGCTCCATGGACTCACGAGCGCTCTGAACCGGTCCTCGGTCAACGCGAAATGAGACTCGGAGTGCCACAGCGTGTCATCGGCGTCGAATCCAACCAAGGAGATGGCCATAGGGAGCAACCAGGGTACCCGGTCATGTGCCAAGCCTCGATGGATAGCATGACGTATGGCAATTGATCAGCCCGAACCGACCGCGCTTTCCACCGATCTCTTCGATCAGATCCGGTCGGCCCCGAAGGTCCTGCTCCACGACCACCTCGACGGCGGGATGCGGCCGACGACCGTCATCGACTTGGCGGCCGAACAGGGCTACGACCAGCTCCCCACGAACGACCCGGACGAATTGGCCAAATGGTTCACCCGGGGTGCCGATCGCCGCAATCTGGAGCTGTACCTCGAGACGTTCGCCCACACGGTCGGCGTCACCCAGACGAAGGACGGTCTGATGCGGGCCGCGGCCGAGGCCGCGGAGGATCTGGCGGCCGACGGCGTCGTCTACGCCGAGGTTCGCTTCGCCCCCGAGTTGCACACCAGGCGGGGGTTGACGCTCGATGAGGTCGTCGAAGCCGTGCTGGAGGGGTTCGGCATTGGATCTGCGGGCCGGCCCATCACCATCGGCACCCTGTGTACTGCGATGCGCACGGCCGCCCACTCCTACGAGATCGCCGAGCTTGCGCTCCGTCACCGTGATGAGGGCGTCGTCGGGTTCGACATCGCCGGTGCCGAAGCCGGACATCCTCCAAGCCGGCACCTCGACGCGTTCCAGTTGGCCATGCGCGAGAACTTCCACATCACCATTCACGCCGGGGAAGCCTTCGGCCTGCCCTCCATCGCCGAGGCCCTCAACTACTGCGGAGCCGAACGGCTCGGTCATGGTGTTCGTATCGTCGACGACATCACCTTCGACGGAGACGGACGTCCCGTGTTGGGCCGGCTGGCGGCCTACATTCGGGATCGCCGCATTCCGCTCGAGATGTGTCCGACGTCCAACGTCAACACGGGCGCGGCACCGTCGATCGAGGAGCATCCCATCGGCCTGTTGCGGCGGCTGCGTTTCCGGGTGACGGTCAACACCGACAACCGCCTCATGAGCGACGTCGCCCTGTCCGACGAGTTCATCAAACTGGCCGAGGTGTTCGGCTACGGTATCGACGACGTGGAGTGGCTGACCATCAACGCCATGAAGAGCGCCTTCTGGCCTTTCGAACAGCGGCTGCGCATCATCAACGAGCAGATCAAGCCGCGTTATGCGGCGCTGCGAGCGGCGGGTCTGTAGCTGGCGGTTCGATCAGTTCAGGCCGATGTCAACGGGATAGTGGGCGTACCATTCGAGGTCGCCTCCCTGACGTTTGAGCACTCTGGCCCACAGCGTTTCGGGCTCGGTCGAGAAGAGATCGTCGATCGTGGCATCGACGACCCACCAGCCGTCGGCAGCGATCTCCCGTTCCAGCTGCCCCGGATACCAGCCGGCGTAGCCGGCAAAGATACGGACGGCGCAGATACCCTGCGCCCGGACCAACGCAGGTTGTTGGTCCAGGTCGACCGGGTGGGCCCCGAGCACCAGCTCACCGGGCGGGCCCGACGGGCGGCCGATGGCGATCAGTGCATCCTGATCGACCGGGCCGCCCTCGAACAGCACGCCAGGCTCGAAGACGAGTTCCTCCCAGTCCGGGAAGAGGTCGGCCACCGGTGAATCGGGCTGAGGTCTGTTGATGACGACACCAAGTGCACCTTCCGAGCCGTGTTCCAGGATCAACGTCAACGTCGAACTGAATCCATCGGCATGCATCTCCGGCCGGGCCACCAGGATTCTGCCCGCCAGCGATACACCGAGATAGGGTATTTTCGCTTCTTCCATCATGTCTGTCCTTACCGGGGAATGCCGTGCCACGCCGACAACACGTTCCATCGGCTCTCCGTGACGGTCCTTGAAAAACTTCGGTTCGTCTTCGAGATTCCTCGCCGTTCCGCTCTTAGGCACATCACCCTACCTCCAGGCACCAGGGGTTGTCATCCATAGGTGTGCAAGAGGGGCGCAGCAACAATGTTCGCCGGTCAACGGCATCCATAGTCGCGATGCGAATTGGCGAATAGGATAGGTGCTTGTTGAAGGATCAACACAATATGCCATGGTCCCGAAATTCGGCTTGAAATCAAATCAACTGGCTGTCGAGACCACATAGTACGATATAAAGCGACAAGGGTGGTGACACGAATAGAAATATCGTGATGCGACAATCTCCCCGACATCTCGAACTGCCATCAATAGTCCAGATGGAGCGCCGATGGTCGCAGGTGCGGCGCTCGATCCATTTTTCCGCACGCTGCTAGGCTTGTGATATGGGTGTTCTCCCGAAGACCAACGATCGCTGCTGGTGTGGCAGCGGCAAGAAGTTCAAACGCTGCCACAAGGCGGCCACCTCCCCGGTCCAACCGGGTCGAATCTCGCCGCTCCGGCCGGTCCCCGAAGCCATCGACAAGCCGACGTGGGCCGACGGCGGCCACGCCGACCGCTGGGACGAGCCACGGGTCAAGTCACCGGAGATCATCGAGCGGATGCGGCGAACCGGCCGTGATGCCGCCGATCTGCTCGCTTACCTCGGCACGCTCTGCCAACCGGGTGT
>JBFHEP010000322.1:0-4717 GCA_041584095.1 Acidimicrobiales bacterium | reverse complement strand
CGACCGGGCCAGGGTCACCCCGTCGGTGAACTGGGTCCGGTTGTCGGACAGCACCGATTCGATGGCGGTGTTGACCCCGTTGAACGACGACAGGCCCTCACCCTGGAACACGGCAACGGCGTCGTCGGCCCGTGCGCTTCCGCTCAGCGACGAGACGTCGAGTGCCGCGGTCCGGTATCGATCCCAGCGAACGGCGAGTGCCTCGGCGGCCGCCTGTTCCCGGTCGGAGTCGGCGGCCAGCAGGATGCTCTCGACGCTGTCGTCGGCTTCGGTGATCAACTGGGCCGCGGGTCCGTTCGGGTCGTCGCGACGCGCCGGCTCGAGAAGGAGAAAGCCGAGCTGGGACTGCAGGCCGAACGTGGCGTCCTGCATTCGGGCGCTGGCCGTGATGGCGTCGTAACCGCCGTCGCTGGCATCGCTCAGCGCCTGCTGACGCACCAACAGGCCGTTGACCAGGACCGCCAGGAATCCGATGAGGGCCAGCGTGGCGAGGGCGAGAAAGACGTTGACGACCCGCCGGACCAGGTGCGCCAGTCGGTACTGGATCCACACCATGACGAGCAGGGTGACAAACCCGAGGCCGATGGCCAGGCCGACCAGGCTCGAGGCTCGACCGGCTTCGTCATCGTACCGGGCCCGGGCCGCCTCGGTGAGCGATGCGACCGATGAGCCGATCTCGGTGTCGACCACGTCGAGGGCTGTCCGAAGCTGATCGTCGGCTCCGGGTAGATCGTTGAGGTTGGCGACGCGGGCCGCCTCGACGGAGCTGCCGTAGACGGTGAGCGAGGCGGCGATGTTCTGCAAGTCGGTGCGGATCGTGTCGGCCTCGCCTGCGCCGTCATCGCGTCCGATGTCGGCCGACACCACCGTCAGCTGTTCGTTGGCCCGCCGTAGTGCGTCGAGATAGAGGTTGCGACTCGTGCGGTCCTCGACGCCTGATGCCGACACCGACAGATGCGCCGCGGTTGCTGCGGCATTGGCCTCCGCTACAGAGGCGAAGAGGTCCTGGACCTCGATCAGAGCGGGCGCCGTCGATTCTGACGTGATGCGGGCCGTGTCCTGCAGCAGGAAACCACCGACGACACCGAAAGCGCCGGTGACGGCGATCAACACCGGCACGAGGATCATCCAGCGTTGGAGCAGGCCGCTGGTGTTGCCACCCCTGCCGACCGCCTCGGTCGACGAGACCGTCGCCGGCGACGACGGGGCCTGCGGTGGGGCCGGTGGAGGGGTTGTGACCGGTGTCGTCATGACGTTGCTCAGCCTAATGGGAGTCGACCGATCTTGTCAGAGACCGACATCGCGGAGCAGCCGGCGACCTGTTCCACTTGTCGTTTCCGAGGTTCCGGGCCGCCGTAGGCAACGTCGGAGAGCCTCAGAACGGGATTGGGCGGGCTCGGCTCCCCAGACGCGACAAACTATGCTCGGAGCACTGTGGCCTCGGACTCATCCCCCTCACCCGGACCGCGACCTCCGGCCGGCCGGCTCGGTGCGGCTCCGCTGGTCGGCGTCGCCGGTCTGGAACGCCTCGCCACTGCCGTCACCGGCCTGCGGGCCGGCATCGTCGAGCTCGAACAGCTGCCGTCGTACCTGATGCTCGGCGATGCCGAACCGGGGACGGCAACCGCATCCGAGTATGCCACGGCGGTTTTCCAGGCTCGCGACTTCTGGCCTCTCCTCGACGTGCTCACCGAGCGGATCGACGCAGCTCGCCGCTTGGCCGAGCGGCACGGCCTGACACCAGACGCCGGCCATCCTCGTCGAGTGGAGGAGCTGAACTCGCTCCTGGCCGAGCCGCTCAACGTGACGCTGACCGAGGGAACCCGGACGCTGCCCACGGCGGCCGCACTCGGCTTGCTCCACCAGCGCTACGATGCGGTGCACCACGGTGTGAACCGCATCGATCGGGCCTGGCTCGACGTGCTGCCCAGGGTCGAGGCGGCCCGGGAGACAGCCGATCGGCTGCAGGCTGAAGCCGATGCACTCGGTGTCGTCGAGCCGCTCATCGGGCGGGTTCGCAGCCGGGCCGAAGACCTGGCCGAGCGACTCCTGACCGACCCGATCAGCGTCGGCGAGGGGGAGGGACGCGACCTGGATCGACTGGTTGCCGACGCGGCGCGACAGATGGCCGTCCTTCGCACCGGTCACGACAACCTCGGCGAGGACCTCCAGCGCACCGAGGAGGTTCTCGCGTCGCTGCGAGTGTTGCGAACCCGGGCCGCAGCCGCCGCCGCCGAAGCAAGGCACAAGATCGTCGACCCAAAGGACCTGGTGACGGTGCCGAGCCGGACCATCATCGACGGCTCGGGGGGGCTGGCCGAACGGCTCGACGACCTGCTGGCCTCGACCCGGGCCGGCGGCGGGGCCACCCAGCCGAGCACCTGGACGCAACAGCGGACGTTGCTGGACCAGTGGCTCACGATGGCCGAGCGGCTCGAACGGCAGCTCGTCGAAGCCGACAGCCGGAATCGCCGGGATCTTGATCGGCGCGATGAACTTCGAGGCCGGCTGCAGGCATTTCAGGCGAAGATGGCTGCCACCGGACGTGCCGAGTCCCCCGAGGCGATGGATCTGGCCGAAGGGGCGTGGACGGAGCTCTACACTGCACCGAGTGATTTGGATGCCGCCGAGGCGGCCATCGTCCAACTCGCCGACGAACTGCGAAAGCCCTGATCCTCCATGTCGAACCTCTCCGCCAACTCAACGGTGCGTTGCCCCGAGTCGGGTTGTGACGGTGCGATCGCCTCCGACGGCTATTGCGACACGTGCGGGGTGAAATACGAGAGCTCCGCTCCGGCGACACCGCCACCCCCGCCGGTTGCGGTGATGCCCTCGTCTGCCGCTCCATCCCCCAAACCCGCGGGGTCCGTCTGCGGGCGCGACGGCTGCATCGGCACGATCGCTCCCGACGGCTACTGCGACACCTGCGGTCTGGCCTCTGACTCGGCGGCCGGTTCGGCCGCGGTGGCCGCCGCCGGCGGCTCGATCGCCGAAACGGCGCCCGGGAGCGGTGAACCGTCGGTTGGGGGAACGGCCCCGTCGATAGCCATCCCGCAGCCTCCCGACACCTCGACCGCCGTCTCGGCCCGGAGCGGGTCAACGGTCCGAACCCGCCGCACGTCGTCGTCCCGTCGCACGGGCTCGCGACGTGCCGGCATCGGTGCCGGTCTGGTGACGGTGGCACCGACCCAGATCGGCGATCCGGCCCAGGCTGTCATGACCGAGGCCGAGATCGCGGCAGTGCTCGGCGAGGTTCCGGAGGACGATCGCTTCTGCAGCAGCTGCGGCAAGGCGGTCGGCCGCTCGACGGCCGGGCAGGCAGGCCGGGTAACCGGCTTCTGCGGCCACTGTCGCACGCCGTTCGACTTCATCACCAACGCCCCCGGCCTGAGCACCGGCGAACTCGTCGCCGGCCAATACGAGATTCTCGGCCCGCTGGCTCACGGCGGCCTGGGGTGGATCTACCTCGGACGGGACCGCGCCGTCTCCAACCGCTGGGTGGTCCTCAAAGGCCTTCTCAACGAAGACGATCCCGACGCCATTGTCGCCGCCGTGGCCGAACGGCGGTTCCTGGCCCAGATCGAACATGCCAACATCGTCAACATCTACAACTTCGTGACCCACCGCGGCGCCGGGTACATCGTGATGGAGATGGTCGGCGGCGAGTCGCTGAACGCCAAGCTGAAGAAGCGGCGTGCCGCCAATGGGGGAGTGGCCGACCCGCTGCCGGTCACCGATGCCATCGCCTACATCCTCGGCGTCCTACCGGCCTTCTCCTACCTCCACGGCCTCGGTCTGGTTTACAACGACCTCAAACCGGCGAACATCATGGCCGTCGGCGACGACGTCAAGCTGATCGACGTCGGCGCCGTGATGCGGATCGACGACCCCCACGCCGCGATCTTCGGCACCGAAGGATTCCAGGCTCCCGAGATGGCGCAGACGGGTCCGTCGGTGGCGTCGGACATCTACACGATCGGCCGTACCCTCGCCGTGCTCATCATCCGGTTCGCGTTCCACACCGGCCCCTATCAGCACGCCCTCCCCACCCAGGCCGACGAGCCGTTGTTCGCCCGGTGGGAGTCCCTGTACCGGTTTCTGCTCAAGGCCACCGCGCCCCATCCCGACGACCGGTTCCAGACGGCTGCGGAGATGCAGGAGCAGTTGACCGGGGTGCTCCGCGAGATCGTGGCCATCAGCCAGGCACAACCGCGCGCTTCGCTGTCGACCGAATTCGAACCGGATCGCCTCTCCCACCTGCTGCTCAGCGCAGCGGAGGACTTCGACGCCACCAAAGTCGACTGGCGGGTGCTGCCCCCGGCCCGAATCGACGAGTCGGACCCCGCCGCACCGCTGCTCCTCGACCTTCCGGAGAACAACCCGCAGGTCAACCTGGCGACGATCCTGGCAGCCGCCGAATCGGGGCAGGTCGATCGAAGCCGGGAACTGCGCCTTCGAACGGCCTGGGAGCTGATCCAGCTTCACGGCCGCAGTGGCAGCGTCGGTCCGATCCAGGTCGAGCGGCTGCAGAAGCTCGGGGGCGATACGGAATCGATCCTGGACCGTCTCGAGGCCGAGGATCCGTGGGACTGGCGGGTGTGGTGGTACCGGTCGATTCATCTGCTCCAGGGTGGGCGGGCTGCCGCCGCGGCGGCGGAGGGGTTCAGCCGGGTGTGGACCGAGCTTCCCGGTGAAACAGCCCCCAAGGTCGGGGTGG
>JBFHEP010000321.1:0-4752 GCA_041584095.1 Acidimicrobiales bacterium | reverse complement strand
GGCAGCAGGTGTTGACTGAGCAAAGACGCTGAGGGACATGACAAGTACCAGTGCGCGTATGGATCGTCTTTGACTAAACAAGTGGAATTCCCTCCTGATTACTCGGAGCTTAGATCAGCTTTGTGGCACCCGAACCTTACACGCCGCGTTCAGCTCGCAAGCAAATAGTGTAGATTTTCCCATTCGAGTCGTATCGTCTCACCCCCGGCCCTGTTGCTTCTCATACATGTTTATTGATGCTATTTAATCCATGTGCAAACTGGATTGGGAGAATGCAGCAAAACCCTTGCCTTCCAGCCGCTACACCTGACCTAATAGGTGCTCACGAAAAGACTCGATAAGTAGTAGGCTTGATACCGCCATCGAACCTCACACTTGGACAGCAGTCCTCGGCGTCGGTTTGCGGAAGGCATTGGAGCTGCGTACATGGGAATTGGAACGCCCGAACGGCGTTCCGGGCACCCAACGTCACCAGATCTAACCCTGCTAGCTTCGGGAACACGTGGCTTTGGGTCCCAAGTAGGGTCCCAGAGTCCAAGTCGGGCAGAGAATGAGGCCTAGCAAGAATAGCCAAGACTGGCTAGATCTAGCCGGTTTCGGCCGTTGTGGGCGTTGAGGGACTCGAACCCCCGACTTTCTCCTTGTAAGGGAGACACTCTAGCCAACTGAGTTAAACGCCCCGGGCGAGTCCACCATCCTACTGGCCGACGTTGGATGCGCCGAGCGATTTCAAGCCGGAGGTGGTTGGTGGAGGTTTGGACGGAAATCGACGCTGAGCGGTGGTTTCGGTCCAAACCTCGGGCAGGTCGCCGGGGGAACACCTCACCACGCCGTCGCCAGCACATGAGCGAGTGCCGGCGGCCATCCGCTAGCGCTATCGCTGGCGGTAGGCGTAGGTGGTGCTCAGGCCGGGGCCGATCTGGATGATCAGGTCATCGTCGGCCAGCTGGTCGGGATCGACGTTGAAGATCACCTGCTGCGTTTGTTTGTCGATTCCGCAGATGGGGAGCCACCCGGGCAGACCGGCCCAGGATGCGATCACGGTACGCACGCCGACGCCGGACTCCGTCAAATGATGCACCCGCTCCGGCGTGTACTCGTCGGGAAGCACTGCGACCGGTGATATCGCCTGGGACGCCACCTCTTCCTGCTGCCGGGACGGGTCGAACAGACCGTACAAGTGCTCCGATCCGACGACTTCGGCGATCTGGCCGAGGGCGAACATGTCGAGGTGATCGATACCCGACAGCGCCACCGCCTGGCGGATGCCGAGCTCGGTCATGGCCTCGGAGAACTCCTCGGAGTCGAGACGGCCCTGGTAGACGAGTTGACCCTCCTCGGCGGCGGCCCGCTCGTCTTCATCGCTCAAGCCGACGTGGATCGTGGTCACCCCGGCCGTGAGCAACTCCCGGGCCAAGCCGATGGCGAACGGCCCGCCGCCGATCAGGGCCACGCCGTTGGCCTCGGGCCGGGCGACGCGGAACCTCCGGGCCGCCGTCTTGGCCCCGAACCCGGCCAATGCCACGGTGCCGACGACGACGGTGAACACCACCGGTACCAGCGGGCCGGGGTCGACGCCGGCGTGGTCCAGCTCCACCGCGAACAGCGAGGCAACTGCGGCGGCCACCACGCCCCGGGGGGCGAGTGTCATCAGGAACTGCCGATGACGGGCGTCAACCGACGTGCCCGCCGTCGACGCGAACACCGCGACCGGGCGGGCGATCAGCACCAGCACGGCGATGATGATGAGGCTCGGGATCAGGTTGTCCCAGACCGCCCGAACGTCGACCCGGGCCCCCAAAACGATGAACAGCACCCCGAGAATCGTGGCGCCGAGATGCTCGTTGAACTCGACGATGTGGGCCGACGGGGCCCGCCGCTGATTGGCGAACGCCATGCCGAGCACGGTCACCGCCACCAGGCCCGCCTCGGGCCGCATCAAGTTGGCGATCGCATAGGAGCCGACGACAACGGCCAGCGTCAGGTTCACCTGCAGATGATCGGGGATCCACCGCAACCTCAGTGCCTCGATGACGACAACGCTGAAGACGAGGCCCACCACCAGACCGGCCCCGAACGTGGTCACGATCAGGACCAGCGCTTGCTGCAACCCCTGCTCCTCGAGCATGGTGTCGAGCACGACGATGGCGAGACCGGCTCCGATCGGATCGATGAGGATGCCCTCCCACCGTAGGATCGAGGCGCTCGGCTCACGAGGCCGAACGACCCGCAGGAGCGGCATCACCACCGTCGGGCCCGACACGATCAAGATGGCACCGATCAGCAGTGCCAGGCCGCGGTCGATGTCGAGTACCAGCGAGGCGACCACGGCGGCGATGGCCCAGGTCAACAGGGCGCCGACGGTGACGAGGCGGATCACGGGGGCCTTGGCCGAGCCGATGCTCCGCCACTTCAGGCTGGCGCCACCCTCGAACAGCAGCACGGCGACACCGAGGCCCACGGTGGTGAACAACAGCTCGCCGAACAGCTCGTCGGGGTCGAGGAACGGGCTGGCGGCCACGCCCACGGCCAGCAGGAAAAGAACCGACGGCAGCCGGAGGCGGGCACTCATCCATTGAGCAATCGATGCGGCCAGCATGATGACGGCAAGCGCCGTGAGCGGGTTCGTGATCTCCATGATTTCGCCCGCGTGCTCCTTTGTGCGCTCGATCGAAGTCGGAATCAAGACTACTCGTGACGGGCTACGACGACGTGACCCCTGACCGCTTGCCTCCACCGGCCCTCTACCCTGGCAAGGTGACCACCGGATCGAAGCAAGGCCGCCTCCGTCGGGCCGTCGTCGGTATGACGGTCGCCGCCCTGCTGTTCTCGGCGTGCGCCACCGACGACGAAGCCTTGACAGCCGGCGAGGAGGCGACCGGGGCCGCCACAAACACCGGCACCGGGGTGTTGCCCACCGTCAGCGGCGGCCAGATCGACACCAACTCGCTGGAGGGCACCGACACGATCCTCTGGTTCTGGGCTCCGTGGTGAACCAGCTGCCAGCGTGAATCCGGCGCGGTCGCGTCGGTGCAGGAAACGTTCGGCGACGACATACGTGTCATCGGGGTCGCGTCCCGAGACGACGTCGACGCAATCCGAGGCTTCGTCGACAGCTATCAGGTTCAGGGATTCGAGCACATCATCGACGAGGGCGGCGTGATCTGGGAGCGCTACGGCGTGTTCTCCCAGCCGGCGTTCGCGTTCATCAACGACGACGGCACCGTCGAAACCAACATCGGAGCCATGGGGCTGGAGGGCTTGACCGAGGCCGCCCAAGCGCTCAAAGCCACCTGACCGGCTGAGTCGACACAGTGCTCAGCCGAGGCTGAGCGCCGCCATCCCACCGACGACGAGCCCGATCCCGAGAATCTGGGATCGTTGCAGCGCGTCGTCGAAGAACACCCGTCCGATCAACACGCTGAAGACGGGAAACGTCGACAGCGCCACCGAACCGACCGCAGGATTTCGGGCCAGCGACGCAAGGTAGAGCACAGAGACGATCGCGGTGAGGACACCCGACATCATGCCGTTGATGCGCTGACCGGGCGGCGGGAAGCGACGTCGCCTCATGATCGTCGCCACCGGCAGCAGCACAAACAGACCGCTCACCCGCTGCCCGACGGGCGGCCACCAGCCCTCGGTGTTGGCAGCCTCGATGAACGAGATCGCGGCAAAAGCGTAAGCCAGACCGGACACGAGCCCGAACCTCACACCGGCCCGCAGCCGCTCCCGCGACACGGCCCCGCCGGTCACGAACACCAGTCCGAGCACGGCCACCCCCGCACCGACAAACGCCAGCGACGATGACGGCGTACCCCGGCCCACCGCATACAGGTAGGGCAGCAGCGCCGACATCGACGCCACGATCGGGGCGACAAGCGTTGCGGTCGACCGTTGGAGACCCAGGTAGTAGAAGGTGATACCTCCGGCCATCCCGAGGCCCGACAAGCAGCCCCACAGAAACGAACCGGTGTGGAAGTCGCTGGCCGTCATGATCGCGAATCCGAGCGTGGCCAGCGCGGCGAACAGCTGCATCGCCATGGCCGCGGTCACCGCCGACGCCGCCAGCACGACCCGCCGCCCGAACAGGTCGGAGAGCCCGATGCCGAGTGCCGACAGCATTCCGAGAACCGCAGCCAAGGCGGCGAATGTTAACGGCGGTCCGGCGTTGATCGTCACTTCTGCCGATGGATTAGAGTTGGCGCGTGGGCCACGACCATCATCACGATCACGGGCACGAACCCGACAACCACCTCGAGCCCATCGAGGCCCGAGTGCGGGCACTCGAAACGATCCTCACCGAAAAGGGATTGATCGACCCGGCGGCCATCGACGTCATCGTCGACACCTACCAGAACGACGTCGGACCCCGGAACGGCGCCGCGGTGGTGGCCAAGGCCTGGACCGACCCCGACTTCGCGGCCTGGCTGGCCGGCGACGCCACGGGGGCCATCGCTTCGCTCGGCTTCATCGGCCGCCAGGGCGAGCACATGCAAGCGGTTTTCAACACCCCTGAGGTGCACAACGTGGTCGTCTGCACCTTGTGCTCGTGCTACCCGTGGCCCGTGCTCGGCCTCCCGCCCGTGTGGTACAAGTCGCCACCGTATCGTTCGCGGGTGGTGCTGGAACCACGGACGGTCCTCGCCGAGTTCGGCCTGGAATTGCCGCCCGAACAGGCGGTGCGGGTCTGGGATTCGACGGCCGAGCTTCGGTATCTGGTGATCCCCATGCGGCCCGACGGAACCGACG
>JBFHEP010000320.1:0-4869 GCA_041584095.1 Acidimicrobiales bacterium | reverse complement strand
GGAAGCCGCCGAGTTTCCGTCGAACGAGTAGGACACCTCGAACGGGATGTCAGGCATCGGTCGTCACCTTTCTCCTGTAGGTCTCTGCTGCCGGGAATGCCCTTCCGGTGCTGTCATTGGCGTCTCCGCACAGGCTGTGTTTCGAAACTTCGGCATCGCCTTGTTCTACGTGTTGGCGACCCCCCAGGATGCACGGCTCGATCGACGCGCTCGATCGACGCGCTCGATCCGGCCATCGGGTATCAGTGGAGATACTCCCGATGTGCCGTGTTGTTCTCAGGCGTGGGTCTCCTCCCAGCGGGCGAGAACCTGCCGCAAGTGGGGCACCGCCGAGGGGAGACTCTTGCCGAAGATGTCGACCCGCGTCCGGTGGTACTCGTCGAGGACACCGACCCGATCGGCAATCCAGCGGGCGAGAGCCCTTCGAGCCACGAGTTGGATATGGGCCGATGCTCAGGATGATGTCGGCCGCCTGGTCATCGTCACCCGAATTGTGGACGAGGGCGGCCATGCCGATGAGTGCGGCGCCACAGCCGCTCGACGAGAACATCGACCGAAATCGTCCGGCCGGCCGACTCGATCAGCGCGCAGAGCGTCGGGACGGCGTTCATCCGGTGCGCCGGAAGATCCCATCCATAACCGCCTCCGCCATCGTCGGCCGTGACCGCCGGCCTGACGCAGGAGCTACTGGCCGAGGAGCTGACTGCGATCCGTGCGAAGTAGGACGAAGCCTGCCCGATCGTGCGGCACCGGGTCTGGGCCGTGCATCTCGAGGCTTCGGTCACGCCGGTTCCCGGTTCGTGAGCAGCTTGTCCAGCCGCCGCATGCCCTGCTTGAATCCGGTGGCACCGATCGCACCCACAATCGGCGCCAGGAACTGGGGGACGTAACGAACCGACACGTCCTCGAACCACACCAGATCCGCCCCTCCTCCGGAACGGCTCGGTTCGACGGAGAAGCCGGCGGTGCCGAGAAGGACGGGCCCGAGTTTCTCGACCTCGCAGCGGCCGCTGGAGCTGCCCTCGTCCCAGTGGCATCGGGCCACCCGCATGCGGTCCTCGAGGCTGACCGGGCCGACGCCGGTCCACGCGGTGAACTCGGCACCGACGGCGGTCGGATCTCCGGGTTCGACGTCGACCCTCGTCAGGGGAACCCACTTCTCGTGACCTTTCCAATCGATCAGCTCGTCCCACACCGTGTGGGGTGAGGCGCCGAACGAGTAAGAAACCTCGAACGCGACGTCGGCCATTGATATCTCGCTTTCTCTCAGAAGCCGGGACTACGGAATCGGCATCACCCGAAGGGTGTCCGTTGCTCGAGTTTTGATCGACTGGCCCGAGATCACCACCACCCGATCGCCGCTCGCCATCCCGAGCCGTTCCCGAGCCAGACGGAGGGCGTCGTCGCGGACCTCGATCGCCGTCGCACGCTCCTCGGTCAGTGTCGCCCGAGTTCCCCAACTCACCGCCAGCTGGCGCACCGCGGCCTCGTTGGGGCTGAAAGCCAGGATTGGAACCGACGGCTTGAACCGGGTGACCGAACGCACGGTGAACCCGGTCCGCGACAGACAGACGATGGCCTTGGCGTCGACCCGCTCGGCCACCTTGCAGGCCGCCATCGTCAGCGCATCGGTGGTGATCGATGCGGCGTCTCTTTGCGCGCCGCCATAACGTAGATCGTCGATCATGTCGGCCCACGCCTCGTGATCGAACTCCTCGTCGGCCCGCTGGATGATCTCGGCCATCGTGGCCACCGCGTTCACCGGGTCGACGCCAATGGCGCTCTCACCGGACAACATCAAGGCGCTCGATCCGTCGAACACGGCGTTGGCGACATCGGAGGCCTCGGCCCTGGTCGGGGTGGCGGCGTAGACCATCGACTCCAGCATCTGGGTTGCGGTGATGACCGGCCGCCCCATGGCGATACAGCGGCGAATGATGTGCTTCTGCAGATGAGGCAGTTCGGAGAGCGCGTAGTCGGTACCCAGGTCACCTCGGGCCACCATCACCGCACCGCTGGCCTCGACGATGCCATCGAGATTCTCCACCGCGGCCGCCGTCTCGACCTTGGCCACGAGAAGTGGACCGGCCGGCGCCGATTCGACCCCGCAACGGCGGATGTCGTGGGCCGACCGTACGAACGACAGGGCGATGATGTCGACGCCGGCCTCGATGAAGGCGTCGGCGAGCCGCAGGTCGTCGGGTGTCGGAGTCGGCAGCCGCAGCCGTTCCGATGGAACCTGGAGGCCTGGTCGGCCCTGCACCAATCCGCCGCGGACCACGCGGGTGACCACTTCGTCGCCGCCAATCCCCTCGACCGACATTGCGATGTTGCCGTCGCCGAGCGCCACCCGGTCGCCGGGCTGCATGCTGGTGATCAGATCGGGGTAATCGACCGAGATGATCTCCGCCGTACTCCCATCGCGGCCAGAGGTGATCGTCACCTCGTGGCCGCCCATGAGATCGACACCGCCCTCGGGAAACGGTGCGCACCGGATCTTCGGGCCCGGCAGGTCGACCATGATCGACAGGTCCGCGCCTGCGTCGGCCGCCGCGCCTCGAACCCGTTGATAGGTATCCAGATGATCGTCGAGCGACCCGTGAGCCAGCCCGATCCTGGCCACGTTCATCCCGGCGCTGATCATCTTCTTGATCACGACCGGGTCGAACGATGCCGGACCCACCGTCGCCACGATCTTCGTACGCCTCATGGTGTCATCTCCAAAGCCAGCGGGTCGAGTGGATCCACCTTATTCCACGGCCGGTCGGTCCGTCCGATGCGTGAGCCAAGTTTGTCCGAGGATGTGGCCGGTGAAACCCCCTCGGCCTCAATCCTCAGTAGCGCAGCGCAACACCAGGGGTTGGCTGGTGTCGATCGAGTCGGCGCTGGGCCCGACGATGTCGAGATTGGCCACCCAGGTCTGGGCGACCGCCCTGGCGATCTCGGAGTTGGCGAGCCGGCCACCGCCGTCATCACGACAGCGGCTGCTGACCACCGACCAGAGCGACTGACCGGGGGCAACGATCTCCAGGTTGTCGCAGGCTCCGGCCACCGCCCGACCCTGCGTTGCCGCCAGATCGACGATCTCCACCCACCCGTCGTCGCCCTGATGGGAGATCACCCCGGTACACCGGTCGAGGTGAAAGTCGCCCTCGGTGGCGTCCGACGGGGCGGCGAGCCCGACGCTCCAGACGCTTCCGGGTTCGCCGGGGTCACCCCGCTCCCCGACCGGACCCGTTGCTCCCTCGTCCCCCGGTTCACCCTGCACGCCGTCGTTCCCGGGAGGACCGGGTGCGCCGTCGGCGCCGAACAATCCGAGCCAGCTGCCGACCAGGATGATGGTCGTGGCCGTCACGGCTCCTGCGACCGCACCTGCTGCGGTTCCGGCCAGACCACCGGCTGCGGTCGCCACCGCGGTCCTCCCGGCGAATCCGAGCACGGAGCCGGCCGACTTGCCGGCCAGTCGCAGTCCGCTGCGCACCGCATCGGTGTAGGCCACCTCGGCCCGCACCCGCCCGAACTTCCGCAGCGCCCGACCGGCCCGGTATTGGGCGATGACACCGCGAATCCCCGAGGGAATGAGCGGCGCGATTCGTTCCCGGAGGTCGTCGCGGATCTCGTTCATCGCATCCGACAGGGCGCCAATGACCAGGGTCCGTCCCTTCTCCAACCACAGCGTGACCTCGGTGTCGATGGCGTCCTTGATCTTCTGCTCGTAGGTCGACAGCAATTGGTCGACGTAGGGGACCGAGGTGGCCGCCAGCGACACCGGACCGGTGATTCCGGCGCCGATCAGAGTCAGCTCCCGGTCGAGCATCGACTGCTCACGAGCCCGCATCCGCTGCACCTCGTCGACCAGACCACCGATCGCACCGTCGACACCGCCACCGACCACCTCGTCGAACTGATCGCCGGCAACGTTGGATGAATCAGTGGCCGGCAGGAGCGAGTACGGCACACGGTTCTCGTCCTCGTCGTGGGTCGGCAGGCCGACGAACAGTGCGAGCTGATCGGCGACGTGCCCGACCGTGACCGCCGCCGGCACCTCGACCGTCACCTCCGACCCCTCTTGCCAAAGGCTCAAATCCACCGTCAGTTCCATCGTGGGCGGCGTGTCCATCGTTGTCTCCCCTCGAGAGATGGTGTTGCGCCGCCCGCCGTCGAGCCGTCTATCGGTCGTTCCCCGCCGCTTGTATCAGGCGACGATCCATTCTGATCGATTCATGTATCTGGTGCCACCCCTCCTCGGGTCGTCGGTGTCTGGCTCGACCGGTCGTCGCCGTCCGACGAATCGGAAACGCTACCTCTTCTGATCCGAGGTTTGGACGTTCCCGGGTCATAATGGTCCACAGCCCTCCAAACTTCGGAGTCGAACCATCCGAAACGCTCGTCCCCTTCGCTTGACCAGTCGTCAGGTCAATCTCCTCCTCGAGGGGTTGGTGGTCGCCGCGCTGGTGAGCGGGCTCGTCTCCTGGGTCGTGCCGCTGTCGGTCGCTCGCCCCGTGGTCGTCTTCCACGCAACCGCCGGGCTGATGATCCTGGTCGTGAGTCCGCTGAAGCTTCGGGGGTCCGTGAAAGCGGGGTTCAAACGGCGGCGGTCCACCCGTTGGGTGTCGACCGGGTTCGGTGTGCTGGTGGCGGCCACGATCGCGCTCGGGGCGGCGCACGCCACGGCGCTGTGGTTCGGCGTCGGCTACTGGAGCGCCCTCTGGACCCACCAGCTGCTTGCCTTCCTTCTGATTCCGCTACTCATCTGGCACGTGTCCACCCGGCCGGTGCGACCGTCGTTGACCGACGTCGACCGGCGAGCCGTCCTTGCCACCGGAGCGACCGGCGTGGTCGCGCTCGGCGTGATCGTTGTCCAGGAAT
>JBFHEP010000319.1:0-4874 GCA_041584095.1 Acidimicrobiales bacterium | reverse complement strand
GGTGATCGTGCAGGCGGCGGTGGGTTTGACCGATCACGTTGGCCGGTCGGCGATCGAGGCGGCATTCGCGTCGCTGCGGGTGGCGGCGCCCAAGGTGGGCGCCACCGGTTGGGCGGTGGAGGGTGGCTGAGGTCGTCGGGGCCGACATCGTCCGTCTGCGGTCGCTGGCGTCGTCGTTCGAGGAGCGGGCCGAGGCGGTCCGCTCCATGGAGCGACGGGTGTCGACGGCCTGTGGCGAACTCGGCCGTGTCTGGCACGGGGCCGATGCGGCGGATTTCGTGGGCCGGTGGCAGTCGAGCCACCGCCCGCAACTGGTCGCGGTTGCCGCCGGCCTGGTCGACGCCTCACAACTGTTGTCGGCCAATGCCGACGAGCAGGAGAAGACGAGCAGCGTCGGGGTCGGCGGCGGGTCGTCGGGCCCCGGTACCGGGATCGGGATCGGGCGCGGCGCAGGAGGTGGCGGAGGCGGCGGTGGTGGCGCGGGAGGCGGCGGCGGAACATTCGGTTTCGGGTTCGGCCTTCCGGTCCTGGGCGACGGGTGGGACCTGGTCGGCGAATTCGCATCCGATACATGGGACGGCGTCACCGGCACCGCCGGCGATGTATGGGGCGGCATCGGCGAATTCGCCTCCGACAGGTGGGACGACGTGACGTCGACGGTCGATGCCGTCACCGACGAGACCGTTCACCGGTTGTCGGAGTTCGGACAGTACGGATGGGCATACACCAATCGCTGGCTCGACAATCCACTGCAGTCGGTGTTCGACGAGCTGACGCTTACGGCCCCGTTCGAGCGGCTCGTCGGGGCGGGCTCCATCCTCGTGCTCGGCGGTGAATACCAGGAGAACATCGGTACCGGTGATGCCGAGTTCATCACCGGTCTGCCGATCAGGTTCAACGATGCCATCACCCTCGGCCACACCGTTTTCGTCGACGACCCCCGACCCAGCGGCGGTCTGCTGGAACACGAGTTGCAGCACGTCGACGATGTCGAGGCCGTCGGCGGAATCGGCTTCTACTCGACCTATCTGGGCAATTGGATCGGCAACATCATCGCCGGCCAGGATCCCCGCATCGGTGGCGAGGCCTACGAGAACATCTGGTGGGAGCAGCGGGCCGATGCTGCCCAAGACGGCAATCCGCCGTTCGATCTCGACTTCGGCCGATTCGATCCGCGCAACTGGTTCGACTGATGGCCGACCCGGCCGCCACTGGAGCCGGTGGTAGGCTCGGCGCGGTGCCACCTCCGACAGCCGCCGACATCGTTGGCCCTCGGCCATTTCGTCGAACCCGCCGTGGGCCGGCTGCAACGGTTGCGGCGATGACGCTGGCGGCCGTGGCGCTGACCGCGTGCTCCCAGTCGCGTCAGGTCACCATCACCTCGGAATGCGAAACCGATGTGCTCGTCGACTGGCTGTATCGGTCCGAGGGCGGCAGCGACGTCGTCGAGCAGGGCTACGTCATCGAAGCGGGCGAACACGTCTACGCCGACGCCGTGGAGACCGAGTACATCGCACTTCTGACCGACGGCGAGATCCTGGCCGAGACATCGCTGCCGGCCGATCAACTCGACGACGACGGCGCCAACCCGTTCCCTCCGATGACCATTCCGGCGGAGACCTGCGACCGGCTGGACCCGGCGCCCGTGTCGGGATCGGACGACAACGGATACTGAGTCGGACCGGCAAACGTCGGTCGTTGGTGGACCGAAACCAAGCGATCGATGGAATACTTGACCATGGTCGAGCCGCTGCCAATGCCCGGCACCGAGAGCGCCGATGAAGTGGCCGACGGGTCCGCGGACATCGGTCCGGTCGTGATCCTTGCCTACGACGGCTTGGCCGCCGACGAAGCGTCGGTTCTCGTCGAGATCCTCACCACGGCCGAACTCGATGTGATCATCGCCAGCGTGCTCGCCGAGCCCGTGACGTCGTATCACGGTGACGTGGTTGTGGCCCGACCGGCGGCTGAGATCGACCGCTGCAGTGCCCTGCTCGTGCCGGGCGGCCTCGGGGTTCGGAGTACGGCCGAGAATCCGGCGGTACTGCGGGCCATCGCCGAGCTGTCCACGAAAGCCCGTTGGCTCGGTGCCACATCGACCGGATCGGTCCTGCTGGCCGCCGCCGGGATCATCGACGGCGCCCGGGTGACCACCCACTGGTTGGCCGGAGATCTGATCACGGCTCGGGGTCTCGAACTGTCCGATGAACCACTGGTCGAGTGGGGGCGGCTGCTCACCGCGTCGGGCATCGTCGGCACGGCTGATCTGTCGTTCCGGCTGGTCGGGGCGCTACTCGGGCATCGAGCCGAGAGCCGGGTGCGTGACGTGTTCATCCCGCCACCGACTGGCGCCGACCCCCGTTACCAGCGGGGTTCCCGAAGATGGTGGCAGCGGTTGGGAGCCCTGCTCCGGGGCCGGGCCGACGGTTCGCACCGCAAGCGAGTCGTCGACGAGGAACGGGTCCTCGCCCTGATGGATCCCGAGGGCCGGGCCGAGGTCATCGTCCTCGATCTGGTCGACGACGAATGGGTCGGCGACCAACCGTAGGCGCGCTGAAGCGGGACCGTGTCGGCCCGGTAAAATCAACAGTATGGCTTCCCAAGCCGAGTCGCCGGTGGTGGCCTGCCCGTCGTGCGGCACGAAGAACCGAACTCCGGTGGCGGTCAGCGGTCGACCCCGCTGCGCCAAGTGCCACGACGATCTGCCCTGGCTGGTCGACGCCACGGACGCCACCTTCAGCGACGCCATCCGGACCAATCGACTGGTACTGGTCGACCTGTGGGCGCCGTGGTGCGGACCGTGCCAGATGGTGGCGCCGATCCTGAGGAAGCTGTCGGTCGACTACAACGACCGATTGAAGGTGGTCAAGGTCAACGTCGACCAGAATCCGCAGACTTCGATGGACTACCGGGCCCAGAGCATCCCGATGATGGTGTTCATCCACAACGGCGAGACCCTGGAGACCGTCATCGGCGCCCACCCCGAACCGGCGATGCGCCACAAGATCGAACAGCACCTGGCCACCATCGGCTGATCCCACCGCGTTGTGCGCGTGCTCCACGGCGATGGGTCAGCGCAGGCCGTACGTTCTAAGGTGGGTCCGGTGGAGGCCTCGAATCCCGACAGAATCATCTTCCCGGAGCCGGGTCACACCAAGGCCGATGTTGTCGGCTACTACAACGCGATAGCCGACCACATGCTGCCGATGCTGCTCGAACGCCCGCTGACGTTGCACCGATTCCCCAAGGGAGTCGGAGCCAAGGGTTTCATGCAGAAGAACGTGGCCAACCACTTCCCGCAGTCGATCGGCCGGTTCGAGGTGCCCAAGCAGGAGGGTGGCGGCACCACGGTCTATCCGGTGGTGACCGAGGCCGAGAACATTCCGTGGCTGGCCAACCAGGGCACGATCACCTTCCACATCTGGACCTCGACGATTCCGGATCGACCGCCCGACTGGATGGTTCTCGACCTCGATCCGTCGCCCGGCTCGGGCGCGGCCGATGTGCACGAAGTTGCGCTGCTCGTGCGTGAGGTCTTGGGCGAGTTCGGGCTGACCGCCCACCCGGTGGTCACGGGCTCAAAGGGATTCCACCTCTGGATCCGACTTCCCGGAGACTTGGATCACCAGCACGTGGCGATGGCCAACCGGGCGCTCGCCGGGGTGGTCAGCGTCCGTCACCCCGAGCTCGCCACCACTGAGTTCCTGAAGAAGGATCGCAAGGGGCGGGTGTTCGTCGATTGGCTGCGGGCCAACCGCGGCGCCACCGTCGTGGCCCCGTTCTCGTTGCGAGCCACCTCGACCGCGTCGGTTGCGGTTCCCGTCGACTGGGACGAGGTGGGCCAGGTCGCGCCCGACGAGTGGACGCTGACCGATGTCGACGTCATCCTCTCACGCCCGAACCTCCCCGACCGGGCCGAGGCGCGGCGGCTCCCGGTTGACGACATCGTTGCCGCAGCTCGGCAGGAGGGCGTCGACCTCGACACCCCGTTCGACCGTTTCGGCCGCAAACGCTGACCCCCTGCGTTTTGTGCGTTGCTGAGCGGCTTTCCGGGCGGTGAACGCACAGAAACGGTTGGTGGGCGGCGGGTTCAGAAGGAGGCGACGAGGTCGACCACCGACTGGTCGGCATCACCTTCAATGGGGTCGCCGTGGCCGACGAGCAGTGTGTTGAAGCTCAGCGCAGCCAGCGCCCGGATGCTGTCACGAGCGCCGTCGGAATCGGCGGTGAACTCGGCCGGGGGTTCGGAGGCCCGGCCGCCTTCGACAGTGAGAGCGTCACCGGCAATGAGCAGCCCGGTGCCGTTGTCGATGACCGACACCGACCCGGGTGTGTGGCCGGGGGTGGCAAGCACCTCCATCCCGAACACGTCCTCGCCGCCGACGAGACCGGTGATGTCACCGTCGATACCGCCGAGATCGGCTTCACCGGCATAGGCCGTGGCGTTCAACGCCATGGCCAGGACATCACCGATCGAACCGATGTGATCACCGTGATTGTGGGTGAGGATCACGCTCTCGACGTCGTTGTAGGTGAGTCCGAGGTCGGTCAGCGACTGGCCGATCGTCTCCGAGCTGCCGGCCGTCCCGGTGTCGACGATCGCAGCCCGGTTGCCCCGGGCGACGACGTAGGCGGAGACGAAGCCCAGGTTGGCCCGCTTCCAGCGCAGCTCAGCGGTGTCGTCGGCAGCTGCTTCCGTGGCTGCCGACTCGTCCGCCTCGCCCGACTCGGCGGATTCGGTCGAGGCCGACGTGGAGCTCTCGTCGGCATCAGCGGCTGGAGTGGTGGAGTCGGCTGCATCGCCCGACTCGTCGCTCGAGCAGGCGGCCACAGCAACCGGCGTGAGCACGGCGAGGGCAAGAGCACCCCCGCCG
>JBFHEP010000318.1:0-4903 GCA_041584095.1 Acidimicrobiales bacterium | reverse complement strand
TACAACAGGTCGGTGCCGATGTTGCCCGACCCGACGATGGCGGCCGTGGCTTTCGCTGATGATGGGGACGAGGTCACGAGTCGCTCCTGTGCGGCTGTGGCCCGGCAAGCGGGGTGTCGGGCGCACGGTTTGGATGGTGGGGTGGGTATCTGTCGATCTGTGCGGCTGTGGCCCCGGTAAGCGGGGTGTCGGGCGCACGGTTTGGGTGCTGGGTTTGGGTATTGGGGTAGGTCAGGATTCAGGTTCCAGGTGGGTGGTGACGGTGCCGAGCGGCCCGAAGTCCGCCTCGACGGTGTCGCCCGGGCCGATCGGCTTCATGGCGCCCAGCGAGCCGGTCATCAACACATCACCGGCTCGCAGCGGGATGCCCCGAGCCGACAGCGTGTCGGCCAGCCAGCGGGCGGCGTTCAACGGGTGGGACAGGCAGGCCGCACCGATGCCGGTTGTGGCCTCCGTGCCGTTGATCGACATCGTCATCGGCACCGTCCGTAGGTCGAACCGGTCGAGCCCGACCGGGCGACCGCCCAGGACGTACAGGCCGCAACTGGCGTTGTCGGCCACGGTGTCGACGATGGTGATGTCCCAGTTGGCGATTCGGGAGTCGACGATCTCGATGGAGGGAAGCGCGTAGGCGGTGGCGGCGATGATGTCGTTGAAGGTATGGCGTCCCTTGTCGAGATCGTGCTCCAGGACCAACGCCACCTCGGCTTCGGCCCGGGGCTGGAGTAGACGGCCAGGCTCGATCGGAACGCCGTCACCGTATTCCATGTCGGCGAACAGCGTGCCGAAATCGGGCTGGTCGACACCGATCATGTCCATGACGGCCCGGGCGGTCACCCCGATCTTGCGGCCGCACACCCGCCGCCCCGAGGCGATGTCGGTCTCGGTGTTCAGATCCTGGATGGCGTAGCCGACGTCGATGTCGGAGTCGGTGCCGACGATGGTCCGGATCGGGTCGATCGGTGTGAGCGACGCCGCCGCCTTCCGCAGCGCCAGGGCCGCCTGCTCGATCAGGTGCTGGTCAACCATCGACTCCTCCGTTCGACGCCGTTTCCTCGGCTCCGGCGCGTTCGGCCGCGAGCCGCTGTTGCTTGTCGGCCAGTAGCTCGCCACCGGCCATGTAATCGAGATCCGACATCTCGGTAATCCACACTCGCACCGAATCACGAGGAGCGTCCAGTGTCTCGACCACCGCATCGGTGATCGCCGCCATCAGCGCCTTCTTCTGCTCGGGGCCGCGACCTCGAGCCATGTGCACGTTCACGAGAGGCACGATGTGCTCCTTGGGTACAGAGGTTTCAAACGGCGGTCACGGAGACGTCGCCGAGGACGGAGTAGCGGGCCGTTGCCGTGGTTCCCGCCGTGAAGGGCTTGGCGTCGGTGACCGCACCGGCCAGGACGTGCCAGCCCGCCTCGAGCCTGAGTCCGGCTTTGCCGACGTGATTGGCCAGGTGGGCGACGCAGGACGCCGGGTCACCGAGCAGCGCCGCCCCGGTTGCCTCTCCGACCTGCTCGCCGTTGATGTCGAACCAGCAGTCGATGGTGGCCAGGTCCTGGTCGCGGGGGCCGATGCCGTCGGTGCCGAGCACGACCCTGGCGGCGGAGGTGTTATCGGCGATCACGTCCGGAAGGGTGAAGGAAAACGCTTCGTAGCGGGAGTCGATGATCTCGATCCCGCCCACCACCTTCTCGGTGGCGTCGAGCACGTCCACGGCGCTCACGCCCGGCCCGGCCAGATCCTGACCGAGCACGAAGACCAGCTCCGGTTCGCAGCGGGGGTGGATGAGCTCGTCGAGAGGAATCCTGCCGCCGTTGGGGACGACCGTGGAGGCCGGGACCCAGCCGTAGCACGGCTCGCTGACGCCCATCTGTTCCTGCTTCGCCACCGACGTCAGACCGAGCTTTGCCCCGGCCAGGGTGTCGCCACGTTCGAGCTGGAGTTCGAGGAGGGCGGCCTGAATGGCGTAGGCGTCGTCGATCGACAGTTCGTCGACCTGCTTGGTGATGGCCTGCAGTTCCCGCCGCTCGTCCACCCCGGCGGCGAGGTAGGCGGCCCAGCGTGCGTGGTCGATTTCGGTCATGGATGCTCCGTTCCCGGTGTGCGCCGACGAGTGGCGTGATGATCTGGTTTACTGGCCCGATGCAGGCAAACGCAACGTCGGGTGCGTTGCCGTCGACGCTGGAGCGGTTGAGCGATCGGGCCGTGCCCGGCTGTGACCGGCTCACCATCGGGGAGTGGCGGCTTCGGGCCGGGCTCGGCGTGACCGGCCGGGCCAACAGCACGTGGGCACCAGGAGCGCCGGCGGAGTCCGTCCCCGAAACCATCGACATGATGGAGGAGTGGTACCGCAGCCGTGGCCTGACCCCCCGGTTCCAGATCTTCGACCACGCTGAACCGGAGCTGATCGCCGAGCTCGAGCGCCGAAGCTGGCCCGCCACGGTCGACTCTCTGGTGATGGCTGCTCCGATCCCAACGGTCGTCGATCGGAGACCGTTGCCGACCGTTGACACCAGAGCAATCGGGACGTCGACCGCCCCGGCTGCGTTGTTCGTCCGGTTGCTCGGCGACCGTGGTCGTCTGACCGAGGTGACCGCCACCGATCTGCCCCAGCGCTTCGTGACGCTCTCCGATGAGGGTGAGCTGCTCGGCGGTGGGATGGTCACCGTCGACGGTCGGTGGGCCGCGGTGGGATCGATGAGCACCCGGCCGCAATTCCGTCGCAGGGGAGTGGCCTCCGCCGTTCTCGTCGCCCTGGCCGCGGTGGCCGCCGATCTCGGCGCAGACACCATGTGGCTCCAGGTCCAGTCCGACAACGTGGGCGCCGTCGCCCTCTACCGGGGGTTGGGGTTCGACGCCGTGCATCGCTACCGGTACAGGACCGCCCCCGATCGGTGACCTCATCAAGCCTCGGACAGCTTCCGGCGGTTGGCTTCGGCGTCGCGATGCAGCTGCTTCATGTAGTCGGCCTGGGGGCTGTAGCGCATCGAGCCGTTGTCGATCCAGTCGGTGGCGAACTCGGCCCCGCGGCCGAACTTGGACCGCTCCAGCGGCAGCTTGATGACATCATGGGGTTCCCGGACCACGGACACCGGCGGATCCTCCCCTCTGCCGACGGCTTCCATGCAGTCCCGGAACATCCGCCGACAGGCGACCACGCCCACGTCGCTCTTGGTGAGTTTTTCGTTGACTCGATCGGCGATCTCGCCCTGGGTCACCCAGGCCATGATGTCCTGGCCCTCGATGTAGTCGACGATGAGGGTGCCGTCGTCGCGTTTCCACTGGTACTCGTAGTCGACCACCGGTGGGTTCTCCGGAAGCTCGGCGCCCTCGGGGGCATGCACGGTGTAGAAAAGCATCCAGGTGTGGGTGTCGTCGACCGGAACCCGGATCTGCATCTGATAGACGCCGTTGCCGCCGACCCACATCTGGTAGGGGAAGACGAGAGGATGGCCGATCTTCCAGTCGTCGTCCTCCTCGCTCTGGCCCTGGAGAAGGCGGCGTTTGATGATGCCGTGTTCGAAGGCGTCGAACGCCACCTTCTCGTGTTTGTTGCCGCCGAACGAGCCCGGCATCGGCGTGCCCTGCTGGTCGGCGATGAATTCGAAGTAGTTCCCGTGGAGTGCTTCGACGTGATACGGGTCGACGGCGTTCTCCATGATCTGCAGCCAGCTGCAGGGCAGCAGCGAGTGGCCGATGTCTCGTACCCCGTCCATCACGTAGGCCTCGTAGCGGGGTAATTCGGGTGCCGGGTCGGGGCCGATATAGGCCCAGATCAGGCCGCCCATCTCCCTTGCCTGGCCGGAGGGAATGGCGCAGCTCTCCCGGAACCTGGGCGACGAGTCGGGTTCGGCCAGGATGTCGGTGCAGTTGCCGCCGGTGTCGAACTTCCAGCCGTGGTAGCCACAGCGCAGGCCGTCGGGCTCGACGATGCCGTAGACCATCGACGCACCGCGGTGCGGGCATCGTTCGTCGACGATGCCGTAGGCTCCGTCACCGGTCCTGAACACCGCCCAGTTCTGACCCAGGAGGCGGGCCCGTTTGACCGGGAACTCGTCGAGTTCGCGGGTGATGGCCACCGGGTACCAGTAGCGCCGCAGCAGTTCGCCCATCGGCGTTCCGGGTCCTACCTGCGTGAGCTCGTCGTTCTGTTCCTGTGTGAGCATGTTGGCTGTGCCTCCTGGGTCCGTGGGTCAGTCGAGAACGGTGACCGTTCCGGTGGAGCCGTCGACGCGGATCATCTGACCGTTCTCGAGCTCCGAGGTTCCGAACCCGGTGCCGGTCACGGCGGGAATGCCGTACTCCCGGCAGACGATGGCGGCGTGGCTCATCATCCCGCCGATGTCGGTCACGCAGGCTCGGATCTTGGGAAAGACGGGGGCCCAACTCGGAGCGGTGATCGGGGCGACGAGGATCTCGCCGTCCATGATGTCGCCGATGTCGTCGGGGCTGAAGACCAATCGGGCGGGCCCCTCGGCGATCCCGGGAGAGGCGGCCATACCGCTGACCGCGCCGTCGTCACCGTCGGAACCCAGCCAGCCGGCCACCGACTCCGAGGTGATACCCCACAGCATGATGGTGAACGGTTCGGTCACGATCTCCGGTGGCTCGCCGAGGGCCTTCGGTGGTTTCCAGTCCTTCAGCTTGGCCACGATCTCCCGCCTTCGGGCGATCTTCGGCGGCCAGTACTTCGAGCCGCGGCTCGGGGCGTTGACGGCCCACGCCGAGTAGACGTCGAACAGCACCTCGTCGATCTCGTCGCGGCGGAAGTAGAAGACGTCGTCGATCTCGAGACAGATACCCGCCTTGACGAGCGTGTCGCCCAGTTCCTTGAGCTTCCGCCAGATGAGCGACATCGTCCAGTGCTCGATGTAGAAGTTGTGATTCTCGACGTACGGGAACACG
>JBFHEP010000317.1:0-4905 GCA_041584095.1 Acidimicrobiales bacterium | reverse complement strand
GAATTCTGCGCCACCGCAGGCCATCATGGGCGCATGAGAGGCACCCTTGACCGGCAAGCTGATGCAGCGTACGTCCACCTCGTCGACGATATTCCACCGGGAGGGGCCAGGCGTCAGGTAGTTGTGGAGGGCGAGAACCTCAACGCCATGATTGTCCTCAACCTCGATTCGGCTGAACGACTACTGGGGATCGAGATTATCGGCGCAACGAGAATCCTCCACCAGGACACGTTGGCCGCCTTCGAACGAGTCGGCTGAGTCGGCACAGAACCGGCCTCAGCTGGGGCATGGTGCTCGGTAGTGCGACCACGCAAAGTGCCACGAGCGTTGGCCAGCGGGCCGGACCAAACCTCGGCATTCTTCCCATAGTCAGGTTCGCCCGAGAGCCAAGACGATGATGTCCGTCGGCGTACGGGTCAGCATCGCCACCATCGCCCGTAGGCCGAGAACATCGACCAGGTAGTGACCGACATCGACCGAGCCCGCTACATCGATGGGCTCGCCGTGACCATGCCGCTCGGCCAGGTCAGCTATCAGATCATCGACAGCGGCAAAGTCAGCGGCATCGAGGACCGACCACGCCGCCCGGGCGGGCGACGACAACCGGACCGCCACTGAGAACCTCTACCCTGCGGCGGTCGGAGCTGTGATCGTGCCCAGGCGAGAGGGACCCTCTCCCCGGGCAGCGCGCTGGCTGTGATACCAACGCTCAGCCTCATCCAGCGTCATCGAAGAGTTGCCGCTCTCACGGCGGGCCATGACCAACAGCGCCTCGTCATAGGCCTCGACCAGGTCAGACCCGGCCATCGCCCGCACGTTGTTCACCTCGGCGTCAGCCATGCCCGCCATTGTAGACCGGGGGTACGACACCGAAGAGCCAACCCCTCCCCCGCGCCTCATCACATGGAGCAACTAGACACCCCAGGGTTGTATGCGGCCAAGCAGCAGCCGGTGTTTGTTTGTTTCGGTGGGCCCAGGCGGTGTGTTCGTTGTAGGTGGTTCGGGTTTGGAGGCAGCCGTGGAGGTAGCCGACGAGCCGGTTGCCGAGCGCTCGGAGGGCTTGATGGTGGAGGTCGCCAGCGGCTCGTCGTTGGTCGTAGAAGTTCCGGCAGCCGGCGCTGGCCTGGAGGCTGCAGAACGCCCACTGATCCATGGCGTCGTAGAGGCGACGGTTCCGGATGTGGCGGGCCAGGACAGCCCGTCCCAAATCCCCGCAACTCGCCGTGGCCGGCCGAGCGGGTCTTGGTCACAGGAAGTTCAACAGATGTTTGTATCAGGTCGGCCCGGACCACCGTCTAGTTGGCAGTGAAAGGCGCGTGAGGGGCCAGAAGGATTGCTTCGTCATGGATGAGCAACAACAGCCGAACGAGACCGCGACCGAGGACCGGGCGCTGCGCCGAATCAGCGTGGCGCCGCCCTACTTCGGTCTGACCGAACTGGCCGAGATCGGGCACGGCGTCGTCAACGCCACGGTTCCGTCGCATCCGACGCTCGCTCCCGAGGCCGGACCGGTCGAGGGGGCCCAGGTGGCTCGCCACCTCGCCATCCTCGGCTCCTGTGCCGTGGCCCTATCGCGCGACGACGATGATCGCCACCACTACCTGGCCACCACGGCCCACTACGCCCGAATGGCCAACGCCCCGGCCTCCGTCGACGGGCCGTTGCGAGCCCAAGCCATCGGTTCCTGGGTCGATCGCCGCAGCGCCAAGGCTCTCGTCACCTTGACCACCGATGACGGCCGGGCCCTCAACCTGCTCGATGTCGAGTACACGGTGCTGGCCCCCCGCATGTTCCGCCGCTTCAACCCCCCGGTCGACCTCGATGAGGTCCGGGCCGCCGTGGCCGCGGCGGACACGACCGAAGGCGTCGAGCGGATCGCCGGTGGGGTCCGGATCGACGCCGGGCTCATCCCGGTCGAGATGTGCGCCGGTCACTTCCCCGACTACCCGGCGGCTCCGGTTGCCATCGTGATGGGCAAGCTGTGCCGAGCCGCCGGCATGGCCATGATCGGCCACCTGGCGCCAAACAATCAGGCAACCATCGGCGATGCCTTGGCTGCCCCGGTCGACCCGGCCGGTCATCGTTACCGTATCGAGGAGGGGCACGTGGCCGCCACCGGTCTGGCCCGGGCCGGTCAGCACCTCGTGTTGGAGGCCCAGTACGTCAAGCCGATCCGGGGCGGTCACCAGATGCAGGGTCGAGCCTTGGCCGACGGCGAGGTCGTCGGCGAGGTCGACGTCGTGTTGTCGGTCCACGGTCCAGCCCTCCGGGCGGACTGCTCGGGGGTCGAGGATGACATCTATCGTGACGCCCTCGTCGACGCCGAACTGGAGGGAGCAACGTCATGAGCGACGGGAATGCGAGCGAGCGGGTACCGGGCAGCCGTATCGTCTCGGTCGGCACCGCTCTGCCGGAGAAGGTCCTGACCAACTCCGACTTCGAGCAGATGTTCGAGACCGACGACGAGTGGATCCGGACCCGCACCGGGATCGCCGAACGGCGGATCGGCGGCACGACCACCGGCCTGGCCGCCGAGGCGGCCGAGCAGGCGCTCGACCGGGCCGGCCGCGGCGCCGGGGTGACGGCGTCCGAGGTCGACCTGGTCGTCTGCGCCACCCAGACCCCAGACGACCTGTGCCCGTCGACGGCGGCCGGGGTTCAGGACGCGCTCGGATTGACCTGTGGCGCCTTCGACCTGAACGCGGCCTGCGCCGGGTTCTCCTACAGCCTGGTGGTGGTCCACAACATGCTGGCCGCCGGCGGGGCTCGGACCGCGATCGTGGTCGGGGTCGATCGGATGACGGCGGCCACCAACTACGACGACCGCTCGACCGCCATCCTCTTCGGCGACGGGGCGGGCGCAGTGGTGATGGTGGCCGACCCCGAGGGGCGGCGGGGGGTGCGAGCCTGGGACTGCGGCACCGACGGGAGCCATGCCGACATCCTGTCGAGCCCGATCAAGGACGGTCGTATCACCGGGGTCGAGATGAACGGCAAGGTCCTGTTCAAGCACATGGTCCGCTACGCCGTCGACTCGGCCCGGGCCGCGGTCGAGCGCTCGGGTTACGCCATCGACGACATCACCGCGGTGCTGGCCCATCAGGCCAACCAGCGCATCCTCGACGCCGTCTCGGACCGTCTCGACGTGCCGGAGACCAAGGTGGTGTCGATCATCGAGCACACCGGGAACACCTCGGCCGCCTCGGTTCCGCTCGCCCTCGACGCTGCGGTCGACGACGGCCGGGTCGGCCCGGGCGATCCGATCCTCCTCCTCGGCTTCGGTGGTGGCCTGTCGTGGGCCAGCACGGTGGCCATCTGGGGCTAGTGCCGTTGCCGGCGAGGCCGACCACTCGGGATCTCGGGCGGGCAGATGACCTAGGGTCAGATGGTGGTCGAGATCGTGGCTGGCAACAGCAACGTCCGCGGCATCATCCGGCCTGTCAACGAGACCGCAGCGCTGGTCCGTTCGCTGGGCGGAACGGTTGCCTGGGTCGTCCCGACATCGGGTTCACCATCGTCACTCGATCAGGAGTTCTACGGCCAGGAGATCGCCGCGGCTTACAGCCGGTCGGGAGGAGATGGACCCCTCCGGGACCGGCTCTGGCATGAGCTGAGCGTCGCGACAGACGATCTGATCCTTGAAAAGAGCGCTCCGAGCGCCTTCTTCCCCGGTCGCTGCGATCTGCACGACGAGCTGCTCGCCCGCCAGACCGATTCGATCCTGGTCGCCGGCACCGTCGCCAACGTTTGCTGCGAGTCGTCGGTTCGAGATGCTCGAACGCTTGGCTACCGGGTGGTGATGCTCGCTGATGCCACTGCGGCGGCGACCGACGACATGCTCAATGCGACCCTGCGAACGGTCTATCGGTCGTTCGGAGACGTTCGACCCACCTCGGAGATTCGTCGACTCCTCACCGATCCATCAGCTGAGTGATACGAGTGCGCTGGTCGTGCCGCTATCGGACGGTGCGCTGGAGTCGTCGGCCGAATGAAACCTCGCTACCTGAGTAACCGGTCCTGTCGAGTTGTGGCCACCCCATGGTCAGGTGCCAAAGTTGGGAGCGCCCGGGTCGCTTTTTCGGCTTGTGGGCAGTGCGAGCCGGACCTCGGTGTACGGGTAGCCAAGAGACTCGGCCTGATAGGCGGTCACGACTCGCATCCCGTGTCGTAGGTACAGGCCGATGGCCGACTCGTTGCCCTGCGACGTCAGCGTCCACGCTTGATCACCGAGTGCCTTCATCGCCTGTCGCACCAAGAGCCCGCCGATGCCGCGCCGATGGTTTGCCGGATGGACGTACAGCCACGACAGGTAGCCGCTGCCGCTCCACTCGCCACGATCCCGCCAGGCGACGAAACCGACGACCTCGCCGTCCAGGCATGCCACAAGCGCAGTGTTCAGCCGAAGGAAGGTGTCGAGGTCCTCCTCGTCGTGCATCGGGCGAAACGACCGCGGATCCCGTCCGGACCGGGCGAGTTCGGACCTTGCCGCCGGCTCATGGAGAGCACAAACCGCACTCCAGTCGGCGGGGACAAAGGCACGGATTATGGGTACGGCAGGGGCCACCCGCCCAGTATGGGCACCACCACGCCAACATGCCCGCTCGATGAACGTTCCGTCGCGTTGTCGGCAATAAGACAGCGGTGCTCGCCTGTCATGTCCGCAACCGGCGGCTCTATGACGCCTGCGACCAATGGGCCTCCAGGCGCGACGAGCTACTTCTTCTTGGCGGCTCGGGCAGCCTCGAGTGCCTCGCCGGCCCACTCGAGGAGCGAGGCGCCGTCGGCCAGAACATCGTCGGGGACCGACCAATACGGCATCCCGTGCTTGTGGCTGCCGGCCGCGACGTATCGTGGCTCGGTCTCTGGGACAGCTCGAATGAAAGCCGTACCGTCCCGGTCGACAAT
>JBFHEP010000316.1:0-4951 GCA_041584095.1 Acidimicrobiales bacterium | reverse complement strand
GGTTCTCGAGACCGGCATCAAGGTCATCGACCTGCTCACCCCGTATCTCCAGGGCGGGAAGATCGGTCTGTTCGGCGGTGCCGGCGTGGGCAAAACCGTCCTCATCCAGGAGATGATCACTCGTGTCGCCACCAACCACGGGGGCGTATCGGTGTTCGCCGGTGTCGGCGAGCGCACCCGTGAGGGAACCGACCTCTTCATCGAGATGGGCGAAGCGAAGATGGGCGCCGAAGAGGATGCCCCGTCGGTGCTGTCGAAGGCGGCGCTTGTGTTCGGTCAGATGGACGAGCCTCCCGGTGTGCGGCTGCGGGTCGCGCTGTCGGCGCTCACCATGGCCGAATACTTCCGCGACGTGCAGAACCAGGATGTGCTGCTGTTCGTCGACAACGTGTTCCGCTTCGTTCAGGCCGGCTCAGAGGTGTCGACGCTGCTCGGTCGTATGCCCTCGGCGGTGGGCTATCAGCCTACTCTGGCCGACGAGATGGGCGTGCTGCAGGAGCGCATCACCTCAACCGGCGGTAACTCGATCACCTCCATGCAGGCCGTGTACGTGCCGGCCGACGACTACACCGACCCGGCGCCGTTCACCACATTCGCCCACCTCGACGCCACCACCGAACTGAGCCGCGACATCGCAGCCCTCGGTATCTACCCGGCGGTCGATCCACTGGCCTCCTCGTCGACCATTCTCACCCCCGAGGTGGTTGGTGAACGCCACTACCTGGTGGCCCGGCGGGTGCAGGAGATTCTCCAGCGCTACAAGGAGCTGCAGGACATCATCGCCATTCTCGGTCTCGACGAGCTCTCCGAGGAGGACCGGATCACCGTCGATCGGGCCCGCAAGGTCCAGCGTTTCCTTGCTCAGCCGATGATGGTGGCCGAGGTCTTCACCGGTCTGCCCGGCATCTTCACTCCGGTCGAGGAGACCATTGACAGCTTCGAGGCGCTGGTCAGCGGTGAACTCGACGACCTGCCCGAGCAGGCCTTCCTCAATGTCGGCGGTGCCGACCAGGTTCGCGAGAAGGCCGAGCGCCTCCGTCGCGATGCAACGGCGTAGGAGCTGCTCCCGATGATGCAGGTCGAGTTCGTATCGCCCGAGGACATCCTCTACTCGGGTGTGGGCAACCAGGTGGTGGCCCGTACCCGGGGCGGAGGGGAGATAGCCTTTCTCACCGGTCACGAGCCGTTCATTGGATCACTCGTACCGTGCGAGGTCCGGGTGACCGAGGACGGAGGCAACGTTCGTCGGTTTGCCGTGCGGGGCGGTTTCGTGTCGGTCACGGGCACCAAGGTGACGGTGCTGTCCGACGCCGCGGTCCCGGCCGACGAGGTCGACGTCGCCGCAGCCCGCAACGCGCTGGCCGAGGCGGAGGCGGCCGATCAGGCCGACCCGGACGACCCCGAGCTGCGCGACAAGCGCCGGTGGGCCGAGGTACTGCTCGCCGTCGCCGGCGAAACCGTCGATTAGTACGAGCCCTTCGTCGTTCCCCAACCCCTGGTTCGGTGGGTCAGACGGCCGCAGCGGATCACGCCGCGCGGTGGATCACACGGTGCGGCCCAAGAAGTTGAGCATGCGCGTCTGAGTGTCGGCGCCCTTCTCGACCTTCACCTTCGGGCCGAACATGCCACGGCTACGGAGGACCTCGTCGGGCAGGTTGCGCCAGACCGTGTCGGAGAATTTGACCAGCCGGGGATCGAGCCGCTCGTCGACCTTGGCGGTGCGGGCCAGGTCCCAGGTGTGCACGGTGAGGTCGGCGGTCATGAACCCGATGAGGGAGTCGATCGACATCGGCCCGAAAGCGGGGCCCAAGGGATCCTCCGCGGTCGACTGCAGCACTCCCTGGTGATCCAGCGCTTCGAGCGTCTGGTCCCGCAGCTTCTCCCAGGCCTCGAGTGGCTTGGCACCGAGTTTCGGCGTCGATCTCGGCCCCTTGCCTGTGGCGGCAAACGACTGGACCATCTTCACCCCGCCGACGGCGTGTTCATAGACGTCGGCACCCGTCCAGCCTTCGCACGGTGACTTGCGTCTATAGGCGGTTGGCTTGGCGTTCTTGAGCACGTGGTCGAAGGCGAAGAGGGCCTTGGTGTAGTTGCGTAGGTTCTCGCTCATGGGTCCGATCTGCTCGCTTCGGTGGTGGACGTCTCGGAGGCGAGTGTAGCGAACACCGTCCTCACGTCGCCGCAGCCATTCACCGTGTCGAGAGAGCTGCAAGTTTCGGGGAGGTGGGGGTCGACCGGCGACCCGGCTGATCAGCTAACGTGATGGCCATGTCATCGGAATGGGTAGCACCCGAACGTGATCTGGCATTGGAGCTGGTCCGCACAACCGAAGCGGCAGCCATGTCCGCCGCCCGGTGGATGGGGCGGGGCGACAAGATCGGGGCCGACCAGGCCGCAGTCGACGCCATGCGGGCCATGCTCGACGGCGTCCAGATGGACGGCACCGTGATCATCGGTGAGGGCGAGAAGGACGAGGCTCCAATGCTCTACAACGGTGAGAGGATCGGAAACGGGCAGCCGCCTCACGCGGACATCGCCGTCGACCCGGTTGACGGCACCACGCTCACCGCCTATGGGCAGGCCGGGGCCATCGCCGTCATCGCCGCCGCTGAGCGAGGATCGATGTTCAATCCCGGGCCCGTCGTGTACATGGAGAAGATCGCCGTCGGCCCGCAGGGGGCCGGCATCGTCGACATTCGGCTGCCGATCGAACGCAACTTGACCGCACTGGCCAAGGCAACCGGCAAGAAGGTACGCGATCTCAACGCCGTCGTGCTCGACCGACCCCGCCACGCAAAGCTCATCGAGGAGATCCGGGCCACCGGTGCGCGTATCAGCCTGATCCGCGACGGCGACGTCGCCGGAGCCATCGCCACCGCTTGGCCGGAGTCGGCTGTCGACATACTCTTCGGCATCGGCGGCACGCCCGAAGGTGTGATCGCCGCCGCAGCACTGAAGGCCATGGGTGGCGATCTCCAGGGTCGCCTGTGGCCCCGCGACGACGCCGAGCGGGCCGCCGCCGAGGCAGAGGGCTACGACGTCGACAAGATCCTCGGACTCGATGACCTCATCGGCACACGCAACTGTTTCTTCGCCGCCACCGGCATCACCCGAGGTGCATTGCTGCGAGGCGTGCAGTTCGGCACCGAGACGATTCGAACCCAGTCGCTGGTCATGCGGGGCAACTCGGGCACCGTCCGCCTCATCGAGGCGATCCACCGGGCGGAGAAGCTCGATGCCCTGGAGGAGCGGGGGCGGCTTCGTCGAGCGCAGGCCGCCGCCGCACGGCACAAGTCCGACGACGCCGATTGAACGGAGGCATCAGTCGGGGATCGTCATCGACGCGATGTCGGCCGGTGCCTCGGGAAGCGTCATGTCGAGTTCTTCCAGCGTCTGAACCAGGATCTCCGAGACCACGAGGTTCCGGTACCACTTCCGGTTGGCCGGAACGACATACCACGGCGCGGTCGACGTGCTGGTCCGGCTCAGCGCCACTTCGAACGCCTCCCGATACTGATCCCACTTGGAACGGGGCCCGAGGTCGCCGGGATCGAACTTCCAGTGCTTCTCGGGACGATCGAGCCGGTCCTGGAGCCGCTCCCGCTGCTCGGCCTTCGAGATGTGCAGGAACAGCTTGATGATGGTGGTGCCCTCGTCGACCAGTAGCTGCTCGAAGTTCCGGATGTGGTCATAGCGGCGCTCCCAGCGCTCCGGCGGGACCAGGTTCTCCACCCGCACCACCAGCACGTCCTCGTAGTGGCTGCGATTGAAGATGACCAGCTCGCCATCGGCGGGAACCTGCCGATGGATCCGCCACAGGTAGTCGTGGGCCAGCTCGGACTCCGACGGCTTCTTGAACGAGGCCACCTTCACCCCACTGGGGTTGACACCGTCGAACACATGCTTGATCGTGCCGTCCTTGCCGCCCGCGTCCATGGCCTGCAGCACGACAAGTACGCGCTCGGTGCCTTGCGCCCACAGCAGCTCCTGAAGCTCCTCCAGCCGATCGTTCAGCGCCTTCATGCGTCTCTTGGCCCCGACCTTGTCGTCGGGGTCCCATCCAGGCGTACCCCGGGGATCCCGACGGGCCAGATCGAGGTCCTGACCGGGTAGGACCCGAAACCGATCGATGTCAAAGGCTGCGCTCATTTCATCGAGCCTACGGGGACCGCCGCTTCGACCCCATTGCCGGAACCGTCGGGCGTTGAAGGTGCCACACCACGGACCGAACACGCACCTGCGACGGTAGCGTGAATCGTTGTGAGCCCACGGTCCGAGGCGGTTGTGATCGCCGAGTTGGAGATCTGTCATTCCCGGCCCATCGCCCCGACTCGGCGGGTTGCGCTCGGCGGCCGGAACCTGCCAATCGATCCGGCCCCGGGAGCCGGTGGCGTACTGTTGGCGGGAATCGTCGCCCACAACGCACCCGGCGTCGATGCCGAGTTGCGGGAGGATTTGATGGACGTCATGGACCGGCTGTCTCGTGGGGTCAAGGTCGTACAGCCTCGAGTTCGGCACCGGTTCCAGACCGATCGGGTCGGGCTCACCGTCAGCCGGCAACAGCTCGTGTCGGTCGACGGGTTGCTCGAGTTCCGCTTCGACGACGAGAAGGCCCGTCCGGTGCAGCTGGCCCTCGGTGCGTTGTACGCCGCCGGATCGCTTCCGGCCGAGGCCCGGCGAATCGTGTTCGACGCCTTCGAGCCCGCCCTCGTCTGGTCGAGGCCGGTCGACGGGACGTTCATCGCCTTCATGATGGGCGGGAGCACGGCCGGGCTCGACGACGAACTGGTCAGGCTTCGGGCCTGGCACGATCCGGTGGCGTGGGCCCTCGAGGTGCTCGAGATCGAGGGCGGCGTCGAGGAACTCCCGTCGAAGCGCGTGATCCAGCGGAGATTCCGGTCGCTGGTGCGCGACGCCCACCCCGACCACGGTGGTCACGACGACGGCGCCG
>JBFHEP010000315.1:0-4953 GCA_041584095.1 Acidimicrobiales bacterium | reverse complement strand
TCGGCGGCAGCCCGCCAGACCGGCTTCCGGATGGAAACCGGAAGGCTCACCGAGGAGGGGTTCTTCGCTCAACTCGGCCACAGCCGCAACGGCGTCTTTCTCGGCTGACGGTCGGCGGTAATCAGCGCCGCTCGATGCGGGCGAGCAACGGGGTGGCTGCGAGCCGGGTGGCCATCTCCCGAGCCCGTTCGATCCCCCGCGGCCCCATCAGCCGCCATTGTAGCTTTCGTCGTGGCGGCGGGCTTGGGCGTATCCGGGCGCTCAGGAACTTCTCCGCGCTCTCTCCACGCTCGCTCCAAGTCAGTGCGTTCGAGAACACTTCGTGGATCACGTCGACCCCCCGTCTCGCGATCTGGCAGATTTCACGCGCACCGGGCGCGCGAACTTCCTACCAGTTCTGAAAAGGCTGTCGTTGCGCGGCGCAGGGCCGATGCTCCGCCTCACACGCTTGTACCCCCGCTGGGATTCGAACCCAGGACCAATGGATTAAAAGTCCACTGCGCTAACCAGACTGCGCCACAGGGGCGTAGAAAAGGCTAGCGGGGCGGGGAGGGTTCGGAGCACTTTTCCGGCAGGCGGGTGGCCGTGGCGGAGAAATCTGGTCCGACGACGCCCGGCCCGCCTTCGAGGGTGCCACCATGGAGACCGATGTTCGGTCAACCCCGTCAAGCCTCCTCGTCGCGGCTGTCGCCCAGCGGGCGGACGACCGCGCTGGTCGGGGCTATGACGATGATGCTGATGGCCGTCGCGTGTACGGAGCTGGAACGGCCCGAGGCATTCGCCCCCTCACCCGACTCGACGCTCGTGATCGGTGAGGCCGAATCCGCGTCGGCCGAGATCGACGAGTCGTCCCCCGCTGCCGAGGACGTCGAGGACTTCGTGCCCTCGGTCGAGGGTTACGTGCCGCAGATCCTCATCGCCGCCGAGCCGCAGTCGATGCGTACGGCAGGAACGGTGGCCAGCGAGATTCCGGGTGTCATCGGTGAGCTGTCGGTGGCGAAGATGGCCGATGATCTGGTCGGCGGTCTCGTGGTCGGGCAGGTCAACGGGCCGGTCGTCTACGTGCAGGGTCAAGGCGAACCCGAAACCCTCGACGATGCAGGCGCCGAGCTCCTCGACGTCGGCTACTGGGGCGGCTCACCTCGGGCCTTCCTGCTGGTGGGCGACAATGTGATCGACTGGGTCCAGCTCGTCGCCGAGCAGGAGGCGGTCAGCCGCTCCCGCCAACCCCACCTGCGTCTGGCCGACGGCGAGACGGTCGAGAGCTTCTCCGCCCAGGCCGACCTCCAGGTCATCGCCACCAGCGACGACAACTGCGGCACCCTCCGCTTCTACAACCGCACCGGAACCGATCTCAATCTGGCGCCACCGGTCCAGCCCGACTGCACCTTCCCCGGGCGACCCTCCTACGGCGCCGTGGCCCTGAGTCCCGACGGGGCCGCCGTCGCGTTCACCATCGTCGAGTATCGGGCCGACGGAAGCGAGGAGGCCACCGAACTCCAGGTGTGGGAACTGACGGGTGGGCAGGCCCTGACGCCGCGCCGCATCGGGGAGGGGCTCGACCGCATCACCTCGCTCACCTTCGACGGCCAGCGCATCGCTTTTCTGAAGGAGTCGGCCGACGGTAGTTCGGTCACGGTGATCGACCTCAACAACAACGAGACCCTAATCCAGGTTCCCGCCGAGACGATCCGTTCGGTGTCGTTCGCCCGCAATCCGGTCACGGTGCTGCAGTAAGGGTTAACGGACCCCCAATCGGCGGTATCGGTGCCGTTTACGGGGAGACATCCGAAGAATTCGCCGTTGTTGGATGTTCTACACCGTTGACTGTCACAGGGGTTGTTTAGTGTTGATGGTGTGAAAGTGTTGGATGGATTCGGCGGGGGCGCCGGCGAGATCGAAGGTGTCGCTGCAGCTGGTGCCGGAGCAGAGCTGACGGCTCGGTTCGATGCACTGGTCAGCGATCTGGCCGCTCAGGGGGACCGGCGGTTCGTCACGCTGGCCGCGAGGTGGGAACAACGGTTGGAGGCCGCTCGCCTGGTGGCCGTGGCTCGGCTGGCCGGGTCGAGCGGGGATGCTCGTTCAAACCGCCGTCGGGCTCGGGCCCACCTGTCGGTCGGCGGCGGGGGAGGCGGCCGATCCGGTCGCTCGGTGAACCGAGATGCCCGTCGGGCCGCTGCGCTGGCGGCGAATCGTGGCCTGGCCGACCAGGCTGAGCGGGGCGGGGTGAGTGCCGACGGGATCGACGCCCTGTCAAAGGCCGCCGATGAATCGACCGGGGAGATTCCCGCCGGCCTACTGGATCTGGTGAGCGGGCTCGAGCCCGACCAGGCGGCTCGGGTGGTCGAGCAGTATCTGGAGGAGCGGGCCTCGGCCGACGATGCAAACGCCAAACACGAGGCGCAGATGCGGGCCCGTCGGGTCCGTCGCTACACCGTCCCGGCTTCGGGATCGGACCCGGCACTCGCCGGCGTGGGGATCGAAGGGCCGGATGCGTTGATCGATCGGATTTGGACGCTCGTCAACGCGCAAGCCGACGCCTCCTACCATGACGCTGGTGGGCGGGAGCGGCCGGCCGTCGATCATGCATCGCTTCCTCGCCGGCGGTTCGACGCGGCGGTCGGGTTCTTCACCGGGAGTGGTGAGCCGAGCAGGCAGGATGGTCGAGCCGGTGGTCGCCCGGCGGTCGTCGTCACCGTCGGAGTCGGCGACCTCAACGGCGGCGACGGTCGGGGACCGGCCCGCCAAGTGGGCTGTGGTCCGATCGGCGATGCCCTTCTGGCCGAGTATGCGGCGACCGGTGAGCTGTCCATGCTGATCGAAGGCGCCGATGGTCGGCCGCTGTGGATGGGTCGGCTCCGGCGGCATGCGTCGGCGGCGCAGTTTCTGGCCCTTGTCATCCGCGATCGGGAATGTGTTCTGTGTGGGGCGGCATTCCAACGGTGCCAGGCCCACCACGTCATCCCCTGGCACGCGCCGGCCAAGGGTCGAACCGACCTCCACAACCTGGCGCTCCTGTGCGGAGCGTGTCATCGGCGGGTCCACGACGCCAAACAGACGCTGTACCGGCGAACGCAGTCCGGACGAACGGTGTGGGCCACCCGACCCGCCACTCGAGCCGAGCTTTCCCCGCCCGTGCCGATCCAGCGGGAGTAAAGGTAAAGGAGATGGCGAGAGCGACGAATCCATGTATCGAGGCTGGATTGGCCGACCGTTCCCATCACCGCGTCGGCCATTCGCTAGCATCGGCTTGTGCAACCCATGGCCCATGATGTCGATCCAACCCAGTCGCCGACCACCCAAGCGGACACCGTAGCCGAGGATCCGCTTCCGACGATGGCCGATCTCGATCGGGTGGCGTCGGAACTCGACGCCATCGACGCCCGGCTGGCCGCCCTCGACGAGCAGCGGCCCTAGGCCAACGGACAGACTGGTTGCGGAGGAAACAGTGACGTCGTCGAACCCGGCTCCGGCCGCTCAGCCGGCTGCCAGGGCAAAGCCGTCCATCGTCACCCTCACTCTGAATCCGGCGCTCGACGTGTCGTTGAAGACCGACGTGGTGGTACCGACCCACAAGCTTCGCACGGGGCGGCCCCGCTATCAGCCCGGCGGAGGCGGCATCAACGTGAGCCGGGTGTGCCGCCGCCTCGGCGAGCCCACGATCGCCGTGCTGCCACTCGGTGGGCCGACGGGAATCCGGATGACGGACCTCCTGATCGACGAACTCGACGAGGCCGATGTGCGCACCATCCCGATCCAGGGCGACACGCGGCAGTCGATCTCGATCGTGTCCCGCTCGAGCGGCGATCAGTACCGCTTCGTGCTGCCGGGGCCGGCGCTGAGCAGCTCGGAAATGAACCTGTGCCTCGAAACCGTGGCCGATGCGGCACGGCAGGCCGGCTCACGATGCATCGTCGTCTCCGGCAGTGTTCCCGACGGTGTCGACCTCGACATCTTCTCCCGACTGGTGGGGCTCATTCCCGACACGGCCGTCGTCATCGACACCTCCGGGCCGGCTTTGACCGCCGCACTGAGTTCGGGCGCGTATCTGGTCAAGCCGAGCGCCCGGGAGCTCGCCGCCGTCGTTGAACGGGAGCTGCTGACCGAGGCCGACATCATCGGCGCCGCCCGCCACGCCAAGTCGGTTTCCGACGTCGAGGTGATCGTGGTCTCGATCGGCCCCGGCGGTGCCGTCGTGGTCACCGACGACGACCTCACCCGATTGCGCGCACCGACCGTCCGGGTGCGCAGCGCAGTGGGAGCCGGCGACTCCATGGTCGCCGGCATCGCCGTGGGCCTCAACCGCGATCTCGATCTCGTTCCGGCAGTGTCGCTCGGTGTTGCCGCCGGCACCGCCGCGGTCTTGACCGACGCCACCGACCTGTGCAAGCCGGCCGACGTCGACCGGCTCCTCCCCCTCGTCGGCTGAACCCGTCCACTGGGCGGTTTATCAGGCAGCGGATCCGGGTATCAGTCGAGCGAACCCGTGACGCCTGGCCCGGTCGGGACGGGCCGCAAAGGCAAAGGAGTGCACCATGTCAATCTGGAGTTATCGAGCCGACGTGCACGACGACGAGTCGAGCCTCGTGGGCTTCGATGTCGAGGCCGCCGACGGCAGCATCGGCAAGGTCGAATCGGAGACGCTCAACGTCGAGGCCAATCGCCTGGTCGTCGACACCGGCTCCTGGATCTTCGGTACCAAGCGGGTCATCCCCGTCGGCATGATCAAGCGGATCGACCGGGAGTCCGAGACCGTTTACATCGACATGACCAAGGAGCAGGTCAAGAACTCACCCGAATACGACGAACCCATCGAGGGCGCGTTCGAAGTCGCTCCCTACAGCGCCTACTACCACCCGCTCCGGCCTATTTAGTCGGGCACCGGCCCTAGCGCGGCGTCCCGAAGTTCTGGGTCCAGTAGTAGTTGTGGAAGCCGACGCCGATCTCGGTGAG
>JBFHEP010000314.1:0-4957 GCA_041584095.1 Acidimicrobiales bacterium | reverse complement strand
TGGTGGCCATGGGGGCCGCGGCCGACAGCGTCGACCGCTACGAGGGGTTGGGCTTCGGCCTGGGCTTCTCGGTGGTGATCGACCCGGCGGCCAACCAGGTCATCTCCTCGGTCGGCGAGTATGCATGGGGAGGGGCCGCCTCCACCGTCTTCTGGGTCGATCCGGTCGAGGACCTGATCGTCATCGCCTTCACCCAGCTGCTGCCGTCGGAGGCCTATCCGATCAGGGCCCAGCTCAAATCCCTGGTCTACGGGGCGCTCGTCGACTGAATGCCACCGGGCCGCCAACTGGTTCCCTTCCTACACTGGTGAACGATGAACTTCGTCGGTCACATACACATCGCCGATCAGTGCTTCGATCGGCAACGTGTGGAACGAAACGCTGCCGGTGACCGTCGACCCGCGGTGGCCGACCGCGGCCGCTACCTTTTCGGCGCCGCCCTGCCCGACTTCGCCACCATCGGCCGATTCCAGCTCACCGGTTCACCAACCGACCCCGCCGTGGCCGCCGGTGTCGACATGCACCACGCCACCGACAACGCTTTTCACGGCAGCGACTGGTTCCGCGACCACAGCCAGGCGGTGCGAGCGGATCTCGAGAGCAGGGGCGTCAATCGAGGGGCCGCCCGCGCCGTCGGCCACGTCGGGGTCGAACTACTGCTCGACGGTCACCTCTTGGCCTCGAACGACAATCTCCGATCCCGGGCCCAGCACGTTCTCGGACTGGCAGACGATGACCAACTGGAGCTGACCGGGCTCGTGCCGGGTGCCCGGCGGTCCGACTGGCTCGACCATTTGAACCGGATCAGCTCCTGGCCGTTGCCGGGCGACTATCACCAGCCGATCGCCGTGGCCGAACGGCTCCAACGGATCCTCCGGTCCCGTCGCCGATTGGCGTTCGGAACCGAGCACATCGCCGTCGTGGCCGACTCCCTGACCGACCACTTCGATGATCTCGTCGGGGGGATCACCGATCTGATCCAATCGTTGGCCGACGAACTCGCTGGTTCCCGAAACTGACCCGTTCAGGTGGCTACCCGTCGAAGACGTCGGACCGAGCTTCGGTCGGCGTGTCCTGGCTGAACGTGTTGATCCACCCGTCGGCCCGTCGTGACCAGATCGATGTGATGTACATGGCCCGGGCGGCGCCGGGCTGTTCGGAGCCGGAGGACCGGGGCGCTCGCCAGTCGGCCCGGTAGCAGAGGAGGAAATGGTCCGCGGCGAGTTCCACCAGCCGAGCCTCGCTCAGGTGGAAGTCATGCACGGTGGGACCGTCGGACAGCTGCTCGATATGCCCGGCCCGGTCGGAGAATCCATCCGGATACACGCCGAGGAAATCGTCGGACAACATGGCCGCGTCGAGATCCTGATCACCGGTGCAGAGGGCGCGCCAGACCTGGCGTTCCAACGCCAACGCCTGGTCGAGATCCACGACGCTCGAACCGATCAGCCGCCGGTCTCGGACCGGGCCGCGGTGGCCGCGTCGCGTAGCTCACGGGCGTGGCTCCGAGCCGTGTCGGAGTGCGGTTGACCCGACAGCATCCGGGCCAGCTCGGTGAGCCGTTCGGTGTCGTCGAGCAGACGGATTTCGGAAACGGTGCTGTCATCGCCCTGTTGCTTCCGCACCGCCAGGTGGGCATCGGCGAAGGCGGCCACCTGGGGCAGGTGGGTGACCACCAGCACCTGGTGGCGGTCGCCGAGATTGCTCAGGGCGCGGCCGACGGCGAACCCCGCTTCACCGCCGATACCGGCGTCGACCTCGTCGAACACGAGGATCGGCGGCGCCTCCGACAGCACGCTGCGCAGCGCCAACATCGTACGGGCCAGCTCGCCGCCGCTCGCCACCTTGGAAAGCGGTTGAAGCGCCGAGCCGGGGTTGGCCGCCAGTTGGTACGACACGGCCGATCCGTCGGTTCCCTCGACCTCGATGCCGACCCGGGCCTTGCCCATCGCCAGCTCGGGCAGGCGGGCTTCGATGGCTGCCGCCAGCTTCGGAGCGGCGGCGCGGCGGGCGGTCCGAACCAGATCCTGCTGCCGGGCCAGGTCCTCGAGCGCCCTTTTCCGCCGCTGGTCCAAGTCGGCGGCGATGGCGTCGTGGTCCTCGAGTTCCTTCAGGCGGGCCTGCAGCCGGTTGCGTTCTTCCATGACCTCGGCCAGGTCGTCGCCGTACTTCCGCTGCAGATCTCGCAGCAGCCGGCGGCGGGCCTGAATCCGCTCCAGTGCTTCGGGATCGGGTTCGATCTGTTCCCCCAGCGTGCGGACGGTGTCGCCGATGTCGTCGAGTTCGGCGATCAGGTTGCGAAGGCGCTGGGCCAGCTCGGTGAACAGCGATCCCGATTGCATGAGGCTGAGCGTGGAGGCCAGCATGTCGCGGGCGCCGTCGTCGTCGACCAGGAGGTCGAGAACGGCCTGCGCCGCTTCCTGGTGGGCTACGGCGTTGGCCAGGAGTTCTTCGGCCGACTCCAAGGCGGCGTCCTCATCCGGATCGGTCAGATCGGCCTGCGTCAACTCCTCGACCTGAAATCGGATGATGTCGAGCTCTCGGGCTCTGGCCCGTTCGTCACCTCCGAGATCGGCGAGAGCCTCGTCGATTTCGGCCAGCGTCCGCGAGGCGTGGGCCAACGGCTCGAGATCGACCTGGCCGAAGGTGTCGAGGGCCAGGCGCTGTGCTTCGGTTCCCAGCAGTGACTGGTGGGCATGCTGACCGTGCAGGTCGACGAGGCGGGATCCGATCTCCGCGAGACGGGTTGCGGTTACCGGGCGACCGTTCACATAGGCTCTCGACCGGCCCTCGGCCGGCACGACCCGACTCACGATGATCTCGCTGTCGTCGAGCAGGAACCGGCCGTCGACCGTTGCCTCGTTTGCCCCGGCTCTGACCAATCCGGGATCGGCTCGCCCGCCCACGAGGAGATCGAGGGCGTCAACCAACAGCGTCTTGCCTGCGCCCGTCTCGCCCGTCAGGGCGATCAGCCCGGGCGGCATCGTGATGGTCAGGGAATCGATCACTCCCAGATTGGAGACGCCCAGTTCGAGAATCATCCCGGTGTCCCGATTCTTCCGTGTCGAGTTCATGCCAGGATCCGAATCATCGCCAGTCGATCAGATGAAACTTTTCCTTCAACACGGTGTGGAAGTCGCGCTCACCGTCGACCAGCATCTTGAGTTCGATGTCGGAGGCGCGACAGGATACCGATTGGCCGGGTTCGAGCTGAAGGCACGATTGACCGTCGAGTGCCAACACGGCACCTCGATGACCTTGGACGGTGAACGTGACCTCCGTGGTCGGGGCGAGAATCATTGATCGGTTGAACACCATGTGGGCGGCTACAGGGGTCATGATGAGCGCACGAAAATCCGGTTCAACTATAGGACCGCCGGCTGACAGCGAGTAGGCGGTGCTGCCGGTCGGCGTGGCCACGATGACCGCATCGGCCAGATAGTTGCTGAATGGTTGGTCGTTGATCGCGGCCAGCACATCGACAGTCCGGCCGCTGTCGACTCGGGCGACGACCGCCTCGTTCAGGGCCACACCCTTGAACGGCAGGCCGTCGTCCCCCAAGGTGTCCGAGGTGACCTCGACCATCATGCGCGCCTGTTCGATCAGCCCCCCTTGCCGCCACTGCTCGAGCGCGTCGATGAGATGAGACGGCTCGACCTCGGCCAGATAGCCGAGTCGCCCGGCGTTGACGCCCAGTATCGGCACGCCGTGTTGAGCGACCAGCCCGGCCGCTCGCAGCATTGTTCCGTCACCGCCGAGGCTGATGCACCCGTCGATACGCGAGGGGAACGATTCCTCGTCGACTGCGAGGTCCGAACGGTCGACCAGCGAGGCGTCGATCGTCGGCAGGTGGACCGAGACGTCGTCGCCACACCATTCGATGACCTGTTGCGCCATCTTTCTGACCTCATCGCGATAGTGATGGATGACGATGCCAAGGCTGGTGACAGGTTGGGTCATGGGGCGAGGCGGCAACGGCCGTCGACTGGATCAATCATCGGTTTTCGGCCTCCTGTCGGACGGCTGTGGACGCCCGCACGACCGCGGCGTCGACCAGCGAATCAATGTCCGGAATATCAGAAATGCTAGATGGCTGGTTGATCAGCCAGACGACAAACTCCACATTTCCACGGGCACCCCGGACCGATGACGGGACCAGGCCGTGCGGCATCAGACCCAACTCGATCGCAGCTCGCAGCACGTCGGACACGGTGGTTCGCCAGACGTCGGGATCGGTGATGACACCCTTGCCCCGGGAAACCTCCCTGTGGCCGGCCTCGAACTGGGGTTTGACGAGCAGAAGCAGCTGCCCGCCGACTCCGACCAGCTGGGCAAGCACCGGCAGGATGAGGTGCAGCGAGATGAACGATACGTCACCAACCACAAGATCGAAGGGCTGTTCGAAGTCGGAAGCCGACAGCGATCGGATGTCGGTCTGCTCTCTCACATCGACCCTCCTGTCGGCACGGAGCCGCTCGTGCAACTGGTTGGTCCCGACGTCGACGGCCACGACCCGCTTGGCGCCTCGCTGAAGCAGGCAGTCGGTGAACCCACCGGTCGAGGAACCGGCGTCGAGACAGAACATGCCGCTCGGGTCGACGGAGAACGCATCGAGCGCTCCGGCCAGCTTCTGGCCGGCCCTGCTCACGAAGGGCGGAGGTGGAGCGGCGAGCGTGATGGCCTGATCGGTCGCCACCATTCGGGCCGGCTTGTCGGCAAACGAACCGCCGACGAGCACCTGACGATCCACGATCAGACGCCGAGCGGCCTCACGACTGGGGACCATGCCACGACGAACCATCTCGGCATCCAAACGGCGTTTGATCGTTGACCTCCCGGGCTGCGGTGCTGAGATGCGAGGTGGTTTGCGGCAAGCACTATCCCTTTTTGGTCGCCTCCTTCGTGCTCTTCTTCGCCGGGCTCTTCTTCGCCGACGCCTTCTTCGTGCTCTTCTTCG
>JBFHEP010000313.1:0-4961 GCA_041584095.1 Acidimicrobiales bacterium | reverse complement strand
GCAACCGTTGGCTTCCCGGTCCGAGCGCTTCGTCGTCGTCGCGAAACGACTCCAGTTTGTCGAGCTGGCGTTCGAACTGGCGGGCCCTGGGCCCGGCCAGGTCGTCGAACGCCCGCTGGGCCGAGGCCAGGCCCCGCCGCATCTTGTCCATCGGCTCCTCCCACCGGTCGAACTGCTCGCGCAGAGCGCCCAGAGCGGCGAGGATCTCGTGGCTGCGCTGGTCGACCCGGAAGTTGTCGATCGCCTGGCGGATCACGGCCAGCACGGCGAACAGCGTGGTCGGCGAACAGAGGACCACCCGCTGGGCCAGGGCGAAATCGATCAAGTCGGGATCGTGCTCGTGCACGAACCCGTAGACGCTTTCGTTGGGCACGAACAACAGCAGGTAGTCGACCGTGGTCTCCGGATCGATGTAGGCCCGATCCGTGAGTTCCTTGATCCGCATGCGCACGTCACGCTGAAACGCCTTGCTCAGGTGGGTACGTGACTGCTGATCGTCGGTGTCGAGCCATCGCAGGTAGTTGTCGATGGGGAACTTGACGTCCATGTGCACGACGTGGCCGGTTGGCAACGGAAACGTGTAGTCGGGAACGCCACCGCCTGCCAGCTTGACCTGCTTGCGGTAGCTGGTGCCCTCCAGGAATCCGGCGGCCCGCAGGACGTCTTCGGCCATCCGCTCGCCCCACTGGCCCCTGGCCTGGGGCGACGCCAGCGCCTGCTGCAGGGTTCGGGTGGTGTCGGTCAACGCCGCCGTGGCCTGGAACGCCCGTTCCAGGCCGGTGGTGAGCTGGCCGTTCTGTTCGGCCCGCTCCTTCTGGAGCCCGGCGACGAGGTCGCTCATCCGCCGCAGCTCGGTCTGCACGTTGGAGACTTCGGTGGCCACGGCCTGATGCTCCCGGTCGAGCACCATTCGGCCCGCCTCGAGCTGATCGCCCAGCTTCGACGAGGCCATCGAGATCACGGTCTCCACCGTTGCGTGGAGGCTCTGATCCTGGTGCCGGCGAAGCGCGTCGACCGCCTCCGCCGACATCTGGGAAACGGTGTGTTCCGCCGCCCGGGAGGCCAGCAACCAGCCGACGGCGACGCCCAGCACCACAGCGATGATTCCGATCGAGACAACGGCGAAGATCATGTCACTCGACCTTAGAGAAGGGGTGTGACATCCAGGATCGGCGTGGGTCCACCCCAACCACCGTCCTTCTGTGCCCAGTTTTGCCGGTTTTCAGGAGGTTTTGGGCACAGAACGCTTGATTGGCGGGATCAGAGGCGGTAGCAGGACCCGGCGGCGGCGGCGGAGACGTCGACGCCCCGGTCGCCGACCGAGGCCACGATGGCGTCGATCTCCGCGTCGGTGCGGGCAGGATCGTGGTGGAACAGCCCCAGCCGCCCGACCTGGTTTCGGACGGCGAGCGCAACGGCATACTCCACCGACGAGTGCCCGAGGAAGCCCTTGGCGCCCAGTTCGGTATCGAGGTGTTGGGCGTCGTGCAGCAAAAGGTCGACGCCGCCAACCAGCTCAGCGGGCTCGGACCCGCCGGCGCGCTGCCAGTAGTCCGGGATATAGGCGACGCTCGCAGCTCCATCGGAAACCCGGTATCCGAACGTCCGACCGCCTTTGTGGACCACGTCGGCAGCCAGCACCTCGAACCCGGCGATTCGGTACATCCCGGGTTCCAGCGTATGGAAACGCCACCGACCCCGGAGGCCATCGGGCGCGATCGGGAAGTGCGGCGGCCCAATGGCTCTGGAGAGCAACTCCAGCGGCTCCTGGCCCTGAGCCGGGAGGTAGAGATCGACGCACGCGTCCTCGTTGTCGACGGCCGGTGCGAACGGGAGGCCGTGGGTGTGATCCCAGTGCAGGTGGCTCAGCAGGATCGACCCCCGAAAGGGTTGCCCGCCGAGCAGACCCGCCAGGCGGTGCAGGCCGGTTCCGGCGTCGAGAACGAGCGTGGGGGCCTCACCGTTGCGGGCCACCGCCACCGCACTGGTGTCACCGCCGTAGCGGTCGAAGTCCGCCCCGGTGGCCGGGGTCGACCCCCGGCAGCCGAGGATCGTGATCTCCACTCAGCGGCCTCCGCGTTCTTCTCGCCGGTGTCCGGCCGCCACCTCGGCCAATTCGGCGGTGTCGAGTGCGTCGACCGCCACCGCCGCCACCCGGGCCGGCGTCAGGGCGGCGACGGTCGAGGTCCTGGTCCCTCCCTCCAGGACCGCCCGTTCGCCGACGATGGCCCCGGGCCCGATCTCGGCCACCACCTCGCCGTCGACCTCGACCGAGAAGATCCCGTCGAGCACCAGGTACAGCTCGTCACCGGGTTCACCTTGAGCGGTGAGGAGGCTCGACTCCGGCAGGTCCCGTATATCCGGGTTCGAGGCCATGACCCGACCGGACAATGCGCCTTCGATCGGCGGCTCCGCGGCGGCCACGAGGATCGGCCGCTCAACCCCATGCCACGGCGACCGCTCGTGCTCGTGGGTCCTGACCCAGCCGGCCCAGTCGGCGAAACCGTTCTTGGCCGCCAGCTCGCCGTTGTGGTCGTAGATCCAGTGCCGGGGAAAGGCGGCAGCCCCGACGACGTCCAAGCGCGACGTACCGTCGGCATCGATCTCCAGGGCCAGTGTCGTCCACGTGGTCGGGGCGATGAGCCGCAGGTACGGCGGGCGGTCGATGCGATGAGGGAACGGGGCGCCGGTCCGGGCGCCGACCGATTGCACGAACCGGGCGGTCGACCCGTCGATCTCCGGTTCGTGCTGCAGCACCGGGTAGCCGACACCGGGAAACGTGAAACTGGCCCGCCCGATCCGCCCGGTGGTCGAGCCGATCACCGCCCGGCCACAGTACGCGGCGGCGACGATCTGGTCGCCGTCGACGTCGATCCAGGCCGCCAACCGGTTGGCCGCCCGCAACCGGTCATCGGCATGCAATTGATCGAGGACGTCGTCGTCGACCCGCTCGGGCGGGGCCGAATCGTAGTGGCCGATACCGATGTCCATCGGAACTCTTGACAGCCCCCTGATGGCTTCGGACGGGATCCAGCTGACCGACGTCACCACTGCTTCGATTCGCCGGACCCCGGTTGTGGCGGTTGTCGGTTGGCGGAATTCCTCGTCCATGACCCGCCTCCTACCGGTTGCTGTTGCCGCGTACGATCGTCACACCGAATGCCTCCAGCAACTCGTTGCAGTTGGCCCACGGCGTCAGCGGCGCCAATGGCACGGCGAAGTTGGTGGTGTGGCTGTTGAGAGCCTCTCCGGCCGCACCGGTGTGAATGTGGTTGTGGTGGGCATTGAGCCGAAGTGCCTTGTTGGCGGCCAAGTCGACGCAGTTGACCACGGTGAAGCCGGACACTTCGTCTCCTCCGAGGCCGACAACGAGCGCGTGAGGATGGAGTGGGACCTCCTCGTGCTCCTCGGCGGCCGCGGTTCCTCCTGACAGCAGCAGCGTGGCAATGGCAACCACTCCGATGATCAATAGCTTCTTCGATGCCTTACTCATGGTTCGGATCCTTTTCCTCTCGACCGGTTCCATACCGGCCGGATCGTGTCGACGGGCTCCGTTGCCTGTCGCTCACTCTCGATCCTGCAGGGGCGCGGGCGGGGGGTCGATGGTGGAGCCCGCCCGTTCCCCGTGTGGATTTCCGCACCCCGACCCGGCCGGTACACACCCTTTCCGGGGCTCGTCGTCCGTGGCACCATTCGGCCATGGAGATCTCGGTATTCCTGGCCGACGACAACCTCCTGGTGCGCGAGGGCGTCAAGGCGCTGATGGAGCTGTCCGACGATCTGGTGGTCGTCGGCGTCGGCCAGGACTACGACGAGCTGGTGGCCGGGGCTGAGCGGACCGAGCCGCAAGTCATCGTCACCGACATTCGTATGCCGCCCGGCTTCAAGCGCGAGGGAATCGAGGCGGCCAAGCTCGTCCGCAAACGGCACCCCGGCACCGGCGTGGTGATCCTGTCCCAATACGACGATCCGGAATACGCCGTCTCGCTGCTGTCCGATGGTGCCGCCGGCTACGCCTATCTCCTGAAGGACCGGGTGGCCGAGGGCGACCAGCTGGTCCGGGCGGTTCGGGAGGTGGCCACCGGCGGTTCGATGCTCGATCCCCGCATCGTCGAGGCGCTGACCAGACCGATGACCTCCGATGGCCTGCTCGACACCGGCGAGGAGGAGCTGCTCGACATGGTGGCCGAGGGTAAACCCATCAAGGCCATCGCCGTGGCGTTGAAGACCACCCCGGCCGACGTCGACCACCGAATCGAGGCGCTGTTCGTCAACCTGGCCGAGGGATTGAGCGGGGGCAATCACTCGGCACTGGATCGCCTGCGGACCCTGCAGCGGGCCATCGCCGAACGCGAGGAGCAGGGTGAGGAGTTGTCGCGCCTGCTACCCGGCGGCGTGGCCGAGAAGCTGCGACGCGAGGGGCGCCGGATCGGTGAGACCGAGGAGCTCGAGGTCACCGTCCTGATGTCGGACATCCGGGGTTATTCAGGGATCGCCGAACGTGTCGATCCCACGACCTTGGCCGGGCAGCTCAGCCGACACCGGGCCGAAATGAATCGTGCCATCATGGATCATGGTGGCACGGTGATGCAGTTCGTCGGCGACGCCGTGATGGCCGTGTTCGGCGCGCCAACGCCGGTGCCGGACCATGCGACCTTGGCCGTGGCCGCCGCTTCCGCCATGCATGAGGCGCAGGACAAGGTCAACGTCGAATGGAGCGGTAACGGCCTGGAGCCGTTCGGCCTCGGCATCGGGGTGTCAACCGGACCGGTGGCCGCCGCCCTACTCGGCTCGGAGGAACGCCTGGAGTACTCGGTGGTCGGCGACACCGTCAACCTGACCCAGCGACTGCAGCAGTGGGGCGATCCGGGCGAGACGGTGATGAGTGAGCCGACCTTCAAGCGCTTGACAACACCACCGGTCTGTGAGTGTCTGGAACCGTCAATGGTCAAGGGCCGGGT
>JBFHEP010000312.1:0-5003 GCA_041584095.1 Acidimicrobiales bacterium | reverse complement strand
GCGACATCCACCCGAAAGCCGTCGACACCGCGATCCAGCCAGAATCGGATCACGGCCTCGTACTCTTCGAGGACATCGGGGTTCTGCCAGTTCAGATCCGGCTGCTCGGGAGCGAACAGGTGCAGGTACCACTCGCCGTCGTCGAGCCGGTGCCACGCCGGCCCGCCGAAGACGCTCAGCCAGTTGTTGGGTGGCTCGCTGCCGTCGTCACCGCGACCGGGGAGGATGTGATAGCGATCGCGGGCCGGGTCGCCGGGTTCGGCGTTGACGGCCTCGACAAACCAGGCGTGCTGATCGGAGGTGTGGTTGGGCACGATGTCGACGATCACCTTGATGCCCTGCTCGTGGGCTTCTGCGATGAGTTCGGTGGCTTCCTCGACCGTGCCGAACCGGGGGTCGATCCGTCGGTAGTCGGCCACATCGTAGCCGCCGTCGGCCAGCGGGGAGACATACCACGGGTTGAACCAGACGGCGTCGACGCCCAGATCCCGCAGGTGGCCGAGCTTCGATCGGATACCGGCGATGTCGCCGGTGCCGTCGCCGTTTCCGTCGGCGAACGATCGGGGATAGATCTGGTAGACGACGGCTCGCCGCCACCAGGGGACATCCGACTGGGTCTGCTCGTGCTCCGGCATTCGAGGAATGCTAGCGATCACATGGCTCTTCGGCCAAGAGCCTCATCGCATCACATGGCTCTTCGGCCAAGAGCCTCATCGCATCACATGGCTCTTCGGCCAAGAGCCTCATCGTGAGGCCGTATCGGACAGGGCGCAGGCTGCCGAGGCCCCTACGTGGACTCGACCGGCTCGAAGGAGAGGAAAGGCTCCGGAATCCACGCCGGCGGCTGATCCGGCAGATCGACGAGGTAGTAGTCGAGCACCGGATTGGCCTGATGCAGGAGCACCTTGACTTCCGTGCCGTGAGGTGCCGATGCGGTGATGTCGAGCCGGAGATGGCTGTTGTAGAGTAGCACCTCGGGTTGGAGAAGCTCGCCGTCGTACACACCGCTGAGCCAGGCCTGCTCCTGACCATTCCACGGAAGTGGAATGCCGCACAGGCTCGGATCCGGGTTGTCGGGAAACGGCAGATCGGGAACGTCGGGGCTGCGTCCCTCGGGAACCGATCCCTCGACCGGTTCCGCGTGTTCGACGACGGGAAGCGTCGTCTGGTCGGCCGCGGCGTTGCCGATCGAGGTGCTCGACTCGCTGCTGCCGTTGGCCACCACATATGCGACAGCCCCCAGACCCAAGCCGACAACGGCGGCGATGACGAACGCGCCGGCGGGGCTTTTCGGCCGCCGGGGCCGTCGAAGAACGTCGTTCGTCGGCGTCGCCATGGATCGGTAACCCGTTTGCGGTGCTTTCAATTCCAGCTCAGGAGGCGTCGCCGTACCAGTGGACGGCGTACGGGTCGAGCACGCTCACCCCGCCGACCGGCCCGGTCAACTCGACGCGACGGTCGGAGAAGTTGATGACGCAGCCACCCAGGTGACCGCTGTGCTCTCGCTCGATGATCAGCTCGCATCCGGTGGTCGTCCAGGCCCGGCAACGGCCCTCGGGGTGGAAGGCGGGACGCCGTCGGCGCTCGGCCACCATGGCGGCGAGACCGTCGAGAACCCGTGCCGCCCGACCGAACGCCCCGTCACCGTGGCCGCCGTCGGCGGAGGCAATGGCTGCAAAGAACCCGTCGGCGTCGCGGAACCGAGCCCGGTTCAGCGAACGGTTGTGGCCGGTGGCGTCGAAGCCCTCCTGATCGTTCGAAGAGCCGAACAGCGAATGCACATAGATGGCCGCGATCCCTGGCAGCGCCAGGAGCGCAGCGTGGGTGGCCAGGTGGCGGGCGATCGCCGTCTCCTCGCTCACGCCGTGCGACAGGAGGTCGAACCAGGTCGTGTTGAGCTCGTATGGCTGATGACCACCGCCGGCCGTCGAGCGGTACGAGATCCGGCCTCCGGCGGCCTCGGTCGCTTCGACGAGCAGCGCCACGGCGGAGGTGTCGAGGATAGCCTCGACAGGTCGCAGCCCGATCCCGTCGTGGCTGGCCAGGAAGTTGAGAAACGATCGCTGAGGCCCGACGACCTCGTCGATCCCGTCAGCCCACGATGCCAAGGCGGTCGTGTCGCCGGTCAGCGCGGCGTGGGCGGCCAGCGGCGGCAGCGCGAACTGGTAGACGGCGTGCACCTCGGGTGGATCCACGTTCAGATACGAGATGTTCTCGGCGTGGGGAACATTGGTCTCGCTGATGAGGACGGTGCCCGGCGCCACCTCGTCGAGGCACGACCGATAGAGCTGAATGATCGCGTGTGTTTCGGGTAGATGGATGGAGGACCGCTCCGGGTCCTTCCACAGAAAACCGACGGCGTCGAGCCGGATTGCCGAGCCGCCCCGCTCGACGTAGTTGAGCAGGACCTCCAGAATCCGCACGATGACCTCCGGGTTGCGGTAGTCGAGGTCGACCTGATCGGCGGAGAACGTCGTCCACACCCAGCGATCACCGGCGGCGGTTTCGTAACGGGTCAGGAGCGGGTGGGTGCGAGGCCGCACGACGGTGCTCACGTCGGTGCCGGGTTCGAGGTGGGGGAAGAACCGGTTGAACGGCGCCTCGTCGGCGAGGAATCGCTGGAACCAGTCGCTGTCGGCCGAGACGTGGTTGAGGACAGCGTCGACCATCAGCCGGTGGGCCCGACCGATGGCCTCGACGTCATCCCAGTCGCCGTAGCGATCGTCGACACGGTCGTAGTCGATCACGGAGAAACCATCGTCACTGCTCCACGGGTGGAAGGGCAGGATGTGCACGCCGTTCACCACATGGTCGAGTTCCTCGTCGAGGATGCGGTTGAGCGTGGCCAGCGGCGTTTCGCCGGTGGCCTGGAACTGGTCGGCGTAGGTGATCAACCAGATGTCGTGATGCGACCACTCGCCAAAGCGGCCCGGATCGGACGCGTCGAGCTTCGACGGTTCGTGTCGACGACGCTGGAGCACCTCCTCCACTGCGGCAGCTGCGACCTCGCCGTTTCGGTCGCCGAGCACCGACCGCAGGAGGTCGAGTCTGTGCCTCGATGCGACCTCGTGCCGATGATCCCCATTCACGTCCGACCCCCTGGTGTTGCAGCAGCTTGAAGAAGTGATGCTCAGGTTACAGACCAGCGACGAACGGACGACGGACCTGCCTCCAGGAGTGCTGGTACGGTCGAAATGCAGGGGAAACTGTGGCTCGCGCGTCCGCCGTTCCGGAAGACGCCGGTTAGACTCACTCGGAATGGTCGCTCCACGGTGTGCTGCCGAGAGGTCCGAATCAAAGGGAGAATGTTCATAATGAAGAAACTGCTGGCATTACTACTTGTGCTGGGGCTGATAGCCGCCAGTTGCGGTGGGTCGGATGATGAGGCCGAGACAACCACCGACGAGACGGCCGACGAGTCCACCGACGAGACGGCCGACGAGTCCACCGACGAGACGACCGCCGAAGGTGATGAAGGCGCGATGGATGAGAGCGGCGACAAGACCGTCGTCCGCTGGATCTTCGGTGGTTCCGCCTCCGACAGCGCCACCGAGCTCGAGTCGACCTTCGAGGAGCAGAACCCCGACATCGACGTCGAGATCATCCAGGGCCCGGAGTCGGCCACCGATCTTCTCGGTACCTACCTGCAGACGTTCGAGGCCCAGTCCGATGAGATCGACGTTCTGAACATCGACGTCATCTGGCCCGGCGACCTCGCCGAGCATCTGATCGACATGTACGAGTACGGCGCCCAAGACGTCGTCGACGCCCACTTCCCGGCCATCGTGGAGAACAACACGCGGGACGGCCGTCTGGTCGGTATCCCGTTCTACACCGACGCCGGTCTGCTCTACTACCGCACCGATCTGTTGGAGAAGTACGGATACGACGGCCCACCGGCCACCTGGACCGAGCTCGAGGAAATGGCTCAGACCATCCAGGACGGCGAGCAGGGCGAAGGCAACCAGGACTTCACCGGTTTCGTGTGGCAGGGCAACGCCTATGAGGGCCTCACCTGCGACGCCCTGGAGTGGATCAAGTCCTACGGCGGCGGTGAGATCGTCAGCCCCGAGGGCGAAATCACGATCAACAACCCGCAGGCTGTCGAGGCTCTCGAGACGGCCGCCGGCTGGGTCGGCAACATCAGCCCGGAGGGCGTGACCGCCTTCCAGGAGGAAGAGGCCCGTGCCATCTGGCACGCCGGCAACGCCGCCTTCATGCGCAACTGGCCGTACGCCTACAGCCGCAGCCAGAGCGTGGAAGACGACTCCCAGGTCGTTGACAAGTTCGGCATCGGACCGCTTCCGGCAGGTCCGGACGGCAGCCCCGCCGCCACCCTCGGCGGATGGCAGATCGCCGTGTCGAAGTATTCGGCCCACCCCGAGGAGGCGGCACGGTTCGCGCTGTTCCTCACCTCCGAGGAGGGTCAGAAGATCAACGCACTGAACGACTCGCTGCTGCCGACCATCGAGTCTTTGTACAGCGACGAGGAGATCCTGGCCAACACGCCGTTCTTCGCCGATCTGTTCGATGTGTTCACCAATGCGGTGGCCCGTCCTTCGACGATCACCGCGCCGAACTACAACCAGACCTCGGTTGCGTTCTTCAACGCCGTCCACGGTGTGCTCACCGGTGAGACCGACGCCCAGACAGCCGTCGAGGAGCTCGAACTCGACATTGCTGACATCACGGGTCTCGAGATCGCCTCATAACGGTCGGCTCGAACCGAGCCGACCGAACAGGTAATCAGAGTCACGAGCGGGCCCGAGGCGTACTGTCCTCGGGTCCGCTTGTCATGTCAGGCCGGATGCGCAATGCTGGGGCTGGATCTGAAATCGGCGCCTGCCATCCTGTAAGGTGTTGACGATCGATCAAGGGGGACAAGTTGCAAACCATAGAAGAGGAGTCGGTACCGGAGATCGAGGTCGCCGACGCGAAGCCTGCGAAACGTCTCCGCAGGGACGACGACCTGTTGGGGGCCGAACGGCGTCTGGCCTACATGC
>JBFHEP010000311.1:0-5011 GCA_041584095.1 Acidimicrobiales bacterium | reverse complement strand
TGGCTGTCACGCTACCGGGCGAACTGCAGGAGGATCAGTCCAACGGCCTGCAGCAGGAGTCGACGCAGACCGATGCCACGCTCCGCTGGGAGACATCGCTGTCGGCCAGCGGCCGCACCGATGTCCTGATCACCAGCACGAGGCGGGCCATCACTGCTCAGGTTCTGCGTGGGGTGGCGGTGCTGGCGGCGGTGCTGGCCGGTCTGTTGATCTTTGCCCGCCTGCTGCGGCTGGTCGGCTCGTGGCGCCGCCCCAAAGAGCCGAAACGACCACGGCCCGCCGATGCGCGCGGTCGCGGTCCAGCCGAGCAGCGCAAGGCGCAGGCCGCCAAGACGGCTCAACGTCGATCGGCTGTGCAGCCCACCGACCAGGAAGCGTCCGAGCCCGCCGAGCGACGCTACAACGTGGTTGCCCTCGACGGTATGGGAGTGCTGTACCGGGAGGGCAACGACATCGCCGAACTCCTCGTTCCCTTCGCTCGTCAACGAGGCTCGGAGGTTCCGTCCGACGAAATTGCGGCCAAGGCCCGGCTGATGAGTCTGGGACGAATGACATCGGCCCAGTTCTGGCCGTTGATCGGCGTCGAGGGTAATCCGCTGGAGCTCAACGCTGCGTACCTGTCGATGCACCAGCTCTCGCCTGGTGTTGTCAAGTACCTTCGCAAGCTCCGGTCTGAAGGGGTGCGGGCGGCCTGCATCACCAATGACGCCGCCGAGTGGGCCACGAAGCTGCGTGCCAGCCACAGCCTCGAGGGCCTGATCGATCCATGGGTGGTGAGCGGTTCGGTCGGTGTTCGCAAGCCCGGCGCGCCGATCTTCGAGGTGTTGCGCCGCGTGACCAGCGAGCCTCCGGCGAACATTCTGATCGTCGACGACGACCTCGACACGCTCGACGCTGCACGGAAACTCGGGTTCGGGACCGCCTGGTTCGCCGGCCGCAGCCGTCGAGAGGACGCCCGGGGACACGATGTGTGGCGACGTTTCGACACCGACGACGAGCCGCCGATCGAAACCGTCGCCGCGGTGACCGGCGAGATCACTTCGCCGGACACGACGTCGGGCTAGGTCCGGACCGCCGTTGTTCGACCGTCGTTCGACGCTGGTGGCTGTACTGGTGGCGACCATGACCGCCACGTCGTTCCAGATCTTCGCCCTTTCGGTGCTGGCCATCGAGCTGATCACCGATCTCGGTCTGAGTAGAGCCGAACTCGGGCTGATCGGCTCGGTCAACACGATGACCGGCGCGCTCACGGCACCGCTGTCTGGCCGGTTGACCGATCGCATCGGGCCGTGGGCGGCGGCGGTGAGTGGCATGTTGATCAGCGCCGTCGGGATGTCGATGATGGCCCTGTCGGGTGGTGCGATGGCCCTCGCCGCCTCGGCCCTGGTCAGTGGGGTTCCGCAAGGCTGGGGCAATCCGGCGACCAATGCGCTCATCGCCGAACGGGTGGCTTCCGGCGGGCAGGGGACGATAACGGGGGTCAAGCAGTCGGGGGTCCAGTTCGGTGTCTTCCTCTCGGGGCTCACCCTGCCGACGCTGGCGGTCTGGTTCGGATGGCGAGGTGCGAGCTGGGCGTACGCCGCGGTGTTCGCCCTCCTTGCCGTCCTCACCGCCGTACTGCTTCCCCGTCGGCCGTCCACCGCCACACCGCCTGCCCCGGGCGTTGCGACGAGCGCCGATCCCGCGGGATCGGCGGGCGAAGAGCCGCCGGGCACCGTCGGCGCGGTCACCGCCATGGACCCCTGGATCTGGCGGTTGGCCGGTTATGCGCTGCTCAGCGGCACCGTGGGCGGCACCATCGGCCGGTTCTTCCCGCTGTGGGCGGAGGAGGCGGTCGGGATGACGACCCGTACCGCCGGGTTCCTGGTGGCTGTAACCGGCTTGCTGGGAATCGTGGCCCGCATCGTCGCCGGGAGGGTCGCCGAGGCTGCCGTGTCGCCGCCCCGGCTGCTGCGAATCCTGGCCGCCATCGGCGGTGTGTACGGGCTGGTGCTGGTGGCCACGCCGGTGCTCGGCTCATGGATCCTGTGGCCGGCGACGGCGCTCAACGCCGTCGGTATCGGAGCCTGGAACGCCGTGGCCATGCTGGCCATCATCATGGTGGTGCCCAGACAACTGGCCGGACGGGCCTCAGGTGTCGTGATGTTGGGGTTCCTCGGTGGCCTCAGCGTCGGTTCGCCGGTCGCCGGGTGGGCCGTCGACCGCTGGGGCAGCTACCAGCCGGTGTGGGGCGTGTGCGTGCTGCTGTCGGCCCTGGCGGTGCTGAGCCTGTCGTCCGGGCGGCGACGATCAGAGATCGACGTGAGTCCCGATGTCGATACTGTGCCCGGACGGCAGGCCGAAATGGGATGACGGATCTCCGGCGTTCCGGTGCAGGAAGGCGAAGAGCCGCTCCCGCCACATCGCCATGCCGGGCTCCTCGGTGACCTCGATCCGCTCCCGTCCGAGAAAGTACGAGGTGTGGTCCACGTCGAACGTGAGTCCGTCGAGCAGCAGTTCGTTGAGATCGGCGCTGAGGTCGGGCCGGTCGAAGAAGCCGTAGTGCAATTCGAGTTCCGCGAAGCCCAAATCGTGGTGGACGAGTCTGGCCCGACGGGCTTTGGGGACCCGGGCCTGGCGGTCGGTTGTCAGCGAAAGCAACACCACCGATTCGTGGAGAGCGGAATTGTGCCGGAGATTTGCCAGCAGTGCCGGAGGTATGACGCCGGGCTCGCGGTGGAGGTACACGCCGGTGCCGGGGTGGCGGATCGCCGGGTCGTCGTCCAGACCGGCGACGAAGTCGGCTACCGACACGGCCCGGCGCTCGATGCGCTGTCCGACCAGTGATCGCCCGGTTCGCCACGTCGTGAAGATCACGAAGCCGATGACTCCGATGGCCAGCGGCACCCAGCCGCCGCTCGGGATCTTCGCCCCGTTGGCCACGGCGAAGGCGAGGTCGACGGCGAGAAGGGGCGTGAAGACGGTGATGCTGCGCCCGAGTCCCCAGCTCCAGCGATGTCTTGCGACGACGAAGACGAGGATGGTGGTGATGACCATCGTGAGGGTGACGGCCACCCCGTAGGCGGCGGCGAGTGCACTCGATGATCGAAATGTCACCACGAGCACGATGCAGGCCACCAGTAGCATCCAGTTGATCGAGGGCACGTAGACGTGGCCGACGTTGTGAATCGAGGTCTGCCTCGTGTGGAGCCGGGGCAGGTAGTCGAGGTTGATGGCTTGAACCGTGAGCGAGAATGCCCCGGTTATCAGAGCTTGCGAGGCGATGATGGTGGCAGCCGTGGCCAGGATGGTCAGTGGAATGTGGGCCCATGTCGGTGCGAGCAGGTAGAACGGGTTCTCGATGGCGTCGGGTCGGTCGAGCAGCAGCGCCCCCTGGCCCAAGTAGTTGAGCATGAGGCTCGGAAGCACCACGGCGAACCATCCGAACCGGATCGGTCCGACTCCGAAGTGGCCCATGTCCGCGTAGAGGGCCTCGCCACCGGTCACGACGAGGAACACCGAACCCAAGATGAGGAATCCCGTCGCACCGTTCGTGACGATGAAGCTCGCCGCATAGTAGGGGTTCAATGATCGGAGCACTGACGGGTTGGAGGCCATGGCGATGAGACCGAGGGCGGCCAGCACGCCGAACCACAAGGCCATGATCGGACCGAAAAAGCGACCGATGGTCTCCGTTCCCCGGTGCTGGATCATGAACAGGGCCACGAGGATGGCAATCGCCAGCGGTGCCACGGCGGAACTGAACCTCGGCGAGACGACTTCGAGACCCTCGACCGCGGCCAGAACCGAGATGGCCGGGGTTATCATCCCGTCGCCGTAGAGCAGCGCAGTTCCGAAGAGCCCGAGCATGATCAGCTCACGGTCGTGTCGGCCCTGTCCCCGGACGAGCGCGGCCAGGGCCAGGATGCCGCCCTCACCGTCGTTGTCGGCTCGCATGACGATCAGGACGTACTTGACGGTGATGACGAGCACCAGGGCCCAGAACACGAGCGACAGCACGCCGAGCACGTTGCTCGACTGGATCGGAACTCGTGCTGCTCCGCCTTCGCCGGCGAGCGATTCGCGCAGCGCATACAGCGGGCTCGTGCCGATGTCACCGAAAACAACGCCTAGGGCGCCGATGGTCGCGGCGGATACGCCGACCTTGGTCGGCGTATCCGATTCTCTCCCCATTATGCGAACCGGACGGCTCGATTACCGGATGTCGGTTCCGACGGTCGGGTGTTCGTTGGACCTCGCGTTCATGGACCTTCGGCGGGTGACGGCCCGCAGGCGGGGCCGGGCCACCAGGAGGTAGGCCAATGGACCGATGACGGGAATGAAGCCACCGGAGAGGATCACGATCGTCCAGAGCAGCTGGTCCTGGTCGGTCTGGTCCCACTCCGAACCCGTGTGGCGCACGGCGTCGAACAATGTGATTGCGACCAGAAGCCACGGGATGACGGCGATGAACAGTACAGGTGTGACCTGCACCAGCTCGGAAAACGGGTAGATGTACAAGGTCGGTTTCTTTGGTTGTCCCCACCACTTCGGTGGGTACAGGATTGTGTGCACTCGTCGCCGGAAGAGCTTCCGCTGGATTCGACGATGCCCCGGCGGCCGGAGATCGACCCACCTGATGCCAATCGTACTCCTCGCCCGAGATCGTGGACAGAGCGCTGACGAGTGAATTCGATCACAAGATCCACTCCGGCCGCAGCTGTGCGCCCCAGACCCCGGTTTCGGGGCTCACGCCGCACAGAACGGACGCACAGAACGAGCTGTGCGCCCCAGACCCCGGTTTCGGGGCTCACGCCGCACAGAATGAACGCACAGAACGGACTGGAGGTCCCCCGGTTTGACGGACGGGGTTGGTGTGGGGTGAATCATGCTGCGTGTGCGGTCTCGTAGTCAATGGGGCTGAGGCCGTTGTTGTAGCTGTGGCGACGATAGGGGTTGTACCAGGCTTCGATCCATTCGAAGATCGCGGCGGCGAGCTTGTCCCGGGTTTCCCAGTCGTGTTGGTCGAGGA
>JBFHEP010000310.1:0-5150 GCA_041584095.1 Acidimicrobiales bacterium | reverse complement strand
GGGCGAGGCGATGCTCTACAGTTCGGGAACGACCGGACGGCCGAAGGGCATCAAACGAAGCCTCAGCGGGTTGGCCATCGACGATCCGGCGTCGGCTCCCACGACGATGCATCTCCTGGCCGGGCTGTTCGGCTTCACCGCCGACACGATCTATCTGTCGCCGGCGCCTCTCTACCATGCTGCGCCACTCGGCTTCACCACGGGCGTTCAGTGTCTCGGCGGGACCTGCGTGGTGATGGAGCGATTCGACGCAGAACACGCACTCCGGCTGATCGACGAGTACTCGGTAACCCACTCGCAGTGGGTGCCCACGATGTTCGGGCGGATTCTCAAAGCCGACCCTGAGACGTTGGCGGCCCACGACGGCTCGAGTCACCAGGTGGCGATCCACGCCGCCGCTCCCTGTCCGATCGAGATCAAGAAGCGGATGTTCGATTTGTTCGGTCCGATCATCCACGAGTACTACGCCGGCACCGAGGTCAACGGCTTCGTCTACTGCGGGCCGCAGGACTGGCTCGACCACCCGGGCACGGTCGGTCGATCGATCCTCGGCACGGTCCGTATCTGTGATGCGAACGGGACCGAGCTGCCGCCGGGGGAGCAGGGTACGATCTACTTCGAGCGCGACGCGGTGACGTTCGAGTACCACAACGATCCCGAGAAGACTCGTGGTGCGACCCATCCCGACCATCCGACCTGGTCGACGCTGGGCGATGTCGGCTACCTCGATGACGACGGTTTCCTCTATCTCACCGACCGGAAGGCCTTCATGATCATCTCCGGTGGGGTCAATATCTACCCCCAGGAGGTTGAGGACTGCCTGATCATGCACCCCGACGTGGCCGACGTGGCCGTAATCGGCGTCCCCAACGACGATATGGGCGAGGAGGTCAAGGCCATCGTTCAGCTGGAACAGGGGATCGACGCCAACGACGACAAGGCCCGCGAGCTGATGGATTACAGCCGTCGACACCTGGCCAAATTCAAGGCACCCCGCTCTGTCGACTTCCGGCCCGAGCTGCCGCGGTTGCTGACCGGAAAGCTCTACAAAGGTCTCCTTCGCGATGAATACTGGGCCGGCCATCCGAGCTGAGCCGCCACGACAATCGACCATTCGACGAGTCCAGGGAGGACAGCAACGTGAATCCGACGACCATGACCTACACCGTGACCGACCACGTGGCCCACGTGCGTTTCACCCGGCCGGAGGCGGCGAACTCGGTCACGCCGGCGTTCTCCCGCGACCTGCGGGATGTCATGCTGGCCGTGGAATCGGACGACGATGTCCGAGCCGTGGCGATCACCGCCGAGGGCAAGGTCTTCTGCGCAGGCGGCGACCTGAAGGCCTTTGCCGCTGCTGGAAGTGACGTCGGCGCTCTGGCCTCCGACATGCTGGTCGACTTCCACGGTGCGATCTACAAGATGAACCGGATCCCCAAGCCGGTGGTCGCCGGGGTTCGCGGCGCCGCAGGCGGCGCCGGTCTGTCGCTGATGAGCGCCTTCGATCTGGTGGTGTCGTCGTCGAAGGCCAAGTTCACCATGGCCTACACTCGAGCCGGCGTGACTCCGGACGGCACGTCGAGCTACTTTCTGGCCCGCCACATCGGTCTGCGGCGGATGCTTGATCTGACCCTGACCAATCGGGTGCTCGACGCCGCAGAGGCCGAAGCCTGGGGCCTGGTCAACCGGGTGGTCGACGACGCCGAGGTCGACAGGGCCACTGCGGAGCTTGCCGCCCAGCTGGCGGGTGGACCGTGGGCCATGGGTATGGCGAAACGTGTTGTGTACCAGGGCTTCGAATCGCCCCTCGAGCAGGCCGGCGAGATGGAATCCGAGACGATCATCCGAGCCATGGGGACCCACGACGGTCAGGAGGGGATCGCAGCGTTCGCCGAGAAACGCAAACCGGAGTTTCGCTGGGAGTAGGCCGACGAGCCTTTGGACGGCCGCAGCTAGATCAGCACGGGCGCTTTCCCACCTGCGGCGCTGGCGGTGGAAAGAGCCTTGTCGGTGCGCGTCATGAGTGCCGCCGCCGATTCGGCCGGCAGCCGAACGGCCGCGCCCAACGTGACCGGCACGGAGACCGTTCCTCCCCCGACCGGATACGGTTCGGTCAGAGCGTCGTAGAGCTGATACATCCGGGCGTCGAGAACCCTGGTATCGGCCAGCGTCTTGACGACCAACATGAACGTGTCGTCTTCCACCCGCGCCATGAGGTCGTAGCGTCGGAGCAGGTGACTCAGGCGGGCCTGGACGGCCGCCATCAGATGATCGATATCCGCATCCGACACCTCCACCTGGCCGTCGTCCCCGCTCGCAAGCGCGTCCGTCTCGATTCGGACCATGGCCAGACACATCGGCTCCGGGTCGGCCAAACTCTCCTCGAGCTTCTGTCGAAAATGGGGAACTCGGTTCGACTCGCCTTTGATGGCCATGTTTCTATCATCGACGCCTCGGCCGCGGGTTTGAGCAAAACCAACCGTCGTATGGTCTTGGGACCGAGAAGTCGAGTCGTCGAGAGTTGCCCCTTGACAGATACCATCAGTATTTGAATACTATCGGTATGGCAAGACGGACCAGGGCTGAGATGGCAGAGGCTAATCGACGAGCTGTGCTTGATGCCGCCCGCCACCAGTTCGAGCAGCACGGCTACCACGGTGCCTCGCTGGACGAGATCGCCGAGGCCGCGGATTTCTCGAAGGGTGCGGTCTACTCGCGGTTTGCCAGCAAGGACGATCTGTTCCTGGCTGTGCTGGAGGACCACATCGAACGTAGGGCCGAGGCCACCGCTGCTCAGCTGGAAGAGCTGGATGACCAGGTGGACGTCGGGGTGCTGGCTCGACTGGCGATCAAGGCCAGTGTCGCCACCGTCGCGTGGCAGGCCGCGCTCTTGGAGTTCCGGGCCCACGCGTGGCGGCATCCAGAGGTGAACACCCGCTATGGCGAGCTGCACCGGCGCACGGTCGACTCGATCGCCTCGTTCATGGACGAGGTCTACCGACGCCGGGGCGAGGCACCGCCGATCCCGACCCAGGAGATGGCGATCGCCGGCCTCGCCAGCGGGACCGGCGTCGTTGCCGAGTTCATGGCAAACCCCGACATCGATGTGCCGTCACTGATCGAGGCCACGATCCGAGGCTTTGCGATCCGCCACCTGGCCGCGGTTGAAGGAGAACCGATCCCATGACCATGACGAGAACCGAACCGGAACCATCCGAGCTGATCGCCCAGACCAGGTCAGCGTTCTTCGACTCGCTCCCAACCCACTTCGAGCGGCTCCGATGGAACCAGCACCAGCTCACCACCCATCAGACGAAGAGACTGCGGGCCCTGCTTCGCACCGCCGTGGCCGACTCACCGTTCCACAGCCACCGCCTCCGAGGCCTCGACCCGAGCGGTTTCGAGCTGAGCGATCTCCCGTCGCTCCCGCCGATGACCAAACCCGAGATGATGGCCGCCTATGACGACGTGGTCACCGACCGACGCCTCACGCTCGAGACCGTGAACGCCCATCTCGACACGGTCACCCAGGAACCGTCGCTCCTGCTGGACCGCTACGTCGTGCTGGCCACCGGGGGAAGCTCGGGAATTCGGGGCGTGTTCGCTTCTGACATCAACGGTGCAGCCCAGCACATGGCCGCCGTGATCCGGGCCGGGCTGGCTGGGCTTGCCCAGGCCATCGGCTGGCCCCCTCCAGGCCCCGCCCCGATGGCGATCGTGGCGGCACCGTCGTGCATCCACGCCACCAGGGGCCTGTCGTCGCTGTTCCTGCCCGGACGACTGGCCGCCGTCACCTTCGCCCCCGCCACTCTGCCTCTGCCCGACATCATCGAGCGAGTACAGCAGGCCCGCCCCCTGATCCTCGTCGGCTACCCGACGGTCATTGCCCGCATCGCCGACGCGCAATCACGCGGGCAGCTCGACATCAGCCCTCTGGTCGTCGCCGTCACCAGCGAACAACTCACCACCGATCACATCGATCGGATCACCACGGGACTCGGGGTGCCACCGACCAATTCCTACGGAACCAGCGAAGGGCTCATGGGCACTGCAGCCCCAGGCTCCGACACCTTCGAGTTCGCCTCCGACCTCGCCATCATCGAATACGTCGACGGCAATGACCGACCCGTACCCACCGGCCAGACCGCAGACCACGTCCTCGTCACCAATCTGTTCAACACCACCCAACCCCTGATCCGCTATCGCATCGACGATGTGATGACCCAGGCCGCCCCATCGCCTGACCATGGACACCAACGAGCCACCCTCCAAGGCCGCAACGACGACGAGCTTCACCTCGGCGAGGTGGTCGTTCACCCCATCACCATCCGTTCGTTGCTGGCCGGCAACCCCGCCATCAGCGAGTTCCAGATCCGACGACGCAACGACAACGAGATCCACATCGACGTGGTCGCCGCCGACATCGACCTCCACGACATCGAGCACAGCGTGCGCACCGCCCTGACGAACATTGGTGCACCCCACACGGCCGTTGTCGCCACGGCGGTCGACCGGATCCCCCGAGATCCCGAGACCGGCAAAGCCAAGCAGGTCATCACCGCATGACCGACCCGCTCCGCCGCACGCCGCACCCGCTCGGGTAGATCGTCGCGGGCGCCGCCCGGCCGTTTGTACGGCGGACGGTCGCTACCCCTTCAGGTATCGACCGACAAGCAGTTCGACGGCGGCGTCGGTGTCGCCCGGTTGCAACGTTGCGATCACCCGCTGCGGATCAGGAGGCGTCCAGCTCGGATCGTCGAAGTCGGGGCGCCGGACCTGGATGGTGTCGAGACCGGCCGAGCGGAATCCCTCGACCACGACCAGATCCGCCGACTTGCAGAACAGGTCGACCAGCGCATGGAGCGACGGCCCCTCATCGACTGCTCCCATCCAGGCGATCTGATTGCGCCCCACCAGCAGGGTGTCGGTCGCACCGGCGGCCCGCAGCCGCCACGAATCCTTACCCTCGGTGTCGAGCTCGATCCGGTGTGCGTCGTGCTTCACCGCAGCCACCAGGTAGCCGAGTTCGGTAAGTCGGGCGATAACCGATTCGAGGAGCGTGGTCTTGCCGGTGCCCGACGGGGCGACGAACGAGATCATCGGCGGCGTTGGTCGGGTCGCGGTCACCGCGCCGAACACTATCGGCTTCG
>JBFHEP010000309.1:0-5158 GCA_041584095.1 Acidimicrobiales bacterium | reverse complement strand
GGTGCGTACAGGCCGACGGCGGCCACGACCCGGTCCCGAGCGTCGACGAGCGGCACAGCCAGCCCGGCGGCGTCGGCCACCAACTCCTCGACGCTCCAGGCGAAGCCGTTGCGCCGTGCGGTGTCGATCCGTCGCCTCAGCGTCTCCGGGTCGGTGATGGTTCCTGGTGCGGGCCAGCTCAGATCGCCGCCGAGGTACTCGTCGAGGCGGGCGGGCTCCCACGCACCCATCAACACGATGCCGGAAGCGGTGGTGTGGGCGGGCCAGCGGTCGCCGGTCACGTCGGCCACCTGAACGGCGGAGCCGGGCGCAACGTGGGCGACGAACAGCGTGTGGTCGCCATCGTCGATGGCGGCCGTGGCCGCCTCGGAGAACGACTCGACGAGACGGGTGAGCAGCGGGAGGAATTGGTCGGCCGTCGGCACGCCCGGGCCGGTTCCGGTCAGCGTGTCGACGCCGGGGCCCAGCACGACATCGCCGCCCGGATGGCGCTGCACCATCCCGAGATATTCGAGTGTGCGGACCAGGCGGAGCGTCGTGGCGGGGGAGAGATCGGTACGGCGGGCGAGTTCCCGGACGCCCAGTGGCTCGCCTGCGCCGGCCACGGTGCGCAGCACGAAGAAGGCGCGCTCGACCACGGCAATGACGTCGCGCCGTTCCAATGTCTTGCCTTTGATGCTGGTCGTCATCTACGATCCACCATATCACGAAACGTTTCGCGACATGAAACGTCCCGAGGAGATGGCTGCAATGACCGACACTCTTGATCCCGTCGAACTCGAGAAGACCGCCGGCGCCATGGACGCCCCCGATCCGAGTCGGTACTCGCCGGCCGAGTGGGCGACCCGAGTCGAGTTGGCGGCGTTGTACCGTGCCATTGCGCTCTACGGTATGAGCGACCTGGTCAACGGTGCGATCGGCGCCCGGGTGCCGGATCAGCCGGACCACTACCTCACCCATCCCTACGGCATGTTCTGGGAGGAGGCGACGGCGTCGAGTTTCGTCACCGTTCGCCCCGACGGCACCCCGGTGCACGACGACAAGCGGTGGACCAACGACGGTGCGGTCAACCTGTGCCGGTGGATCTTCGGTGCCCGGCCGGACATCAACGTCTTCATCCATGGTCATGAGGTCCCGATCGCCGCCGTCGGATCGCTGGCCTGCGGGCTGTTGTGGGTCAACCAACCGGCGGTCTACCTCGGTCACATGCTCGGCTACCTCGACTACGAGTTCGACGAGACCGAGGAGTTCGGCCAACACTTCATGCGTCTGGCCGCCGAGCACAACCTACTGATCAGCCGCAACCACGGCCACTACTCGTTCGGTCGGGTGGCGAGTGAGGCGTTCTTCCGCTCGTTCTTTCTGCGCCAGGCATGCGAGATCCAGATCCAGGCGATGTCGACCGGCCGTGAACTGCATCTTATTTCCGACGCCGAGGCCAAACGGTTCCAGCAACAGATGTACGCCTCACCTCACTACAACTATGACGGGGCCACCGAGTGGCCGGGCCTGCTCCGCAAACTGCAGCGTGATTGTCCGGGTTACGACCAGTGAAGGTGGGGCCATCGGCGCCCGCCTCGTTGCTGCGCACACCAGACTTCGACTCCTACCGCTGCGATCACACGGTGGTGGGTGCCGACGTGGTCTCGTCGACCACGATCGAGATCCGCTGGTCCGACGGCCGGGTCGACCGGCACCACCCGTGGACCCTGCGGGAGAACGCCACCGATCCGGCGACGACCTCGCCGGTCACCCGGGAACGGTTGACCGATGTCGCCACCTGGGCCGACGACGTTGCCGTGGCGTCGGCCGCCGTGGCCCCCGATGGTCGCAGCCTGGCGATCCAGTGGTGCCCCGATGGTCTCGTCGCAGACTACGACGGCGGCTGGCTTCGCCATCTGGGTGACCGATCGTGGCACCCCGACTCAATTCGCCCCCCGATCGAGCTGTGGCGCTCCTCGACCGGCGAGCCGCCGACGTTCAACGGCCCGGCCTACCTGATCGACGACGGCGTCCTGTCCGACGCACTCCGCGCGCTCGCCGGTCACGGGTTGATCCGGCTACGCGACCTTCCCGTCGAGCGAGATGGGGTACTCGATGTCGGCCGACGGATCGGCGTGGTCCGCCCCACGCAATTCGGCCCGGACTTCGACGTGGTCGCCCGGCCCGACGCCGACAGTCAGGCCTACACCTCCACCGGTCTGGGTCCGCACACCGACATTCCCACGCGGGAGAACCCCGCCGGGCTGCAGCTGTTGCACTGCCTGGTCAACACGGTTTCGGGTGGGGAGAGTCTGATGGTCGACGGGTTCGCGGTGGCCGAATATCTGCGTGTCGACGAGCCGGACACCTTCGAGGCGCTGACGTCCCTGAGGTGGGTGTGGGCCAACCGCTCGACGGCAACCGACATCCGCTGGAGTGCACCGGTGATCGGCCTCGACCCGGGCGGCTCCGGCTCGGTTGACGAGATCCGTTTGGCCAACACGCTGCGGCTCTTCCCCGATATGGACCACGACGACGTCGATCTGGCCTACCGGGCCGTCCGGCGATTCACCCGCATCTGCGACAGCCCCGAGTTCCGCGTCATGTTCCCGTTCCGGGCCGGCGACTGCGTGGTCTTCGACAACCGGCGGGTTCTCCACGGTCGGGAGTCCTTCACCGACGTCGCCGGAGAGCGACATCTGCGCGGCTGCTATGTCGACCGCGACGACCTGTACGCCCGACTCCGGATGCTGGCCCGAGCCGAGCGCCAACGGTCGCTCGCTGGCGCTGATCATTGGAACCGAGATCTCGATGGCGGTGACATCGGCCCACGGCACGGTGGCGGAGGTGCGGTCCGACGGTTCGGCCGGACGAACGATGTCGGCCCTGGTGTTCCCCGGCGACCGGTGGGCGATCGAGATTGCCGGGGACACCAGGGCCGCACCCTGGGGTAGTTTGAGGGAACGGAGAGTTAGCTACACCAGGGATAGACGAACAGGCTGTTGTCGCCTGCTCGGTGATCGGCGAGCACGACCTTGAGGGGGATGGGGTCGGGCACGCCGGAGATGTCGGCGCCGTCGCGGACGGTGACGCCGACGGAGACCGCCGTGGCGATGGGAAGGCCGTCGGCGGCGACCGAGGGCAGTAGACCAGTGTCCTGCAGAACGCCGAGTCCGGCCTGCATGCAGGCGGTGTCGGGCTTGTCAGCAGGCGGTGCGGCGCTCACGGCCGTCGCTCCGACTCCGAACATGGCTGCCGCAGCCACGACTCCACCGAGAATCTTGCGCTTCATTGTTCAAACTCCCATCGTTTGCTGAATTGGTTTCACCACTCGGCTACGGAGGATGTGTCGAGTTGGATGCAAATATCTCTCGAAATCTGTGGTCGTCCCACTCCTGGCGGATCTGGCAGATTCACAGCGGCGTGCGTGCGAAAAACCTTCCAGATCGGACGCAGTCGGATTCGGCCGGCGACGTTTGCGCGATTTGGGGTCTCCAGGACGCACGATCGCGCAATCCTCGGAGAGGCTCGTGGGGCACCGATACACCCCCCGAACCGGCTACAATTACTAAGTGTTAGTTCGTGGCGCGGATCCCCGAAAACAGCCGGAAATCAGCGGATTTCGGCTTGTCGATGGACACTCCGGGGATCGGTTGAATGCCACCGCCGAAGCCGGTGACCGCTGAAAGGTTGTCATGTCTGATATTCCCGTCGAGCCCGATGACTCGATCGAGCCGATCGAAATCCAGACCGAGATGGAGCAGTCCTTCCTCGAGTATGCGATGTCGGTCATCATCTCGAGGGCCCTGCCCGATGCTCGAGACGGTCTGAAGCCGGTCCACCGGCGGATCCTGTGGTCGATGTTCGACTCCGGTCACCGGCCCGATCGCAGCCACGTCAAGTGCGCCACCGTCGTCGGCGACGTCATCGGCAAGTATCACCCCCACGGTGATTCGGCGATCTACGATTCGCTGGTCCGCATGGGTCAGTCGTTCTCGCTGCGCCACACCTTGATCGACCCTCACGGCAACTTCGGTTCCCCCGACGACCCGCCCGCCGCCTACCGCTACACCGAGTGCCGGCTCACCCCTCTGGCCATGCAGATGCTGGCCGACATCGACGAGGACACCGTTGACTTCTCCGACAACTTCGACGGCAAGTTCAAGGAGCCCGAGGTCCTGCCCAGCCGGTTTCCGAACCTTCTGGTCAACGGGTCGCAGGGCATCGCCGTTGGCATGGCCACCAACATCCCGCCTCACAACCTGGGCGAGGTGGTCGACGCCGCCATCCACCTGATCGACAACCCCGAGGCCACGCCCGATGACCTGATGGAGTTCGTCAAAGGCCCCGATTTCCCGACCGCGGCCCAGATCCTGGGCAAGGTCGGCATTCGCGACGCCTACCGCACCGGCAAGGGTTCGGTGCGGATGCGGGCGGTGGCCGAGATCGTTGAATCGAGCGCCAGAGGCGCGACCGGCGGCTACCAGATCGTGGTCACCGAGCTGCCGTACCAGTCGTCGATCGCTGCGATCGAGCGCAAGGCGGCCGACCTGATCGAGCGGGGTGACCTCGCCGGCATCCGTGACATCAACAATGAGTCGGCCAAAGGCAAGACCCGGCTGGTGTTCGAGCTGAAGCGCGATGCCAACCCGTCGGTCGTGCTGAACAATCTCTTCAAGTACACGCCGCTGCAGACCACGTTCAGCGTCAACATGGTGGCGCTGGTCGACGGGGTGCCGCTCACGCTGAACCTGCGTGATGCGCTCGTGGCCTACGTCGCCCATCAGCGGGAAGTGGTGCGGCGCCGCAGCGAGTTCCGTTTGGAGCGGGCCCGTCACAACGAGCACATCGACGAGGGCCTGCTCAAGGCGCTCGACGTCATCGACCACATCATCGCCACCATCCGGGCCTCCGAGGACCGGGGCGATGCCCGAGCCCGGCTGATGGGAGAGGGTGAGGCGGTGGCCGCCCCCGGGTCCGATGGCGCGCCGATTGCGTTCGAGTTCTCCGAGATCCAGGCCAACTTCATCCTCGACATGGCGCTCGGCCGGCTCACCCGCCTGGCTCGCCTCGAGATCGAGCAGCGGCTGGCCGACACCCGGGGCACGATCGCCGAGTTGGAGGCCATCCTGGGTGATCAGGCCCGCCTCGATCGGGTCATCAAGGACGAGATGCG
>JBFHEP010000308.1:0-5195 GCA_041584095.1 Acidimicrobiales bacterium | reverse complement strand
GGTCGCGCTGACCGTCGGTGGGCACACGTTCGGCAAGATGCACGGCAACGGTCCGGCCGACGCCGTCGGCGCCGAACCCGAGGCCGGCAGCATCGCCGACCAGGCCTTCGGCTGGGTCAACTCCCATGAAACCGGTCTTGGTGAATTCACTGTCACCTCGGGCCTGGAGGGCGCTTGGACCCCGACCCCGACCCAGTGGGACAACAAGTACCTGGAGACCATCTTCTCCCACGAGTGGGAGCTGGTCGAGTCGCCGGCCGGGGCCAAGCAGTGGCAACCGACCGAGGTCAAGGAGGGCTTCATGGTTCCACCGGTCGCTCCCGGCGCACCGGAGACCAAGCCCACCATGTCGACCGCCGACATGGCCATGATCACCGATCCTGCCTACCTGGAGATCTCGAAGCGTTTCCGCGAGAATCCCGACCAGCTGGCCGACGCGTTCGCTCGAGCCTGGTTCAAGTTGCTTCATCGAGACATGGGTCCGGCCATCCGCTACGTGGGCCCGCAGGTACCCGACGAGGAGATGGTGTGGCAGGACAATGTGCCCGCCCACGAGGGTCCGATGATCGGAGACGCCGAGATCGCCGAATTGAAGTCGACGATCCTCGACTCCGGTCTCTCGATCGAGCAGCTCGTGTCCACCGCGTGGGCATCGGCCTCGACCTACCGCAGGACCGACTACCGGGGTGGCGCCAACGGTGCCCGGATTCGGCTGGCTCCCCAGGCCGACTGGGACGTCAACATCGCGGCCGGCGTCAACTCGGTGATCGCCCAGCTGGCCGAGATCCAGTCGGACTTCAACGCCAAGGGCGGCCCGCAGGTTTCGCTGGCCGATCTGATCGTGCTTGGCGGTACCGCCGCCATCGAGGCCGCCGCCTCGGCTGCCGGTCACGACCTCAGCGTGCCGTTCACCCCGGGCCGGACCGACGCCGACCAGGAGAGCACCGACGTCGAGTCGTTCTCCTACCTCGAACCGAAAGCCGATGCCTTCCGCAACTACGTGGCCAAGGAGGGCCCCGTACCGACCGAGCATCTCATGATCGACAAGGCGTTCATGTTGAACCTCTCGGGTCCGGAGATGACCGCCCTCGTCGGCGGCCTGCGGGTGCTTGGCGCCAACGTCGGGCACCAGGGCCACGGCGTGTTCACCGACCGTCGGGGCCAGCTGACCAACGACTTCTTCACCAACCTGCTCGACATGGGCACCAAGTGGAACGCCGTCGGCGAAGCCGAAGACGTGTTCGAGGGTCGCGACCGGGCCACTGGCGACCTCCGCTGGACCGGTACCCGTGTCGACCTTGTGTTCGGTTCGAACAGCCAGCTCCGGGCCCTGGCCGAGGAGTTCAGCGCCGCTGCCGGCGGCGAGGAACTGTTCCTCGACCACTTCGTCAAGGGCTGGGTGAAGGTCATGAACAACGACCGCTTCGATCTCGACTGAGATCGCTCAATCGACAGTATTCCGGTGGGGCGCCGCAATCGTGGCGCCCCACCGGCGGGTTCGGGAACGGCATTGCCGGTGCCGCTGCTACCCTTTTCCCTGAACCCTCTGTCGTTGGTGACCATGGATCTGTCGCAAATCCCCACATCCGATTGGATCAACGCCATCTTCACGCTGGTGGTCGGCCTCACCGTGGCCGGATTGCTCAAGCGGAGCATCAGGATGGCCGCCGGCCCACTGCGCCTCCAGGAGGATCTCGCCCGGATCCTCAGTCGGGTCGCCATCAGCCTGGTGATGGTCATCACCGTCATCGGCATCCTGTCCGAGCTCAATGTGGAACTCGGGCCCCTTGTCGGAGCACTCGGCATCAGCTCGGTGCTGATCGCCATCGCACTGCAGCCGGTGCTCGGCAACCTCGTCGGTTCGGTGGTACTCGACGCCCGACGACCGATCCGACGGGGTGACCAAATTCATTCCAACGGCCATGCAGGCACGGTCGTGGACATCAACGGTCGTGCGGTCGTGGTGAAAACGTTCGACGGCGAGGTCGTCTACCTTCCAAACCTGAAGGTGCTCGACGAGCCGCTCCTGAACCAGACCCGCGACGAATACCGGCGCACCAACCTCGCCTTTCGGGTGTCCTACGACACCGATCTGCGGTCGGCTCAGAAGCTCCTGGTCGGCGTCCTGCGGAGCTTGCCCGCGCTGGAGCTGGCACCACCGGCCGAGGTGATCGTCACCGGGTTCGGCGAATCCGGGGTCAACGTGGAGGCCCGGTTCTGGCATCCAAGCGAGGAGCTGACCGCCCGCTGGGTCATCAGCGAGGTGGCCATCACAATCCGGGAGACGTTGGCGGCGGAGAACATCACGATTCCGCTCCCGCAGCTCGTCGTCCACAACGGCGTCTTCGGTGTGCACACCACGACCGTCGACGATGCACGGTCGTCTCCGAGCGATTCCCTGAACGGCGCTGACCCATCCGGAGTCGATTCGGAAACAGAGCGAACCACCAGCGCGGGAGATTTGTAGGGCGATCTTCGCCAAAGGGGGGGCGGCCGCAATTCAGGCCAGATAGCTGAGTGCCATGGCGGCATGGGCGCCGATGCCCGTGACCATCGCCTCCTCGTCGATCCGCATATGGTTCGAATGACAGGCGTGGGCGTGACGGGGATCGACGTCGGGCGGACACACCCCAAGCATGACCATGGCTCCGGGAACCCGATTGAGCACATAACTCCAGTCTTCGGCCGCCATGGCCGGATAGGCCATCTCGACGGCGTGATCAGGACCGACGAGATCGGTCAGGACGCCCATGGTGTACCGGGCGAAGTCGTCGTCGTTGACGGTCGGTCCGTAGCCCCGCACGACGGTGAACTCGGCCTTGCAGGCGTGGGCCGAGGCGATGCCCTCGACCACTCGGGGCACCGAGGCCAGCACCTGCTCACGGGTCTTGTCCGACGTGGTTCGCAACGTGCCGACCAGCTCGGCCCGCTCCGGTATGACGTTGTCGGTGGTCCCGGCGCTGATCTTGGCGATGGTGAGTACGGCGGGTTCGAAGATGTTGACGCTGCGTGTGATGTGGGCCTGAAGTGCCGTGACGATCTCGCAGGCCACCGGTATGGGATCGGTTGCATTGTGGGGCGCCGACGCGTGACCGCCCTGGCCGTTCACCGTGATGCGCAATTCGTCGGCCGAGGCCAGGAGCGGACCGGGTCTGGTGGCAAGGGTGCCCGACCGGTGATTTGGGCTGATGTGCAGTGCAAAGGCGGCATCAACCGTCGGATTCTCGAGCAATCCTTCTTCAATGCAGTACTTGGCTCCGTGATAACCCTCCTCCCCCGGCTGGAACATGAACTTGACGTTGCCCCGGAGGTCCCGTCGGTGCTGGTGCAGCAGGCGGGCAGCTCCCACCAGCATGGCAACGTGGGAGTCGTGACCGCAGGCGTGCATGGCGCCGGGTACCGTCGATGCAAACGTCTCACCGGTGTCCTCGGTCATCGGTAGCGCATCCATGTCGCCGCGAAGCAGGATCGTCGGACCCTCGCCATCGCCCGACAATGTTGCCACCACCGACGAGAGTTGTTCCCCGGTCTCGATCGTCAGGTCGAGCCCTGTGAGCGCGTCGAGCACCTTGGCCTGCGTTTTCGGAAGGTTCAAGCCGATCTCCGGTTCGGCGTGAATGCGACGTCGCAACTGGACGGTGTCGGACAGCAACGAGCGGGCCTCGGCCAGCAGTCGAGTCGGGTCGAGGGCGATACGTGTGCTCATGGTGCAACGGTAACGGAGCCTCGTTGTCCGAGCCGAATCCCCGAGATGTCAGCGACGGCGGTGCCGCCTGATCACCGAGCGAACTCCAACAGCACGTCCATCGGGTTCTTGTCGTCGGTGTTCGGGGTGCGTGACACACCGACCGGCGTCACCCCGTCGGCGAGCTCGCCCCGGCTTCCCACCACCACGATGTTGCCCCCGGAGCGGACGTAGCCGCTGGCGGGGAACGACGTGGCGGTCGCCGACGACAACGCTTTGAACGGCCCACTGCCGGGCCCCTCGATCGAGCTGATCATGTTCAGGTACATTGCGCCGTCGGGGGTGAGAATGCGATTGACCTGGTCAAAGAACTCGACCGTCGTGAGGTGGGGCGGCACGTAGCGTGGCCCGGCGAACGCGTCGACGATGACGACGTCGTAGGTGTCGGAGTCCGCTGTCGTGACGAACCGGCGCCCGTCGTCGATGACCGTCTCCCCGTCGAGGGACTGGAAGTACTCGTCGGACACGTCGCGGACGATCGGGTCGAGTTCGATCTCGGTCACCGTCGCCCCCCGGTTCTCGAGCGCCTTGGCCAGCGCGTGACCGGCGCCGCCGATCACCAGCGCCCGCTTTCCGGCCACGTCACCGGCGAGACCGAGAATGGTGGTGGCGTAGCCGAAACGGGGCTCACCGGTACCCAACGACACCTCGGACTCGTAGGTGGGGCCGAGGTGGAACCGCAGGTAGTTCACGTCGTCGGTGTAGACCCTGATCGTCTGGAATCGACCCTCCTCCTGGGCGACGAGGCGATCGGTTTCGCCTCGCCAGCGCCAGTCGGGCAGGGGGACGAGCGCAACGACGACGGCCAAGGCGATGCTGACCGGCCGGAGCCACCGCCAGGTCACGGCAAGCACGACCAGGTAGCCGGCGACGAACAGGCGGACCATGCCCGACATTCCGAGCAGCGGGATCAGGTAGGCGAGGCCGAGCAACGCGCCGATGATGCCGCCGATGCTGCTGATGGCGAACACCGATGCGGCGGCGGCCGACATCGAACCGGTGCCCCGCTCCTGCCAGAGGGCGCCGACGAGGATCTGGGACTCCATGCCGAACAGCACGAAGGGGGGACCGAAGGCGAGCAGTGCGATGATCCCCACCGCACCGAAGCTGAGGCCCGCCGTCGGCTCGAGCAGGGAGATGACCCAGGTGGCTCCGACGAGCCACAGGGCATTGGCGCCGACGACGAACGGGAGGATGTTTCCGAGGGCGGGGAGGGCGATGACACCACCGAAGCTGTAGCCGAGGGCCAGTCCGCCGAGGCTGACGGACAGTACGGCCGCCCACAGCCCGGTGGTCGGACCGAAGTAGGAGGCGAGCATGCGGGAGGCGTTGACTTCCAGCGCGACGGAGGCAACGCCGCTGTAGAAGGCGAGCGCCAGATACCCGTAGACGGCCACCGGGTCCCCGACGCCGCCATCGTCGGACGCCGACGGGACGAGGGCGGGTTGTC
>JBFHEP010000307.1:0-5222 GCA_041584095.1 Acidimicrobiales bacterium | reverse complement strand
GCGGCGATCCGGTCGGCGGCCGCGAGCCCGTAGGCGTTGCGGGCGATACCGGGGAACGAACCGCCGTTGTAGCGGTCCATCTCGGAGAAGCCCTTCTCCAATGACGCCAGCTTCATGGTCAGGGCCAGTTGCTTGGAGAAGTCGACGGCGGCCGGATCCACGTCACTGTTCGTCGGCCACAACACCGAGGACGTGTGACGGCGGCCGGGACGGTTGGGGCCGTCGGGGTCGGCGTCGAACGCGATGCGGTCGATGTCCTGATTGTGGACATCGATCACCCAGATCGGCTGGTAGGCCTTGTAGCTCTCGACCACGGCCACCGCTTCGGGCACCGGGTTCCGGGCGGGATCGAAGTGCACGCCGTCAAGTCCGGGGTTGCACTGGATCTGCCAGCTTTCGCTCCAGTCCATCCAGTGGTACCGGTTGATGTCGTAGCTCCACAGTGCGTCGCCGTCGGCGGTGATCAGGTCGGTCGTGAACACGCCCCGGCCCTGGTCGAGCCGCGTCGGATTGATGGTGCCATCTGAATTGAAGCAGCTCCGGGAATTTCGCTCGGGGGCGCTGAAGTCGGTGTTACCCCGTTCGGGAATGGTCGAGCCGTCGGGATTCACTCGTGGCACGATCAGCACATAGATCTCGTCGAGAATCTGCCGGGCGGCGGCGCTATTGGTGCCGAGCCACTGAATCAGATGCACGGCGGCTTCGGTGCCGTGGGGTTCGTCGCCGTGCTGCTGGGTGATGATCATGACCGGCGTGTTCGACGGGTCGCCGATTTTTGCCAACCAGATATCACGCTCGTGGGTGGTGGTGCCGATCGACTCCACGTCGACGACGGCGGACCTCCTGTCGATTCTCATGAGCGTGTCGGTCAACTGTTCGTAGTCGGTGAACGCCTCGAGGCTCACGGTCTGTTGCGGCGTGACCCACGGACCGTTGGGTTGGGCGAACGTGTCGGGGTCGGGATCGGCCGCTGCTCCGGTCGGAGCGGCGATCACCGCAACCGTGATCAGGCTGACGGCAATGGCCAGTGTTCGAACGAGTCTCATGGTGGGGCTCCTCGGCAACGACCACCCGCATCGGCGACCATAGTCGACCGACCGTTCCGGCCCAAAAGTGAGCCCGACGTCGTCAAACATCGGTGAAGGGTTGGCCGTGGTGGGCATCTCGGCCAGCCGTGAGCCGCGCCACCTCGGTCTTCTGCCGGTCTTTCGCGTCGCTGAGCGACGCAGGGGAACGGCAGAACGACAACGGGTGGCCGAACTTCGCCCGCCGCGGGCACCTTCAGGCCGGGACCTTCCGGCCGGGGCCCATCACCATCTCAGCCGTCTCCTCCCTCGAGCTCGGCCCGGATGCCCTCGACCACCCGGGTCATGTTGGCGTGGTGTTCGACGAGGCGACGCTCGATGATCCGGGCCTCCTTGTCGGGCATGCGCTGAATGACGTGGGTGAGGCCCGATGGCCCCGGGCCCAGCGTGAGCGAATAGAGCAGCCTGGTGGTGCCGCCGACCTGCGGTTCGAGATGGAAGGTCCATTGGGCTCCGGGGTTGTGGCGGTCCGACGTGCCCCAGCCAAAGGTACGGCCCTCGTCATATGCGATGACCCACGACTCGACCTCCCAGATTCCGATCGTCTCGTGATCATTGCGGCCGATGAACGACGCTCCGAGGCCACGTTCATCCGAAGTCCAGGTGCCTCCCCGGTACTCGGGCGAGAAGCGAGCGGGTAGATCGATGTCGGTCACCGCAGCCCACACGGCATCGGCTGGGGCGGCGATGGTGGTCTCCACCCACGTTCCGACGCCGTCTTGGAAGCAGATGGGATCGCTGGGACCGGACGTGAAGGTCAGGGGGATGTCGGCCATTGGCTGTTGGTAGCACATCAGGACCGTTCTCGACGAGCCTGGGCACTGCAACCCCAAACCCCAACCCCAAATCCGCAACCCCAACACCACTATGCATAGCACTGTCATGTATGATTGTTTCATGCATGTCGGAAAGGACCTGGTGGCGGCCTCGGCCACCCCGATGGTGCTGGCCATTCTGGCCGAGGGTGAAAGTTACGGGTACGCCATCATCAAGCGGGTCGGGGAGCTCTCCGGCGGTGAAATCTCCTGGACCGACGGGATGCTCTATCCGCTCCTGCACCGCCTCGAGCGGCTCGGCTATGTCGAGTCCATGTGGCGGTCGGCCGCGGAAACCGGCGAGCGGCGGCGAAAGTACTACCGGCTGACGGCCGACGGATCCGATGCCCTCGCCGACCAGCGATCACAATGGCGGATGGTGAGCGACACCCTCGACCGGATCTGGACCGACGTGAGTTGCTCGCAAACCTTCGCCCGCCGACCATCGCCCATCTGGAGCTTGGGAAGGTGAGCGATCAGCTGGAGGCACAGATTGCGCAGTGGCGGGAGTTCGCTCGGCGACGCCGGGCCGTGCACGACCTCGATGTCGAGGAGCTGGAGGATCATCTACGGGCCCAGATCGACGAGCTGACCGCCGTCGGCTTGAGCCCCGACGAGTCCTTTCTCGTGGCAGTGAAGCGGATGGGTGGGCTCGACGCCGTCTCCCACGAGTTCGCCCAGGAGCACTCGGATCGGCTGTGGCGCCAGCTTGTGCTGCCCGGCGGTCCGGCCGGAGAGACCGGATCGGGACCCGATCTCGGTGAGTTCCGTGCGGCGCTCCTCCTGGCCCTCGGCGCGGCTGCGGCTGCGATCGCGCTCCTGGCCCAAGTCGGCGACGAGTCCTTCGTTCGCTACCTCCCGGTCGCCGTGCTGCCGTTCCTGTTCGCCTACCTGGCCTGGAAGCGCAAGCTCGATCGCCGTCTGGTCACCCTTTCGGCCACCGCGTTCGTCGTCGGCGTGGCGGCGATCGCCCTGTATCCCTTCGACCAGTCCGGCGATCTCCATACGCTGGACCTGGCCGCCATCCATCTTCCGATCGCGCTCTGGTTCGCCGTCGGACTGGCCTATGTGGCCGGGCAGTGGCGGGATCACGGCCGTCGGATGGACTTCGTCCGCTTCACCGGCGAGGCCTTCATCTACTACGCGCTGATCGGGTTCGGTGGGGGCGCGCTGATCGCCATGACCTTTGGGATCTTCGACGGCATCGGTGTCGACCCCGAATCCGTGCTGACGAACCTGGTCCTCCCCGGCGGCGTCGCCGGCGCCGCGCTGGTGGCGGCCTGGCTGGTCGAGGCCAGGCAGGGTGTCATCGAAGCGATGGCCCCGGTTCTGACCCGGGTGTTCAGCCCGCTGTTCACGATCCTGTTCGTGGTGTTTCTCGTCACGGTCGCCGTGACCGGACGGGGTTTCGACGTCGACCGCGACATCCTGATCCTCATCGACCTGCTTCTGGTGGTGGTGCTCGGTCTCGTTCTGTACTCGGTCTCCTCGCGGGACCCGAACGCCGAACCCGGTTGGTTCGATTGGCTGCAGCTCGCCCTGATCGTCAGCGCGCTGGCCATCGACCTGGTCGGGCTGACCGCCATTGTCGGCCGCATTTCAGAGTTCGGGTTCAGCCCCAACAAGACGGCGGCCCTGGGTGAGAACCTGGTGCTGCTGGTCAACCTCGGAGTCACGGCCTGGCTGTACCTGCGATTCCTGAGGCGGCGGGTCCAGTTCGACGCCGTCTCCCGCTGGCAGACCTCCTACCTGATCGTCTACCCGATCTGGGCATCGTTCGTGGTACTGGCCTTCCCACCGCTTTTCTCCTTCCAGTAACCGTCCCAAATTTGCAGCCTTGCCGGGATGAGCTGCTAATACTTGACATACTGGTTAATTAACTACTACATTAAGTACATGGCGACTGCGACGCCGGCGGCACTCCCAACACCGGACGACCATTTGAGCGACATCTTCGCCGCACTGGCCAATTCGACCAGGCGGGCCATCCTTGCCCGGCTGGCCGGCGGCGAGGCCACGGTCAACGAACTCGCCGAACCCTTCGACGTCAGCCTTCCGGCGATCTCGAAACACATCAAGGTCTTGGAGGAGGTCGGGCTCATCAGCCAGACCCGTAAGGCCCAGTACCGGCCGTGCCGCCTCGACCCTGCACCGCTGCAGGCGGTTGCGGGCTGGACCGAACAGTACCGGCACATCTGGGAGACCAGCTTCGATCGCATGGACGCCTACCTCGACCGGATCCAAGCCGACGCTTCTCAGGCAAACACCACGAAACCGAATACAAGTAAGAGACCGGAACCCGACCATGGAGAACACAGTGAGTGACAACACCGAAACAAAGGACGTCGAGATCGAGCGCATCTTCGACGCCCCCATCGACCAGGTCTGGGAGCTCTGGGCCACCGGGGAGGGGTTCAGCAAGTGGTACGGTCCGGAGGGCTTCACCATCCCCACAGCGGACATGGACGTCCGTGTCGGGGGCCGGCGCCTCATCGCCATGGAGTCGCCCGACGGCTCCATGAAGATGTGGTTCACCGGCGAGTACCGGGAGGTCACACCGACGACCCGCCTCGTCTACACCGAGTCGATGGCCGACGAGAACGGCAACGTGATCTCCCCGGCCGACATGGGCATGCCCGGTCATCCGGAGGTCACCGAGATCACGGTCGTCCTCGAAGACCTGGGTGGCAAGACCAAAATGGTCATGACCCACGCCGGCATCCCGGCCGACTCCCCCGGAGCCGGAGGCTGGGGCCAGGCCTTCGACAAGATGGCGGCGGTGCTGGCCGAGCGCTGATCGGCCCAGCTGGTCGCGGTCAGCAGGAACGCTGGTCGCGAATGCGGACGACCTCACGATCGACGAAGGTCAGGCTTGCCATTCGAGCGTCGAGCGCCAGCAGGCGGTTCAAGGTCGACGGTACGAATTCGACGGTGGCTGGTTCACCGTCGCAGAGCCGGTTGAACCAGTCGGCCTCGAGTTCGAGTACCTCGACACCCGGCGCCAGCGGGTACCACCGGAATCGGGAACTCTCGTTGGCCCACGGCAGGTCCGTGGCCCCTTCGAGCCGGACCTCCTTTGTGAGGTCCGGGCCGTTGGCCCCGTCGCCCAGCTGGTAGCGGTCGAACCGGATCCAGGTCGTGTCGCCGTCGATGGCGGTACCGACGACGACCCCGAAGTCGAATCGCAGCGTCGACTCCGCCTCGTTGACCGGTACGGGAATGAGGCCGGAGTCGCCGTCGTCATCCACGGTGCTGTCGTCACCCGACGGCGGTGGCGCCCCGGTTGTGGCCGTTGTGACGGAGGTCGTCGAGGCCGGGGTCG
>JBFHEP010000306.1:0-5270 GCA_041584095.1 Acidimicrobiales bacterium | reverse complement strand
CGAGGCCGACGATGTCGGCCTGTGGCTCCCGGCAACCGGGGTACAGGAATGACCTGGCCACTGCGGATAGCACGGTGGTCGTGGCTGGTGGCGGCCTTCGCCCTGGTCGCCCACGCCATGCGACGCATTGACGACCTCTGGCGGTCGGCCACGCTGGTCGGTGGTGACCCTCAGTACTACCTGGGCCCCAACTGGTACTCCCTGTCGGTCGGGCAGAACCGGGCCCTGGAGGAGATCGGCCTCAGCGCCGAATGGCACGGGGCATTCGTCACCGTCCGGTTCGTCCTGGTGGTCGCCACCGCTTTGGCCATCAGCGCCCTGTTGTGGCGACGAGCCCACCGCTGGGCCGCCCTCTTCCTGGCCTGGTTTCTGATCGCCACCCCGTTCCTGACGGCATTCATCGACGTCGAAGACGGTGGCGACCTGCCCCTGTGGCTCGGGTTGCCGACGGTGGTCCTCTCGCTCGGCGGCATCGCGTCGGTCGTCGGTCTGCTGTTCGTGTTTCCCGATGACGACGCGGGTGGCCGGACGGTAGCCATGATCTGCGTGCTGATGGCGATGGCGCTGCTCGGATCACTGAGCGAGCGCGTCGTCGACCTGCTCTGGGACTTCGGCCTGGTGATCGCACTCACCATCCTGACACTCGGACTCGGCATCCAGATTCGCCGGATCCGCCGCAGCGGGGACAAGACAGCCCGAGACCTGCTACTCATCGCCACCGCAGGCATCGCCGCCAGCGCCGGGCTCGGGCTGTTCAGCGACGACGTCGATCGGGTGTTCGGGACCGATCGCGACGGTCTGCTGTCGCTCGTCCGGCGTCTCGTGTTCGAGTCGGTCTCGATGGGTGTGCCGATCGTGTTCGGTTTCGCCATCCTGTGGGTTCTGGTCCGCCGAGGCGAGTGGGACATGGACGTCCAGCTCAAGGGGTCGCTTGGCTACGCGGTGCTCAGCACCTCCGTTGTGCTCGGGTACTTCGTCACCGTCGCCGCCGTGCAGGCCGTGGTCAACGACGTTGCCGGCCAATCGGCCAACACCTTCGCCGTGATGGTGTCGACGGCCATGATCGCCGGGTTGTTCCTACCCGTTCGGCGCCGCTTGCAGGACCTGGCCGACCGCCTGTTCGACCGGCGACGCCGCGACGCCGCCCGTCTGGTCGCCGACTTCGAGCAACGCTCGTCGAAGCAGGATGATCCCGCCGACGCCGCCGACGGCCTTCTCATGACCGTCGACGAGGTGTTCCGCCCCACCCACGCCACCCTGTGGCTCGCCGGAGGCGACAAGCAATGAGTGTCGAGAAACAGCGTCACCGGGAGCTGGATCTCACCGATCCGTTCGTCGCCTACCTGCTGGCCGTCGACGGACCGGTCGACCTGAGCACCATCGACATCGAGACACCACTCGTGACCACCATGCGGTCCGCCGGTGTGCAGCTCGCCGTCCCCATCGTGGCACACGGGGAGGTGGTGGGAGTCCTTTCGGTCGGACCACGCCGCGACGGCCACGCCTACGATCGCGACGACCGACGTCTTCTGTCCCGATTGACCGACCAGGCGGCGCCGGCGCTGCGGCTGGCCCAGCTGATCCGAGGCCAGGAGGCCCAGGTGCGGGAGCGGGAACGCATCACCCAGGAGCTTCGTGTCGCCCGCCTCATTCAGCAACAGTTCCTGCCGGCCGGAGTTCCCGACGTTCCCGGTTGGCGGATCGGCGCCTACTACCGACCGGCTCGCGAGGTCGGCGGCGACTTCTACGACTTCCTCGATCTCGCGGATGGCCGTGTCGCCATCGTCATCGGCGACGTGACCGACAAGGGAGTCCCGGCCGCGCTGGTCATGGCGACCACCCGAGGACTGCTGCGGGAGATCGCCCACCAGGTGAACGAGCCGGCCGAGGTGTTGAGCCGGGTCAACGAACGTCTCGTCCACGACATCCCCCCGAACATGTTCGTGACCTGCCAGTTCGCCGCGTTCGAACCGGCAACCGGGCTGCTGACCATCGCCAACGCCGGGCACAACGTCCCCTACGTCAACAACGGACACGGGGTCTGTGACGTGCGGGCGACGGGGATGCCGCTCGGCCTCATCGCAGGCTCGCAGTACGACCAGCACCAGATCACGATCACGGCCGGCACCTGCATGCTGTTCCACAGCGACGGTCTGGCCGAGGCCCGCAACCCCGAGGGTCGGCTCTTCGGGTTTCCCCGGGTTCGGGATCTGGTCGGTCGACACCACCAGGGTGACCTGCTCATCGACGGGCTGCTGGCCGACCTCGCAGGCTTCGCCGCGGATCCGGTCTCCTTGGAGGACGACGTCACATTGGTGACCCTCGAGCGGGAGGTTGTCGACCCGGCGCCGGCCGATCTGCGACCGACCGTACTCGAGGATTTCTCGGTTGCCAGCGCATCCGGGAACGAGCGGGACGCCCGCCTCCGAGTCGCTGCGGCAATCGAACCGCTGCATCTCCCCGATGCGACGGTGGAGCGTTTGAAGACCGCGGTGGCCGAGGCCGTGATGAACGCCATGGAGCACGGCAACGGTTTCGATCCCGATGTTCCGGTCGACATTCGGGTCCTGGCATCGGCCGACGCGGTGTCCGTCGAGGTCTACGACCAGGGGGGCGACGGCGCCCTGACCGAGGCCGATATCCCGGACCTCGGCGCCAAGCTGGCCGGTACTCAGTCGCCCCGTGGCTGGGGCTTGTTCCTGATCCAGAACATGGTCGACGACCTGTTCGTCGAGACCGTCGGTAGCCGGCGGCTTGTGCGCCTCGAGGTCAGGCGATGACGATCGAACAGGCCCGGTTCAGCGTCGAGGTTCGCAACGACCCGGCCGGGACCGTGATGTCGCTGACCGGGGAACTCAACGGCATCGCCGGCGATGCCTTCGAGGCCGCCGCCGCTCGGGCTCTGGGTGCGGCGCGATCCGAGCTCACCCTCGACTTCTCCGCCACAACCTACGTGAACAGCACGGGAATGGCGCTGATCGTCGGCCTTCTCGGCCGGGCGCGCGCGGCGCGCATCACCGTCACCGGACGCGGCCTCGACGACCATAAACAGGAGCTGTTCGAGATCACCCGACTGTCGGACTTCATGAACATCGAGGTCGCCGGAACCGCCGGCGACCTGCCCAACCACGAGCCGGGAGGCTGCGCTCATGCCTGAAGACACATTCACCGTCGAAGTGCGGCAACCGATCGATCGAGTCGCGATCTTCGACATCGCCGGCGACGTCAACTCGAGTTCCGAGAGTCGCCTCATGGATGCGTATACGACCGCGACTGCGGCCGGCGCCTCGACCGTGCTCCTCAACTTCCAGGACATGGACTACATGAACAGCTCCGGAATCGGGTTGCTGGTCACCTTGCTCGTCCGAGCGCAACGTCGGGACCAGCAGCTCGTCGCCTTCGGGCTCGACGATCACTACCGGGAAATCTTCGAGCTGACCCGCCTCGACGAGGCGATCACGGTCCACCTCGACGAGGCCGCCGCGCTGGAGGCGATGAGACGGGGAGCCGGCCATGGGCGGGGATGAAGGGCGGTGGGCGAGTCCGGTCCGTCGGCTCCAGGTCGAAGGCCTCGACGCCGACGCCTCCAGCCTCAACGTGCAGGGGCGACGGCTGTCGGGTGCCGTCCAGGGATTCGGGCCGCTGTGGCAGAAGACGTACTGGATCCGGCTGAGCGGAGTGAGCGTCGAACCCGAGGAGCTGATCGACCGCTGGAAGTCCGACTATCCGAGCTTCTGGCCCGACAACTCCCATCTCCATCGGGCGCTGGCCCGGTTGGAACCGGGAGACGTCGCCGTCATCAACGCCAACCAGAGCGGCCTGCGGCTGTCCACGGGGATCATGGTCATGTACGCCGACGCCACGTCGTTCGCCTTCGCGCTGCCCGAAGGCCACATCTTCGCAGGATGGATCACGTTCAGCGCCTACGAGGACGCCGGTACCACGGTTGCGCAGGTACAGCCGTTCTTCCGCACCAGCGACCCGCTGTACGATTTCCTGTTCAGCCTCTGGTTCAACCGCAAGGAGGACCAGATCTGGCACCACACGCTCAGGAGCCTGGCCGGAGCGTTCGGCGTCGACGGCGTCGTCCAGCAGTCCGCAACCTGCCTCGATTCCCGCCGCCAGTGGCGAAAGGCCGGCAACATACGCCACAACGCCGGCGTCCACTCAGCCATCCATCAGCTGATGTCCCCGGTACGCCGGCGACGGTGACCTACTAAGGCCCTATCGGGTGATGGCGCCGGTGCAGTTCCCCAATCAGCTCCAGCCGGGCTGCATCCACGGTTGCGGCGCCGCTGGTCGGTTGAATGGCGGACTCGATGGCACCGATCCGGGCTGCAAGCCTCCGGTTGCGAAAGACGTCGTTGACCCATCGTGAGAAGTCCCCCAACTTTGTGTGGTGGCGAATGACTCCTCGGGCGCAGCGTCCAAGTTCGGTTTCGAGTTCATGGAGATTGTGGGCCACGGCGCCGGTCAGCTGATCGCGCTCGTCTCGGAACCAGAAAGCCCGATGCGGTGGGGTACCCTCGGCGTCGTATTTGTGTTCGTGACGCAGGTGGTGGGTCGTTCGGGATGCAAGGTGTGCGCGCTGGAGTCTGGTCGGTTGGGCGCGTGAGGCAACAACGACGGAGCCGGTCGGTCCGGTGACTCGCTCGGCCACATCGCGGCGTGGCAGGTGGGAAACGGCGGCGAGTAGATCGACGGCCTGTGGATCCGGGTTGGGTGTGGTCAGGGCCAGGACCATGTCGGTACCGGCGATGAACGGCGCCGGAAGCTCGTCCGGGCGCCAGGTGATGAGGCAGTACCCGGGCGCGGCGAGGTCGAGGGCACCCAGGGCAGCCTCGGTCGGGGCAATGCTCTGATGGGCTTCGTCGATCAGCACCCAGTGCGGCCGACCGTAGGTCCGGCGGCAGGCTTCGACGGCGGCGGGCAGGTCGGCGAGATAGCGACATCGGTCCGCGGAGGTCAGTGCGGAGAGGTCCAGGATCACACAGGCGTCGCTCCGCTTCAGTAGGTTGACGACGATTTCGGGCGGCGGTGCCGGGCCGTTGTCACCGAGGACAACGGCGGAACGGAGTGTGTCGAGTCCGACGTGGTCCCCCTCGGGGTCGACAACGAGCACGGAATACTCGAGGTCGATGAGCTGCTCGGCGATGAGCCCGGCCAGATACGACTTACCGTCGCCGCTGCCACCGGTAAGGATGAGGTTGGCGGGCTGCGCCGGAATGCGTACCGGGTCGCCGTCGTCATCCTCACCGAGGGTGACCTGT
>JBFHEP010000305.1:0-5339 GCA_041584095.1 Acidimicrobiales bacterium | reverse complement strand
GACGAGTTGTCGATGCGGTGGGGGACACCGCAGCGATCCTCGATCACCTCGGCGTGGATCGGTCCCTGGACGCCGGCTCAATGTCGACGTCGACGGTTCCGGGCCGCCGGCAGTGCTCTGGCACAGCCTGTTCGTCGACTCGACGAGCTGGAATCGCCTACGCCGGCAACTGGCCACACTGCCTACTACCTGTACCGTGCAGATGCCACGGACACGCTCACGGCAATCAAGGCCCCCACGCTCATGGTGGCCGGAGCACACCACACGATGTGCAGCCCCGCCGAGACCGCCTCCTTCAGGAACGGTTCTCTGTCCGGTTCTCGTCCACGACTCCACCGGAGAGGAGCAAATCCGCCGACATATCGTGACGGCAGGGCTCGCAGATTCCGTAGGAGATCGGCGGCAACGATGTGTGTTCCAGCAGCCGGTCGAGATGAACGACGTCCTCGATGTCCAACCACGTCGAGCCCGATCTGCCTCGCCCACACCAGCTACAGACCGGGATCGGCTCGGCATCGTGGTCTCGCTGCGATCCAGCATCCAGAAGCGCGACGGGCTCACGAGACTCCTCGAAGACGAGGGCGCATCGGAAGTGGACCCTGGCGTCGGCTTCCGGCGTCACGGTCATCTCGAACCAACGCCGAGCGTGGACGGCATCGCAGCGGAGCGGAACCCGAACTGTCTTTCGGGTGGCCCGAACCCGGTCGACGAGAAGCTGCCACAGCTCCCGCACCTCGTCGTGGGCGAAGTAGGTCCAGAGTGTACGGTCGAGGACCGAACCGGCCAGCCCGGGTGCTCCGTTGTCACGTGCGAACTGGGACCAACCCTGTCCGACGTCGATCACGAAATCGTCGCCGTTGATCCAATACTCGACGACGGTTCCGGTCGTGCGGTTGCGACTCGGCGGTTCCTTTGTAGCTGTATGACGCTTGGCCTCGTCCGTGGCGATCGATGCCACGATGTCGTCCCAAATACCGGCCGGCGGATCGATCAGTTCGGAATCCGAGGCGTCGATCTCGGTCAGGATGCGACCGATCCGGTTCACGACGACAGGGTCGACGTCTGCAGCGTCTTCGTTCCGCTCCATGGTCACAGCTTAGGCCGCTCGACGAAGCTCAGGTACTGTTGAGTTCATGGCCGACCTGGTGACGCCAGACGACGTCGAACGGTATCACCGTGACGGGGTCGTCGTACTGCGGAACCAGTTCGACGATTTCTGGATCGAACAGCTGAGGTCCGGTCTCGAGATCCATCTGGCCGCACCCACCGACCGCGCCCGTGTCTGGGATCGAAGTGACGACGGGCGCATGATGTTCTGGGACAGTCAGGCGTGGATGGAGATCGAACAGTATCGCCGGTTCGTGATGGAGTCGCCGGCCGCCGCCGTCGCCGGGCAGATCATGGGTTCAACCACGATCAACTTCTTTTTCGATGCCGTGTTCGTCAGGACTGCCGGTACCCAGTTCCGTACACCCTGGCATCAAGATGAGCCCTATTGGTCGGTGTCAGGTTATGACACCTGCAGCATCTGGATGCCGCTGGTCCCGGTGGCGGCGGAGAACGCACTTGGCTTCGTACCCGGATCACATCGAGGAAACACGACCTTCAAGCAATACGACTTCGGTCAGCTGAATCCCGACGAGAAGGAGCACGTCGACCATGTCGACTTCTCCGCTATTGCCGAAGAAGATGTGCCCGACATAGACGCCGATCCTTCAGCCTTCGGTGTCGTGAGTTGGGATATGGAGCCTGGTGACTGTGTGGTGTTCAACAGCCGCATCCTCCATGGCGGCTCGGGCAGATTGGCCCCTGGAGATGAGCTCCGGGTCTTCACCTCGAAATGGCTGGGAGACGACGTGCGGATCGTCTTTCGGCCCGAAGGCATGGATCCCGACCACAGCGCAATCATGACCGAGTTTGGGCTGCGGCCGGGCGACCGACCGGGTACCGCCCTCTACCCGCTGGTGTGGCAGCGATCACCGTGACCTGATCTTCGGACGCAAGGTTCGGAGTGGCCGTTTGACCGGTATTCCGCAACGGCCAAGAGACGGATTGCCGCGAACCCGTGACGACAAGCGGCTATGGTGACTGTCGGCGAGCGGAGCCCTGACTCAGATGAGTGTTCCGCATGATCTTCGTTTTTCTTCAGTCCGCTTCGGGAAATCGTCGCCTGATCCAATGGCCGTTGGCCGTCGTGATGATCGTCCTTCTTGTTCTGACAGCGGCGACACCCGCCGCTGCGCACGACACCGAGGAACAACATCCACCCGAGACCACCGAACAGGAAGATCCACCCGAGGTTGTCGTGCGGGAGATCACCTTTCCCGTCGTTGGCCCCGTGAGGTACTCCGACACGTTCGGTGCGTGTCGCGGATACCGCTGTAGCCGGTCGCACATGGGGACCGACATCTTCGGGGCCAAGCTCGCTCCGTTGGTGGCTGCGGCCGACGGAACGATCACGTTCGTCCGTCGTTCGGCGACGTCGACGGCCGGCAACACCGTGATCATCCGCGATGACGAGGGTTGGCGGTACCTGTATCTTCACCTCAACAACGATTCCCCGGGAACCGACGACGGCGCCAATCCTCAAGCTTGGATCATGCCAAATCGACTTCGGGTCGGTGACCGGGTCGAGGCCGGTGATGTCATCGGGTATCTCGGCGACTCCGGCAACGCCGAGCGAACACCAAACCACCTTCACTTCGAACTTCGGCCCCCGCAGCAGGACTCAATCAACCCGACCCCGAGCCTCCAAGCGGCCCAGGGGGCGGGACGAGTGGTCTCGGTGCCGAGCCTGGCCTCCACTGCCGAGGGTCGAGCGGAATACGCAGGCATGATCAGCGCCTGGTACCGGGCCCTGCTGAAGCGGAATCCGACGAAGGCCGAGCTGTTCGCCTGGAGCGATCGGTTCGCCATCGGGTTCGCGACGAAGCCCGATCTCATCGCCGACCTGACCATGGCACCGCCTCGGCGGAACTCGGCCGGGTCGGTGTACCGGTCGTTCCACGTGGCCTACCAACGTCGCCCCGACCTGACGGAGATTCGAGCCTGGCTGAAACGCTACGAGGCGGGGGCCGACACCGAGACGATCATCGGTGAGCTCCTGTCCAGTACCGAGTGGACAAACTCTCACGGGTCTCTGACCGACGCGGAGTTCATCGAGGTGATCTACCGCAATGCCCGCGGGCGCCCGCCGACCGCAGGAGTGCGCAACTACTGGACGCGCCGGCTGGCCAACGGCCGGACCCGGGCTTCGATGGCCGCCTATTTCGTCGACTCCTACGGTCTGAAGAACGACACGTGGCATGCGTTGGAGGTGACCCAGGCCTTCCGTGCCGCTCTCGATCGCCTCCCGACCGACGCGGAGTACGAGCAGTGGATCGCCCATCTCGACAACGGCGGCCTGCTTCCCGATGTGGTCGAAGCCATACGAGGCTGACCTCGCTGGACCACTGCGACAACGGCGACGGGTGCTTGCCGCACCACTGGTCAGCTTGTAGAGTTCGCGAGACGCTGGGCCACCAAGCAGGCGATCGCACCAGGCAGCGCGACCAAAAACCGGGGCGCCGAGCGGGCGGCATCGGGATCGCCAAGAAGCCTGGATGAACGAGAACGAGGGGATCATGAATCGCAGGTTCTTCATGAAGACGTTGACGGTCGGGGTCATACTGGCTGCGTTGCTGGCGTGGGCCGGGGGAGCCGTGGCCCCGGCGGCGGCCGACCAGAATTGCCTGGGCTGGGAGCGACAGCTCCGCGCCGGGTCCGGGGTCGGTGATCGAGGGCGTCCGGCGATCGACCGTCTCGAGGGCGACCGGCCTTTCGGTCGCATCCTGCGCGACTGGGTCGCCGACGACTGCATGCGGCTGAACTACGTGCAGGTTCTGGGTACGCACAACAGCTATCACATCGAGCCTCGGCCGCCGCTGCTCCAGTTCATCGCCGGCCTGAACCCGGAGGCTGCCGCGTCCATCGAATACACCCACCGGCCGCTGGGTGAGCAGCTCCAGCTGCTCGGCATCAGACAGGTTGAACTCGACGTGTACGTCGATCCCGGTCCGGGCCTGTTCGCCTTCCCCCTGGGCCAGCTGGTGTTCCCCAACAATCCGCCCGCACCCGACCCCATCAAACCGGAACTCCTCGGCTCGGGACTGAAGGTCCTTCACGTGCCCGACGTCGACTTCGAAACCACCTGCCTGACGTTCATCGCCTGTCTGCAGGAACTCGAGAAGTGGTCCGACGCCAACCCGGGTCACCTTCCGGTCATGGTCCAGGTCGAGGCCAAGGACGAGGCGGCGCTCATCCCTCCGGGCGTTCTGCCGCCGGGTCTACCACCTCCGACCACGCCGGTGCCGTTCGGGCCGGCCGAACTCGACACCATCGACGGCGAGATCCGCTCGGTGTTCGACGAACATCAACTCATCACCCCCGACGCCGTACGCGGCGACCGTGCAACCCTGGAGGAGGCGGTGCTGAAAGACGGCTGGCCAACCCTCAACGAGACCCGTGGACGGTTCCTGTTCACACTGGACAACGAGGGCGCCGAGCGCGATCTGTATGTTGCCGGGCATCCGTCGTTGACCGGCCGGGTCATGTTCACCAGCTCGCCACCCGGTTCCCCTGAGGCGGCGTTCGTCAAGCTCAACAACCCTGTCGCCAACGGCGACCAGATCAGCGCCCTCGTCGCCGACGGTTACATCGTCCGAACCCGAGCCGACGCCGACACCGTCGAGGCCCGGTTCGGGCTGACCGCCCGGCGCGAGGCGGCGCTGGCCAGCGGCGCCCAGTTCGTGAGCACCGACTACCCGGAGTCCGACCCCGACTTCGGCACCGGCTACCTGGTCGACCTTCCCGGTGACGACATCGCTCGCTGCAACCCGGTCCTGTCACCACCTGGCTGCGACTCCTCGAGGTTCGAGAACTGACGATCACCGCTTGCTGTCGTCTGGCCGATGCGCCGATGCGCCTCGCCTGGCTACTCTGGATCTGGTGGAGGTTCGCTGCCCCGAATTGATCGGGCGTGACCAGGAGCTGGCTGAACTGGTTCGGCGGATGGAGCGTATCGCCGGCGGTCGCGGCGAGGCTTCCATCGTCAGGGGTCTTGCCGGCGTGGGGAAGACCGCCCTTGTCGATCGGGCGTTCGATCTCGCCGCTCCTTTTGGAGTCGCAGGCCTGACCGGGCGGGCCGTTCCCGACCCTGCGGTGCCGTACCGGATGTTGACGGAGATCGCCCTGGCGGCCCTGGCCGAGGGAGCCGACGTCGACAAAGCGGACATGCTTCTCTACAGGCCTGCGCTGCTGTCGGCGTTCGGCGATGAATCGTCCTCGGCCACCACCACCGG
>JBFHEP010000304.1:0-5378 GCA_041584095.1 Acidimicrobiales bacterium | reverse complement strand
TCGATAGGATCGTCACCCGGGAGGCCACCACGGCGCCCGATGATCCCGACTGCTTCGGCAACGGACCGACGGTGTGGTATTCGTTCACGCCCGAAACCAACCTGAGGGTCACCGCCAACACGTTCGGCAGCAGCTACGACACGACGCTCTCGGTCTATCTCGGTGCCCCCGGCGGCCTCGAGCAGCGCGAGTGCAACGACGACGCCGCCGAGGGCGTGCAGTCACGCGTGGTCTTCGACGCCTTCGCCGGTGAGACGTACTCCCGGATGGTGGGGGCGTTTGCCAGCGGGCCGGGGGGAGATCTGGTCTTCACGATGGATGTGGCCCCGCCGCCGCTCGAGTTCGACGTGACGGTTGATGCGACCGGTTCGGTGGATCCCAAGACCGGTACCGCCATGTTGAGCGGCACGGTGACGTGCTCGCGCCCGGCGTTTGTCGAACTGTTCGGCAATCTCCGGCAGCGAGCGGGTCGCGTCATCATCCAGGGCTTCTTCGGGACCTTCCTCGAGTGTGACGGCACGACGCTGTGGAGCGTCGAGGTGCCCGGCGAGAACGGATTGTTTGTCGGTGGAAAAGCGTCCGTGTCGATGGACGCGTTTGCGTTCTCCGAGGACGGCGAGTTCGTCTCTGCGTTCCTCGAACGCGATATCCGCCTGAAGGGCAAGAGACGCTGATGAAGGCGGTCTCATACGATTAGGTGGCAAGGACCCCGGGCCGGCAGTCCCGGGGTTTTCTACCGTCGGCTCGTGTCGACACGATTGATACCGGCGAGAAAGCTGGCCACGACGAACAGCTCCCGAGGTCAGATCGGCTCGTTGAGGGACGACAGGTCAGAGGTTGACATCACGATGCTCCTGATGACCCGGCCCAGCTAGGGCCGGGTAACAGGTTCACTCCGGGTGACTCTCTCGGAGCGATACCGGACAAAGGGGTGACGGTATGTGTGCTCCATCCCATGCCGTCCTGGATGAGCACCGGTGGCGTGCGCTCCATGTTCACAGCCCACCGGCCCCCCGACAGCGCAGGAGTCGTCCTCAGCGGCTGGTTCCGTCGGCCGGCCGGGACTCGAGACGACCTTCTCGATATCAACCCCGTCGCTCCCAGACCTCAGAGGCCCCTTTCCTGACCGAGGTCGAAGAAGCCGACGCCAACGTTGCGTAGCGTTTCGATCTCTTCAGGTGTTGAGGGAACGTCCCCGGACCACCAGGCAGCGACGTAACTGTTGTCGATCCCGGCGAGCCCGTCGTGGAACTCCGGTGGTGACTTCGCGGCCAGATCCCCGCGGACGGCGAACACCAGCGACTGGCCCGGGCTCTCCTGCCGTATCTGGTCCGCAGCCCGGACGAACTGCTCGAGATGCTCCTCGGAGTAGCCCTCGTCGATCGGTCCGGTTGCGGTTGTCGAGCTGATGACGATCGTTGCGTCGGGGAAATGTCGGGCGATGTGGATCAGATCCGAGGTCTCCAACTCCATGACGATGAGGTTGTACATCCTGTCGGTGAATGACTTGTCGTTGCGAGCTCCAAAGATGTCGTTCTCGACGCCGGGACCGCGGAAGACGTTTGCGTTGAAATGCACCTGGGCGGGATCCAGGCCGAATCGATCGATCGCCTCTTGCACATCGGCGATGATCGGCCCGACGTCGTCCCGCTTCAGGTCGAGCTTGACGATCGGGAATTCGGCGATTGCGGCATGCTCGAGGAATTCGAGCAGCGGCATACCCACCGGGACCCTCGGATCATGCTGCAGTACGGGAGTTCCATCGATGACCGTCACGTTCGCCTCGACTGAAAAGGTCGGGCTCTCCAGCGCAGCGAGCAGTTGGTAGGGATAGTCGACCGTGTGGTAGATCTCGCCGTCTTCGGTGTGCGATCCCCGGGATGCTTCGGCTGCTTGGCGCAGAATGGTCTCGTCGACGAGCCACGCTGCTGGCGCCGGCGGCGATCGGCTGTCGGTGGCATATGCGGCGAGCTGGTCTGCGACGAACGACCGCTGGGTTGTCAAGAACAACCCGAGGGCCACGATCACCATCCCGATGACTCGTGCCACTCTGGATCGCCATACCCGGATGGTCACGCGCTTTGCCACTGCTGCGGCGCGCCGCCGCATGACCCGGCGGGTCGACATGTGGTCTTGCGGCTGCTGTTCACCGGTCAGTGTCGCTTGTTCAATACAGTCATTGAAGCAGCTGACCGGGTGATTTCGAAGTCGTCTCAATGATGCGAGACAATGAGACCCCTGAGGTTTCTTCTGCGCTCTTGGCCGGGCCAACTCCGCTCGGACTCGGTGGAGCGGGCTCAGAGCGGACGATCTGATGGGGAGATCGGGGCGGGTAGAAGGGTGTGTCCTTCAAGCGTGGTGTCGACGGCAGCAGCGCAGGCTCTGCCCTCGGCGATGGCCCAAACGACGAGGCTGGCCCCCCGGGCCATGTCTCCACAGGCGAACACCCTTTCGGCAGTCGTGGCGTAACCTTCGTCAACAAGCACGGTGTGCGGCTGCGACCCGAGATCGACCCCGAGATCGTCCAGCCATGCTCGCCGCTCGGCGCCGCCGAATCCAGCGGCAATCAGCACGAGCTCGCACTCGATTTCGACCTCACCACCCGGTACCGGTTCGAAGATCCGGCGACCTCCCTCATAGCGAAGGTCGATCTTCTGGAGCCGCATTCCGCGGACCTGGCCCTGCTCGTCACCGACGAACTCTTCGACGCTCAATGCCCAGCCTTCGACAACACCTTCCTCATGGGCCGGTGTCCATTTGTGAATACGAGGGACCTGGGGCCACGGGTTGGTCATCGGATTCCGATGCCGAGGCGGCTGTGGATTGTGGTCGATCATCACCACCTCGATCGCCTCTTGGCGGTTGGCGGTTCCGAGGCAGTCGGCGGCGGTATCGCCTCCACCGATGATGACCACCCGCTTGCCGGCGGCGTCGACCGGGGAGCCGCACAGGCGTCCGGCCTGGACCCGGTTCGCAGCTTCCAGGTAATCCATCGCCCGGACGATTCCCTCGAGGTCGCGCCCCGGGACACTGACGTCGCGCGGCGCAGAGGCCCCGCAGGCGAGAACGCAGGCGTCGAACTCGGTGTGAAGCGAAAGCGCCGAGATATCGCAGCCGACCTCGACACGGGTCTCGAACCTCGTTCCCTCGCCGGCCATCTGGCACAGGCGCCGCTCGATGAGCGACTTGTCCAGCTTGAAATCGGGGATGCCGTAGCGGAGCAGCCCGCCAAGTTTGTCACTGCGCTCAAAAACGGTCACGTCATGGCCGGCCCGGGTCAGCTGTTGGGCGGCGGCCAGGCCGGCGGGACCGGAGCCGACGACGGCCACGCGTTTTGCCGTTCGACGGGTCGGTCGATGGGGCTGAACCCAGCCGTTCTCCCACGCCACCTCCACGATCGTTCGCTCGATCTGCTTGATCGTCACTGCTTCCTGGTCGATCGCCAGCACACAGGCCGGCTCACATGGCGCCGGGCACAACCACCCGGTGAACTCGGGAAAGTTGTTCGTGGCGTGCAGGGCCTCGGCGGCGTTGCGCCAATCGGACGTGGCGACGAGTCGACTCCAATCAGGAACGACGTTTCCCAGCGGACAGGCGGCATGGCAGAACGGGATTCCGCAGTTCATGCACCTGGCCGCCTGACATTCGACTGCCTGTGGAGGCAGGGGCGTGATGACGACGCTCCAGTCGCGAAGGCGCTTTGGAACATCTCGCCGAGGTGGGTCAACCCGGGGGATCGCCTCGGCGTTCCGGGGTTCGGCTGACATCGGCATGCTTTCTCTGCCGTTGCTGTGAACCATCAATTCTACTCGCTTCGGCCGACTGGGTCGAGACCCGCATGGGCATCGGCCGCAACACCGGTTCACTGTCGTGGTCATCGTCCGCCCCAAGCCGGGTGTCCGTTTCAGCCGGGCGCCGATCCCCCGAGCAGCCGGTCGTAAATGCCGATGTCTCGCCTCGAATCGCCTCGTGGATGCGATCCCCCAACGACCGGAGGGGCTTGATCGTTCGGCGCGACGAACCGACCTGATGGATCCGACTCAGGTTGGTCTGCGGAGACACCGACTGTCCAAAGGCTCTGGCCACGGCCGGCCCGAACCCGTCCCGAATCGTTGCGTGTAGGTGGTCCGTGAAGGCGGCGGCTCCATGGGCCACAATGAGTTCGTGCTCACCAGTTCCTCTCGATCCGCCGGACTGCGGGCCACACCCCTGGTTGGGCGCACCGAAGAGCTGGCACGATTGTGGGCTCTCGCCGACGCGGTGAAAGCGGGCGGCGCCCAGTTGGTCCTGCTGTCGGGCGATGCCGGCATCGGCAAGAGTCACCTGGTCGCCGAGTTCGTGGACCGGCTCGGCAAGGCCGGTTGGGGGTGCCACGTCGGCCATTGCATCGAGTACGCCGATCGGTCGCTGCCGTTCGGTCCCATCGTCAACGTTCTGCGATCGCTGCTCCTCGCCAACCTCGAGGTGGTCGACGACCTGGTCGGTCACCACCGTGTGGATCTGACGAGCCTGCTTCCAGAGCTCGAATCTGATGAAGACCCCGGGCCGACGGCCACGGGCGACGTCGATCGGGTCTTCGATGCCATCTCGCTGACACTGACCGAGGCCTCCCGGCGGAGGCCTGTCGCCGTCGTCGTCGAGGACATCCACTGGTCCGACGCCGCCACCCGCGATCTGCTGGGTTCGCTCGTTCACAGCCTCGGAACTGCCGGCGTGCTGCTCGTCGTCACCGAACGCAGGGGCGCCGTTGGCCGGGGCCACCCGCTTCGAATATGGCTTGCCGAGCAGCGGCGGTTTCCCAATGTCACGTCGTTGACGCTGGATGGTCTGTCGCATGGGGAGCTGGCAGTGCAAGCGAAGACCATCCTGGGCTACGCACCGGAAGACGAACTCGTCGAGGACGTTTTCGAGCGCACCGGAGGCAACCCGTATTTCGCCCACGAGCTGATCGTGGCGCACCGGGATGGCATCGACACGTTGCCATCGTCGCTGGCCGAGTTCCTGACCGCGCGAATCGAGCGGCTGACCGAGGAGGAGCGAGCGGTCCTGCGAGCCGTCGCCGTTGCCGGCGGTGCCGTCAGCCACACCATGCTGGCTGCGATGTTGCCGGACGTGTCGATCGGCCCGATCGTGCGCAGACTGTATGACACGTCGATTCTCGTGATCGACGGATCCGACTACACGTTCTGGCATCCGCTGCTCCGGGAGGCAATCCTGGGTGACCTGTTGCCGTTCGAGGCCGTGGACCTGCACCGGCGGGCTCCTGCTCGCCCTCGTCGCCACGGCCTGGCGACGACGATCCGCTTCCGACGACCCGCCGCCGGGGCACCTCCGCTGACCGCCGCCGGTCTGGTGCCCGCCCGCCGCCCCTGCCCGCG
>JBFHEP010000303.1:0-5402 GCA_041584095.1 Acidimicrobiales bacterium | reverse complement strand
TACCGAGATGTGTATGCCGGGTGATAACACCGAGATGACGGTTGAGTTGATCAACCCGATCGCCATGGATGAGGGTCTACGGTTCGCCATTCGTGAGGGTGGCCGCACCGTCGGCGCCGGACGCGTCACCAAAATCCTCAAGTAAGATTCGACTGAAGAGAATTCGAGACACCAGATGGCCAAGCAGAAGATCCGTATCCGCCTCAAGGCCTACGATCACGAGATCGTCGATCAGTCGACGAAGAAGATCGTTGAGACCGTGGCCCGCACCAACGCCGAGTTCCGGGGCCCGATTCCGCTGCCGACCGAGAAACATCGGTTCTGCGTGATCCGGTCACCTCACAAGGACAAGGACAGTCGCGAACACTTCGAGATGCGGATTCACAAGCGGTTGATCGACATCCTCGAACCGAACCCCAAGACGGTCGACTCCCTCCAGCGTCTGGAGCTGCCGGCCGGAGTCGACATCGAGCTGAAGATCCAAGAGCTTTAGCAGGCGTTTCCCCGTCTGTACTCCTCGGCCGAAGCGGCGGGCCTCGTTCCGCCGCTTCGTCGCGCTGTCCCCGGGGTGGTATCTGCTACTCGATCAATCGAATGGGATCACCCAGGACCCTGACGCTCCAGGTGATGGTTTCATTGGCGTCGGTGTCGGAATCGCGGTACTCGACCTTCCACCAGCAGTTCGCCGGCTCATTCGCAGGTTCGGCGCACTGATAGTTTCCCGGCAGGTCGATGAGGACCCGTACCGTCCGATCCTGGAAAGACACCCCGCTCTCCTGCTTCAGGCAGGAATCGCCACCACAGCTCTGGCTTCGTAGGTTCGTCGGGGAGCCGATGTCGCCCCGTCCACAGTCGTAGCTGTAGTCGCGGCAGTCAATCGTGTACCAGGACAGGTTCGCGTAGTTCCCGTGTGGATCGACGATCCGCATCTCATCGAGACCGTCGGCCGGGTCGAACAGGTCGATCTGCATCGTGTTTCCCGCCAGACTTTCACTGATTTCGGCCAGGTACACCTGCGATTGTCCAACCGTGTTGCCCGAGAACATCTGGGCATGGGTGTAGGACGTGAGGTACTCCTTGGCGAGAATCGTCGGACAACCGGAGGAGCCCGACGGGCCGACTCGGGAACAGGCGGCCGTCGAGATGTCGGGGACCACTCTCAGCGAGTAGAGGCTTCGACGTGCAGCCGTGAAGTCGGGATTCTTGGCCTCCAGCACGAAACGCCCGGCCTCGGCAACGGTGGAGATGGTGACCCAGGGCGCGGGATCGGCGCCGGGAGCCCATCCTGATCCGTCGATCGGACAGATGGCCGGATCCGGCCTGGGGATCACCCGTTCGGCGATGGGTGGTTGGAGAACGTTGTCGTCATCGTCGTAGGGAGTGTTGTCGCGGTCGTAGAGGCGAAATCGCATCGACGCGTTGGCCTGGCTCCCATCGAATTCGGCGCAGGTCAGCCGGGCCTGGATGCGGTGGAGCCCGGCGACGGGTACGTCGACAATGAAGGTGTGACCCTCCGGCCGATGATTCGGGTTGGGATTGCCGATACATGCTCCGGCCGAACCGATGAAGTCACCCGTCGATCGGGGCTCGCACTCGGGCATGGCCCGCAACCAGAAGTTGGGCGTGCTGCCGACCACGTCCTCGGCACCGCCACCCAAGACCGACGTCGGATTTCCCAGAGGGACCGGCGGGGTCACCTCGGCTGTGGCGTAACGGGTGACGGCAATGTCGTCGGACATCACCACCCGGCCGAGATACACCGAAGCGGAGCTGAAGATGGTGACTTCTATTCGATTCGTGCCGACACGGGTGACCACGACCTGGGGGAACGAGGCGGGTACGCAGTCGGCAACGGCACCGTCGCAGCCCGGCTGATCGACGAAGCCATTGCGGGCCGCCGTCTCCAGTGCGAGGGCTTTGGCGGCGGCGAAGTCGGGCAACATTGGAACCCCGGCCAACGCCGCCGAGTCCGCGCCGACCTGGATCTGTTGGGCACGGCGATACCAGGCGCCGACGTCGACCGCCAGGGCCGCGAAGATCATCAGTGGAATGATCAGCAGCGCCGTCTGAGCGACGACGTAGCCATCCTGGCGTTCCGGGTTCACCCTCCTTTCCTCGGTTTCGGCGATGATCGGCTGAAGGTAAACGGAGTCGACGACTCAGCGACCCTAGGCTGAGTATCCCAGACACGTGGATCGGACGGCCGACAATGACCGAAGACGAGCCGACAAGTGACCGAGTGGTTGACGACATCGACGCACTACGCCATCGATTGCGTGCCGCTGCACACGACGTACGTTCCCTGTTGGGACCGATCGCGGGCTTCGCCGAGCTCATTGCCACCGCCGACGACGTCGAGCAGTGCAGAACCTATGCCGGCCATATCACCCAGGCGTCCGTCCGGCTGGAGACGCTGGCCGACGGTCTGATCGAACGGATACTGGAGGGCGACGGTCCCGCCGAGATGACCGGATCCTGCTAGCTCGACCTTCGATGGTTGAGGCTGGTGGTTATGCGTACCAGCCAGTCGTCATCGAGCAGCGAATCGTCGTGCTGGAGCACGTTCACCTCCAGCGAGGCGAGGCCCGGCCCCGGATCGAGTCCGAGGTCCTCGCGCAGCTGTTGCACGGCCGTCCGGTGGGCCGTCAGCGCCTCGTTCTGCCGTCCGGAACGATACAGCGCCACGATCAGCAGCGACCACGCCGATTCCCGCCACGGCTCGTCGAGCACCAGTTCCCTACAGAGCTGACCGGCTTCGCCCGCCCGACCGGCGATCGTCAACCGCACGGCGAGGAGCTCTCGGGCCTGGGCCCTCAGACCTCGCAGGCGGTGCCGCCAGTTGACCAGGAGTTCGTTGGTGGTTGCGGTGAACGGTTCGGCCACCCACAGTTCGAGGAGGTCGCCGAGCTCATCGATCGTGGCGCTGTCGCTCCTTTGGATCATCTCCTGTGCCCGCCGCTCGAACGCCACCAGATCGATCGACTCCGGGTCGAGGGCGAGGCGGTAGCCCAGCCCGTCGGTGACCACGACATCGGCCAGAAGGCTGCCCTCCAGCTGGCGTCGAAGCCGGCTGATGGCCGTGTACATGGCATTGGCCGACACGGTCAGGCTGCGATCCCAGACCAGCCTGCTGAGCTGCTCGGCCGACACCGACTCGGGACAAGCTGCGGCCAGGGTGGCGAGGATGTCGGCGCTTCGTCCGGCGGGCAGATCCTGCCACCCCTGCGCCGACCAGACGCCTGCCCGCCCGAACAGTCGGAGAACCGGTTGTTGACTGCTGATTCCGGTGGGGCGGCCGACTGGAAGGATCAGGTTCGGCTCGTCGATTGTCAGGGCGGCGGCCACGGTCTGCACCAGCTCGTCGGGCCGGACCGGGTTGATGACGAAGCCTGAAGCCCCGACCGATGTCACTCGAGCCGGGTCGAGGGTGGTGGGATCTGCGCTCATGAGCAGACTGGGGAGTATTCGATCGGGACCAACGGACCCCAGGAGCCTGCACAACTCGTAGCCGTTGGCGTCCGGGAGGCGAACGTCGACCAGGGCGAGATCGAACGTCTCCTCCGCGGCGAGTTCGAGACCGACCGACGCGGTGGGGGCTATCACGACTTCGGCGCCGACTGCGGCCAGGACCTCCCGGTAGTACTCGCCGTTGATCTCGTTGTCCTCGACGACGAGGATTCTGGCGCCCGTCATCAGCGATCGATGGCGGATCAGGAGCCAGTGCCGGTCCTCCGCTCGGTCGACCGGGTCGGACAGCGGGTGGTCGAGTTCGACGATTCGGTCGAGCTCGGCTATCGAACGGTCGGCTTCGGCTCGGGCTCGAGCGTCGGTGCTGAGATGGCCGCCGACGTTGATGGCCACGAGCGTGCCGTCGTGCGAGGTCGATCCCGGCTCCGGTGGCTCGCCGCGGTAGAGGGCGACCAGGCGATGCCCGGTCTCGGCGGAGGCGGCGAAAACGTCACCGCCTGCTCTATCGTCGGTGGGAACTGATGTCATGCGGAAGGCTTGTGTGGTGACCGCCCGATCGACCGTTCGTCGCCGGTCGTCCGGCAGATCCCATGAGATGGTCGATTCGCCATGAGGAACGCCTGCACGGATGCGATTCACGAAACAGTTTTGGGACGGGATATCGGACGGATCCGTCACCGTCGCTTTTCGCCTCTGGAAGCGGCCGTCCGTGGTGGTTGGTCGACCGTATCGCACCGGTGGCGGGCGGGTCGAGGTTGTGTCGGTCGACGTTGTCGATGACGCCGATGTCTCCGAGGCCGATGTTATCGCGGCCGGTTACCAATCAATATCCGAACTCCGCACCTATCTTCATCGCTACGAAGACGCCGGCGAGCGCGCCCTGTACCGGGTCGAGTTCCGACTTCTCGACGAGCCGGATCCCAGGCAGGTCCTGGCCGACGACGACGATCTCGACGCAGCGGAGATCGCCGAGATCTCCGCTCGTCTGGACCGTCTCGACCGGGCCGCCGGTCAGGGCCCCTGGACCCGGGAGTCACTGCGGCTGATCGAAAGCCATCCGGCCGTCCGAGCCCCCGATCTGGCCGAGGTGGTCGGCCGCGAAACCAAGCCGTTCAAGCTCGACATCCGCAAGCTCAAGAATCTCGGTTTGACCGAAAGCCTGCGGGTCGGTTACCGGCTGTCGCCCCGCGGAAAGGCCTATCTGGCCGCCATCAGCTGAGCGTGGTCTCCAGCCGGCTCGGCGTCGGGTCGGCGTCGTAACCGAGATGAATCGGTTCCGTGCCCGTCGTGATCAGCCGAACCACCAGTTCCTGGCCGAGACCGAAGGTGTGGGTTGGCGAGCCGAAATCGAAGGTGACCTCCTGAAAGCCGTTCTGGACCCAGGTGGTCACCGGCGCGCTGTCGGAGGCGATGCTGGTGCAGGTAAGGAAGATCGGGAGACACATTGCGATGTCGGCGTCGACGGTCGCCGCCGCCCCGTCCAGGTCACTGTCGGTGGCGAGCCATACGGTCAGTGTCGTCGGCCCTGACATCGTCACGGTGCCCAAGTCGCCGTCGAAGTCATCGAAGTCGAAGTGGAACGCTTCGATTCTTGTCGTATCGAATTCGTTGAAGCCGAGACTGGTTGGCAGAAAGCGGGATCCCGGCCGACCGTCTTCGTCGGTGTTGTAGTTGGGCAGCGACGAGTCGTCCGGCTCGTCCGATGCCAGCAGCTTGTTCTGTTGGGCGGTCGTGTCACCGGACCCGGGATTCTTCAAGTACAGGACGATCGCCGATGGCAGGGCGGTCGTCGTGGTCGTGCTCGTCGTGGTGGTCGTGGTCGACCTCGCCGTGGTGGGCGGCGTCGTGCTCGCCGTCGTGGTCGTGGTAACGGCCGTGCTCGCTGCGGACGTCGTTGCCGTCGTGGTCGATGTATTCGAGCCATCGGCCGTCGG
>JBFHEP010000302.1:0-5412 GCA_041584095.1 Acidimicrobiales bacterium | reverse complement strand
TTCCCACTCATCAGCGGAAGTCGCTACCAGCTTGGACAGCCTGGGGCGGAACGTCTCATGTCGTAGTCGTCGAGTGGTCTTTGCCGTCGCGCCGCCATTTGTCGAATTGGCAGCATCTCCGCGCAACGTACGTACAGAAAAACGTCTCCCTGTGTATGTTGGATGGAGGTCGAGAGGAGCAGGGATGACGTCCAATTCGGAGGAACGTGCCCTTTCCTTGCTGAACGAGTCGGAGGCCCCCGTTTGGGGTCTGTGGGATGTGGAACCGGACAGCAGGATTCTGGACGTTGGTTCGCCCTCACGTCGCGTCCGGGTCGAGGAGGCAGGATCGGGTCCTCCGGTTCTTCTCGTACATGGTGCGGACGGCTATGGCCCGTACTGGGCACCGCTCGTGGCCGAGCTTGGCGGATACCGGTGCTTGATGCTGGATCGGCCTGGCTGGGGTGGCAGCGAACCGGCCGATTACTCCCAGAAGGCGTACCGGGAATTCGCCGCCGATCTGATGGTTGACGTCCTCGATGAACTCGGAGTCGAGAAGGTGCACTCGGTGGGAGCGTCGATCGGCGATGTCTGGGCGTTGGCGCTTGCCGCGAAACATCCGGATCGCGTGGCGAGCGTGACGTTGCTCGGCGCTGGACCGTTGTCCGACGATGTCGCAGTCCATACGGGTCTCAAGCTCCTCAGATCTCCCCTGGGTGCTTTGATGTCGAAGGTGCGATGGCGTGAGCGGATGGAGAGGGGACAAGCGACAAGGTCCGGGCACGGACCAGCGCTTCACGATGGACGGATACCTCAGCCGTACCTTGACTGGAAGGTCGAGATGACCAACCGCACGGACTGGCGAGTTCACGAACGGGCCATGATCCAGGCCATCGTCGGGCGAGGTGGCTGGGAGCCGGGGCTGACCTTCAACGCGGCGGATCTGTCCTCTCTTTCGGTGCCGGTTCTCATGGTCTGTGGCACGAGCGACCCGGGTTTCGAAGTGCACGATTGGAAGAGCTTCGTCGCCCAGATTCCTGAGGGGACGCTTGATTCGCCGGAGGCTGCCGGACACATGCCCTGGTTCGATTATCCCGCTCATGTGGCGAACTCCCTACGAAGCCACTTCCAGAAGGCAGGGGAGTAGGCGCAGGTGAGACGTCCGGCCTCGCTCGTAGGCATTGAGTCAGAGAAACCTGGGAGGTTGCTCGTGGAAGACAGAGGACAGGTGTTTCGGCTGGGGACCTGGGTCGTGAAACCGGACAACTCCGAGGAGTTCGTCGATGCCTGGCAGGCGTCAGCCGATTGGCTGGCGGAGAAACTCCCGCACGAACGAGGAGCCGTTCTGCTGGAGGATTCCGACGGTCCAGGACGGTACGTGTCGTTCGCCCCCGTTTCCGATCGGCTCGGCACGGACAGCACCGCCCGGGACGGGATGATCGGGATTCGCACAGAACCAACCGTGCGCCACCGACCCCGAAAGCGAGCGCTGGAGCGCACAGAACCAATCGTGCGCTCCAGTAGTAGGAGCTCTACCCCACCGAGCCTTCCATCTGGAGTTCGATCAGGCGGGACCACTCGACCGCGTATTCCATGGGAAGGGTTCGGGTCACGGGCTCGATGAACCCGTTGACGACCATGCCGATGGCCTGCTCCTCGGACAGGCCACGACTCATCAGGTAGAACAGCTGCTCGTCGGCCACCTTGGAGACCGTGGCCTCATGGCCGATCTGAGCGTCGTGGGAACCGATCTCCATGTAGGGGTAGGTGTCGGAGATCGACTCGTCGTCGAGGATCAGGGCGTCGCACTGAACGTGGCTCTTGCACCCGTAGGCGTCGTCCTCCACCCGGACCAGACCGCGATACGAGGACCGGCCGCCGTCCTTCGAGATCGACTTCGAGACGATCTTCGACGAGGTCTCGGGTGCGGCGTGAACCATCTTGGCCCCGGTGTCCTGATGCTGGCCGGGGCCGGCGTAGGCAACCGACAGCACCTCGCCCGTGGCCTTGGGACCCACGAGCCAGACGGCCGGGTACTTCATGGTCAGACGGGAACCGATGTTGCCGTCGATCCACTCCATGTGGCCCTCGGCCTCGACCCGGGCCCGCTTGGTGACCAGGTTGAACACGTTCGACGACCAGTTCTGGATCGTGGTGTAGGTGACGTGAGCGGACGGCTTCACGACGATCTCGACCACGGCCGAGTGCAGCGAATCCGAGGTGTACACCGGGGCGGAGCAGCCCTCGATGTAGTGCACCTTGGAGCCTTCGTCGGCGATGATGAGCGTGCGCTCGAACTGGCCCATGTTCTCGGCGTTGATCCGGAAGTAGGCCTGCAGCGGCTGGTCGACCTCGACACCGGGCGGCACGTAGATGAAGGAGCCGCCGGACCACACCGAGGTGTTGAGGGACGAGAACTTGTTGTCGTTCATCGGGATGATCTTGCCGAAGTAGGGCTTGACCAGCTCCGGGTACTCCCGCAGTGCGGTGTCCATGTCGCAGAACACCACGCCGAGCCGCTCGAGGTCTTCACGGTTGCGGTGGAACACCACCTCGGACTCGTACTGGGCGGTCACGCCGGCCAGGTACTTGCGCTCGGCCTCGGGAATGCCGAGCTTCTCGTAGGTGTCCTTGATGGCGTCCGGCAGGTCCTCCCACTTGTCGACCTGACCCTCGGTTGGCTTGATGTAGTAGTAGATGTCGTCGAAGTAGATCTCCGACATGTCGCCGCCCCACGTCGGCATCGGACGGCGCTCGAAGTGACGCAGCGACTTGAGCCGCATGTCGAGCATCCAGTCGGGCTCACCCTTCATCCACGACATCTCGCGGACGATCTCCTCGTTCAAGCCCTTCTTGGGCTTGAACACGTAGTCTTCGGCATCGCTCCAACCAAGCTTGTAGCGATCAAGATCGAGGCTGTCGGGGGTAACCGTCATGCGGGCTCCAGAAGTGGGGTTGCGGTATTTTCCACTACCTACATAGTAACAATGCCCGGCGGCGATCATTCCAAACCAGCGTGCCAAAGATTCCTGAGGCTGCCGGCCTCGAACTCAGTCGAGGCGGCGAAGCTGGGATCGGTAGAGCCGGGCCCGTTCGACGTAGGCCTCGACGCCGTCGGTGATCATGTCGATCGTGACCTTGCCCTCGCGGATCTTGGCTGGAACGCCGAGGGCCATGGCGCCGGTGGGCACCTCCATGTCATTGGGCACGACGGCGTTCGACCCGACGAGCGACCCGGTTCGAATGATGGCCCGGTGCAGCACGACGGCCCCGTTGCCGACCAGAGCCCGGTCCTCGATCGTGCAGCCCTCGAGATGCACGATGTGGCCGATGACGCACTCGTCGCCCACGATCGTGGGGTGTTCGGGCGTGGTATGAAGAACCGAACAGTCTTGAACCGAGCTGCGATCGCCGATCCGGATGAAACCCTCGTCGCCCCGCAGGACGGCGGAGGGCCAAACCGACGATTCAGCGCCGATCTCGACGTTGCCGATCACCGTCGCCTGCGGGTGGACGAAAGCGGTTGGATGGATCTTCGGCTCGGCCCCGCCGAGTGCGTACACAGCCATCGGGTCACAACATAGCCGACGACGTCTCAGAGCGGGCCATACATCGCCGGGGCGACTACGACGCCGTCAGATCGCGCAGATCGAGGACGAGCGCCGTGACCGACAGCGCAACCAGGGCACCGATGGTCAGATAGGCCACCGGAACCAACCTCGTGACATCGAACGTGATGGTTCGATCCCGGCGCAGCCGTTGCACGACACCCTCGAACACGGCGACCAGCGCGTGGGAGCCGTCGAGCGGCGGGAGCGGAACGAGGTTGATGGCACCGACCGCACAGGCCAGGATACCGAACCACTGGAGGCTGGGACCGAGGCCGCCCTCGACCACCCGGCCGCTGATCGTCGCCTGGCCCACCGGAGACAAGAACCGCACCGGTGCCTCCGTGGCGCCGGAAACGTCGATGACCGCGCTCACGTAGGCCCCGAGCTGGGCGACCAGACGGGCCAGCGAGGCGACCGTCGCAGTGATCACGAGCTGGACAAGCGCCAGTGCGGTGCGCCACGACTGGACGAACGTCGACCCGTTGCGCCACTCGACCGCAGCGAACGCCAGCATGGCCGTGGCGATGTTGACGGCCGGCCCGGCCAGGATCGTCGCCAGGCGGCCCCGATGCGACGCCGACCGGTAGGTGCCCGCCTCGTCGAATCCCTCCGGAATCTCCGAGGCCGGCGTCATCCCTTCGATCTTCACGTAGCCGCCGATGGACAACACCTTCAGCCCGTAGCGGCAGTCGCCGATCCTGACCGAGCAGACCTCGGGGCCGAAGCCCCAGAAGAACTCCGACGGGCGCATGCCGGCCCAGCGGGCGGCCACCAGGTGTCCGGCCTCGTGGGTGAGGATGATGACCCCGAGAAAGCCGAGCAGGTACAGGCCGCTCGGAGCGACCGCGGCGAGGAAACCGATCGACGCCGCCGACGCCGCAAACCACAGCGGACTGAACCGCGCGTCCTCGATCTGTGTTCGCACCGCCTGGATCGCCAAAACCCTCCGCCTTCATGCCTGATCGTCGCTGTCATCCGATCGACGTCGACCTCCACGGTTCGATGTCGACCGGCTCCTGCTTCCATCTAACCACCGCCACTGCGGTTGGCGCCCGGGGACGATGTACCCCGGGCTCAGGTTGAGAATGATCCGTATTGCCCCTTGAAGAACAGCAGCGGCCGGCCCTCCCGGAGGACCGAAAGATTGAGGACCCGACCGATGATCAGATGGTGATCGCCGGCCTCGATGACCTCGTGGATCCGGCAATCGATGATGCCGAGCACATCGGGGAGGATCGGCGAACCGGTCTCGGACACGTCGTAGGCGATCGCTTCGAACTTGTCGTCGGCCTTCGAGGCCATATGATTGCTCAACTCCTGCTGGTCGTCGGCCAGGATGTTGACGCAGAAGTGGCCGGCCGCTTCCACCGCATCCCGGGTTCCGGCGCCGGAACCGATGTAGAACCCGACCAGCGGCGGGTCGAGAGAGATCGAGGTGAACGAACCGATCGTGACGCCGGACGGACGCCCATCCCCCGGTTCCCCGTCGGTGGTCACCACCGTCACCCCGGTCGGGAAATGACCCAGCACGTGGCGGAAGTCGCCCGGGTCGATCTCGGGGTCACGTTGGGTGTCGGTCATCGATGCTCTCTCCGGGGTTCGGCGCTAGGTGATCTCGCTGGACACGGGCCCCACCGATCGAGCGATCTCGGAGCCAGCCCAAGCCTAGCGGTGAGGGTCGATTCACACCGGTTCGACCGCCCGCCCGGGGGCGGCCTACTGTTTGGGTCATGGGGAACCCCACCGGGGCCGGCGTCGACGTTACGCGACAGGAACCAGCACGCCGACCGCCGCTGCCCGATGGCCTCATCGCCGTGGTGAA
>JBFHEP010000301.1:0-5412 GCA_041584095.1 Acidimicrobiales bacterium | reverse complement strand
GTCGCCCCGACTTGAGCTCCGCCAGCGTCGATCGGTCGAGCCGTTTGGCCATGCCATGGGCCGTGACCACCATGACGGCCCCGCCGGTCGGCGCAAACGAGCCGATGACCGTGTCGTTGCGGTCGGCCTGGATGACCTCGCCGGCGGCCTTGCCGCGGCTGCGGCCGCCGACCTCGGGCACGTCGGCCGCCATGGTCGACAACAGTTTGCCGGCCGCCGTGATCGACAGGACCGGCTGGCGCAGGGTGGTCAACACCACCGAGTCCAGGACATCGTGACGGGACGGGCTGTAGCTCTTCGAGGTGCCTTGCGGCTCCCGGCCGAGCAGACCCGACGAGGTCAGGCTGACCACACAGGGATCATCCGGGAGGTCCGACAGTACCTGCTCCTGGAGCTGCTCGATCTCGGGGATGTCGTCGGAGGTGATGATCTGGCTTCGACGTTCCCAGTCGTACTTGCCGACGATCTCCGCGAGCTCCTTCAGCACGATGGTGCGCCGTCGCTGCTCGGAAGCGAGGATCTTCTTCAGGTCGGCGATGGTGGCCTCCAGCTCCTTCTTTTCCTCGACCAGCTGGGTGTAGGAAAGGGCCGTGAGCCGCCGGAGCTGGAGATCGAGCACGTATTCGGCCTGCACCTGGGACAGACCGAGCCGCTCCATCAGCCTGGTTCGGGCCTCGACGCCGTCGGCCGAGTTGCGGATGATCGAGACGACCTCGTCGATGTTGTCGATCGCGATGAGCAGCCCCTCGACGAGGTGGAGGCGCTCGGAGGCCTTACGGAGCCGGTATTCGGTGCGCTTCACCACCACGTCGAGCCGATGCTCGATGTAGTAACGGCACAGATCGTAGAGCCCGAGGGTGGTCGGCACCCCGTCGACCAGCACAACGTTGTTGATGCCGAAGGTCTCCTCCAGCGGGGTGAGCTTGTAGAGCTTCTCGAGGAGGAGTTCGGGACCGACGCCGGTCTTGCACTCGATCAGCAGCCGCATGCCCGACTTGCGATCGGACAGGTTGGTGACATCGGCGATACCGGAGATCCGGTTGGCGTTCATCAGATCCTTGATCTTCGACACGACCCGTTCAACTCCCACCAGGTAGGGGAGTTCGGTGACCTCGATGCCTTTTCGGGCCCGGGTCACGTTCACGATCTCGGCCTTGGCCCGGATCCGGATCGTTCCCCGGCCGGTCTCGTAGGCGTCACGCACCCCATCCGCGATGATCTGCCCGCCGGACGGGAAATCGGGCCCCGGCACGAGCTTCATCAGGTCGTCGACCGTGGGCTTGGGTCGCCGCCTGGTCATCACCAGCTTGATGGCCTGGTAGATCTCACCGAGGTTGTGGGTCGGCATGTTGGTGGCCATGCCCACTGCAATACCGGTCGAGCCGTTGACCAGCAGGTTGGGTAGGAGGGCGGGCAGGTAGTCGGGCTCGGTCGACTCGCCGTCGTAGGTGGCGCTGAATTCGACGGTCTCCTCGTCGATCTCGCCCAGCAGATCGATGGCGGCGTCGGTGAGGCGGCACTCGGTGTAGCGGTAGGCCGCGGGCGGATGGTCGAGGCTGCCGAAGTTGCCCTGGGGATCGATGAGGGTGACGGGTCGTGAGAAATCCTGGCCCATGCGGACGAGGGTGTCGTAGATCGCCGAATCGCCGTGGGGATGGAATTTGGCCATCACGTCACCCACCACGTGGGCGCACTTGCGGTGAGGGCGATCCGGATAGAGCCGCATCTGGAGCATCGAGTAGAGGATGCGGCGCTGAACCGGCTTCAGGCCGTCGCGCACGTCCGGGATGGCCCGGGCGGTTATGACCGAGAGCGAGTAGGCCAGAAACGACTGCCCGAGTTCCTCATCGACCGGAACGTCGACCACTTCGCGGGCGAACGGAATCAGCTCACCCTGGATGGAGGTCGAGCTGTTGCCCGAGCGTGATTTCGGTTGTGACTTGCGTCGTGCCATGAAGCTGATGTCATCCTTTCAGCGGATCGCATCAACCCGCTGTCCCGCACCCTCTGCCGCCGTCGACCAGCGGAGCGATGCGATCGAGGAACCGGAGGGGTTCCACCCGATCCAAGCATGCCCAGTCGTCGTGTCCACTACCGATAATGGCAAGAATTCGGGCCCGACTGGTGGACGGTGACGGCGGAATTCCTGCCGACACCGGCTCCCAGGATAGTGTATTCACCCGCCGTCCCATCGGGGGCACGAGGAGTCGGTTCCTCTACCCTGGAGGGGGTGCCACCAGGACGGGACGACCTCCGAAAGAAGCTGATCGAGGCCGGCGAGGCCGTTCGCTCGGCTGCCGCCGACCGCGGTCTCGACGTCCGGACTCCGGATGTTTTCAAGGATCTGCCAATTCCCACGCCGGCCAGGCCGAGGCCGCTCGAGGAGATCCAGGGCGACCTCGATCGGCTCGTCGGCCTTCACAGCGTCAAGGAGCAGGTGCGCACGCAGATCGCCTTCCTGCAGATCCAGGAGCGGCGCAAGGAGCACGGGCTGGCCGAGGTCGGCTCCAGCAAACATCTGGTGTTCCTCGGCAATCCGGGAACCGGCAAGACCACGGTGGCCCGACTGCTGGCCGAGATGTATCAGTCGATCGGCCTGCTGCGCAAGGGCCACCTCGTCGAGGTCGACCGGGCGGAGCTCGTCGGCCAGTACGTCGGCCACACCGCCAGTCGCACGAACAAAGCGGTCAAGAAGGCGCTCGACGGGATCCTGTTCATCGACGAGGCCTATGCGCTCTCACCTGAGGGGATCGGCCGCAACGATTTCGGTCCCGAGGCCATCGAGACCCTGCTCAAGCGGATGGAGGATCACCGAAACCGCCTTGTCGTGATCGTGGCCGGCTACCCGAAGCTGATGGAGCGGTTTCTCCAATCGAATCCCGGCCTTCGGTCGCGGTTCTCCCGGGAAATCGTGTTCCCCGACTACACCCCGACCGAGCTGGTCGAGATCTTCCTCAACATGACCGACGATGCCGACTACCGACTCGACGCCGACGGCAAGGTCACACTCGAACGGATCTTTCTCACCCTGGCCGGTAGCCCGGGTTTCGGGAACGGGCGCTACGCCCGGACGCTCTTCGAGCAGGCGATCAACCGGCAAGCCCTGCGGTTGTCACAGGATCGGTCGGTCGATCACCTCGATCGGGCTTCGGTCATCACGATCTCCTCGACCGACCTGGCCGAGGCCGCCGGCCTTCTCGACAAGCGCCGCAACTGACCCAAAATCACGTCAGCCGGCCTGCCGGGCCGACCTCGGATCGATCACGGTCTCGGGGAGTACCTTCCACAGACACTGGTTGTGCCTGCAGAAGGCCTCGACCGAGAAAGTTGCCCTGTGCTTCAGGGGCTCCGAGTGCCGGAGCCGGGGGCGTTTAGTTACCTTGCTTCACGCAGTCGGAGGGTCAGCGGCGACGACGTCGACGTTGGGCGTCGATCTTGCGGGCCGACTTCACCACGAGGTTCAGTCGTTGACCAAGTTGCTCATGGCTCATCGGCGCCTCCAGGTTCAGCTCGGGAGCCAGAGCCTCGAGGATTGCACTCACGCTCACGCCCTGTTCGGCCGCGAAGCCGTGCCAGTGGTCATGAGCATCGTCACTAACATATGCGTGAAGGGCCTTACGACCGTTGTTGTCGTCAGACATTGATGGTTCACCTTTGTTTCTCAGTGCGGCGGATGTGCCGGCTCGACGTGAGGGAGATATCCGGGCACCACACGAACGAAGGTGATGAAGGAATCGGTTGAATGCTTCATCAGTTTCAGCGGCGGTGCTGGTAACTCCTGCCCCACGCATGAGCCAGCCCAAAGGACAGTAGCGGCGGGTTTGTCCAATCTCAAGCGTCGAGAATGGGAAATCAAGCCTACGCGAACACTGTTGTCCGCCCTGGCGGGGCCTCGATTCCGAGCGCCGCCCTCGCCTCGACGAACGAAAACCGGCTTGAATTCAGGGATTCGGCCACCCTGACGGTTTCGGCGGCGACGCTTTCGCGAACGCTGTTAGGTAGTTGTCCCCGTCACGTCGTTTCGTCGGGTTGTAACACAGTGCAACCAGGACAAGTCGTGGTTTGGGAGCCGTCGTCCCGGTGCACGACTCACGGAGTTGGAAGGGCATCGATCACCTGGTCGATGGTCGGATTCACCAGGGCGGTGTCACCGACGCGGACCGTCGGGACGGTCTCGTTGCCGCGGGCCACGGAACGCACGTAGGCCGACGCCTCATCGTCTTCCCAGATGTTTCTGGCGTCGTAGGCGATCCCGTGACCGTCGAGCCCGCGCTGGAGCATGATGCAGAAGCCGCAACCGGGTCGCCAGTAGAACACGACGGGACGGGACGCTTCACCACTCATGGACTCAGTGAACCGGTTCCGGCTGCAAATCGTTCCTCCGCATATGCGGCGGTTATCGCAGCGGCGACGTGACAGGAACGGACTGGGCTGGCATGGCACGACGCCTACGAATCGCCAGACAGCTCGCCCATCGTCGTCTGGACTCGCGGCAGTCGTCGATCTGATGGCACCACGCATGTCGGCTGTGGAGTTTGAGACTGAATTGTGATCCCAGCTCAACGAGCCCAAGCGCCTTGGCCAAACCGGTAGACGCCTCGTTTGTCGCCACCGCACGCCACTGTGCCAAAAGGTTGGCGCTGGATGCAGCAAAGAGGGCTTGGCGCGATCGAAAGCAAGGTACAACCCTGACGAGCTGTCTTCGAGAGCGCTCTCCTGACGCTCAGCGGTGGTCGCATCGCTCAGCACACTGGCCACTCGGCCCGAGACACCGCTCGGGCCGAAAGAGCTGCTCCAGGTAGCGATGATCGTCCAAGCGTCGCGGGTCGGCCCGGCCGACGACCTCCTGTACTCGGTGAAGGTGGTCGGACGGACACGCGATGACGATGTCTCGCCGAATAGCCACTACTCCGACCCAGCCCTCAGGCGCGCAACCGTGCCCGTCAGATCCGACAACACTAAACAGAACCAGCGTCCGACCAATACCGGTTACTAGCCGGTCACTCGAGACCCGGCGTCTTGATGCTCTGAGGTCGTACAGGCGACTGTCTGGTGGCCCGGTTCGGTGGCGTTGATTGTCGGTGGTGGTCTCTATTGTCGTTTGTATGGATTCGATTGATGTGATTGACACTGTAGTCACAAGAGATGAGGCCGTGGCTTGGCCGGATGAGCCGGGCGGGGAGGTCCCGTTGGAGCGGTTGGAGGCTGATCTGACCGCGCACGCGGCGGTGATCGCGGCGGCGACGTGTCGGTGGCTTGGCTGGTTGGCGGAGTACGACCGGAGGCGGGATCCATCGGACGTCACCTCGACGTGACCTCCTCGGACTGCCGCCGCCGCGACGATCATTACGACGTCGATGTCACCGCCGTAGGGAGGATCACCAAAGTGGGACTCGAGGTGCCTCCCGGACG
>JBFHEP010000300.1:0-5423 GCA_041584095.1 Acidimicrobiales bacterium | reverse complement strand
GGCACGTTGCCCCGTCTCAAACCCCGCACCTTCTACGACCTGGTGGTTGAGGTGGCGCTGATCCGACCCGGGCCGATCCAGGGCGGTTCGGTCCACCCCTACATTCGCCGTCGCAACGGCTTGGAACCGGTGACGTATCTCCACCCGCTGCTGGAGAACGCGCTGGAGAAGACGTTGGGGGTGCCGCTGTTCCAGGAGCAGTTGATGCAGATCACCATCGATGTGGCCGGGTTCTCGGCGGGGGACGCCGACGAACTCCGCCAAGCCCTGGGGGCCAAACGGTCACGTCAGCGTATGGAGCAGTTGCGCGAGCGGTTCGAGGTCGGAGCGGCCGAGCGGGGCGTGCCGACTGACACCATCGGGAAGATCTGGAACAAGCTGGCCGCCTTCGCCAACTACGGGTTCCCCGAGAGCCACTCGATCAGCTTCGCCTACCTCGTCTACGCCTCGTCGTGGTTGAAACTGCACTACCCGGCCGCCTTCTGCGCCGGACTGTTGCGAGCCCAGCCGATGGGGTTCTACTCGCCCCAATCGTTGACCCAGGACGCCCGTCGCCACGGGGTGCCGACGTACGGGCCGTGCGTCAACACCTCGCTGGCCGAGGCGTCGCTGCAGGAGCTGCTGCCGGGCGACGAGCCGCCCCGGGTGATCGTGGCCGGCGGCACGCTCACGGCGGCCGAGACCGAGGCGGCGGCAGCCGAGATCCTGGCCGAGCGCCGCGATCACGGATGGGCGGTGCGGTTGGGCCTCGACTCGGTCCGTCACGTCGGCGACGAGGTGGCCGAGCGCATTGCCGCAGTCCGGGCCGCCGACGGGCCGTTCGTCTCGATCGAGGACGTGGCCCGCCGGGCCGACGTCGGCCAGAAGGCCCTGGAGGCGCTGGCCACCGCCGGCGCTCTCCCTCTCGACAACTCTTCCGGAAAAATACGCGCATCAGCAGCGTCTGGTGCAGGAAGAGTTGAGGCGAGTGGAAGGAGAGAGGCCCGGAGACGAGCACTGTGGGAGGCCGGGGCCATCGCCCAGACCGGCTCGGGCCAACTGGAGGGAATCGTCACTGGTACCACCGCTCCCAGGCTGCCGGGTATGGATGAACACTCCGAAGCGCTGGCCGACCTGTGGGCCACGGGTGTCACCGCGCAACATCCCACCGGATTCCTGCGGCAGGATCTGGAGGAGCGGGGGGCGACCCTGGCCTGCGATCTCACGTCACTCGATCACGGGTCCAAGGTGGTGGTGGGCGGCGTGGTCACCCATCGGCAGCGGCCGGCCACCGCCTCGGGCACCACCTTCCTCGGCCTGGAGGATGAGACCGGGTTGATCAACGTTGTGGTGTCGGTCGGTTGCTGGACCCGGTATCGACGAGCGGCCCGTGGTTCACCGGCTCTTCTGGTGAAGGGCCGGCTGGAACGCCACGACGCCGCCGTCAACATCGTCGCCGAGAAACTCGAGCCGCTCGACGTCGGGCGGGTTCCCCGCAGCCGTGACTTCCGTTGACGACCCCAGCGTCGGGTACCGTGGCCGACCATGGCTGACGCAGTGCTGCTCCTCCACGGATTCGCCACCTCGGCCCGTCGCACCTGGGCCGAGCCGGGCTGGATCGATCTGCTGACCGAAGGCGGACGAGCGGTCATCGCCCCCGACCTCCTCGGTCACGGCGACGCCGACAAACCGCATGACTCCGAGGCCTACACCCGGGTCGAGAATCTGGTGGCCCAACGGCTGCCCAGTCGACCGGTCGACGCCATCGGCTATTCGGCCGGGGCCCGCATCCTGCTCGCCCTGGCCGTCGAGAACCAGAACCGCTTCGAGCGCATCGTGGTCGGCGGGCTCGGCGGCCGTCTCCTCGAGCGGCGAGAAGGCAATCCCCTGCTCGACGCACTGCGGGGCGGGGCCGACCCTGGCGACGTGGTCGCCCAGCGGTTCCACACCATGGCCACCTCGGATGGCAACGACCCCGACGCCCTCGCCGCGTTCGCCCGGCGAACTCAACCTCGCCTCGACGCTGAAGATCTCGCCGCCGTCATGATCCCGACGCTCGTCATCATCGGCGACCAGGACTTCGCCGGGCCCGGCGAGCCGCTGGCCGACGCCCTGGGCAACGCCCGGGTCGAGACCCTGCGGGGCGTCGATCACTTCGGATTGCCCAAGTCATTCGAGTTCATGGACAAGGCCTTCAACTTCCTCGGTGTGGATCCACTGGGATGAGCGCTCGGTGAAGGCCACGACCCGTTCGATCACGACAGCGCCGGAGCGCCCCGACCTGTTCGAGATCGAGTTGTTCAATGACAGGTTGGCGGTCCGGCTCCTGAACCTGGGGGCGACATTGTGGGACGTTCGGCCGGTCGAATTCGAGCCCGCCCAGCCTGGCCTTTGCCTCGCCCTGCCTGATGCCGAGGATTACTTCGGCAACGCCGCCTACTTCGGTGTGACCGCCGGTCCGGTGGCCAATCGCATCGCCGGCGCCACATTCGAACTCGAGGGTCGCCGCTACGACCTCGAGGCGAACGAGGGTCCGAATCAACTGCACGGCGGCCCGACCGGGTTCAGTCATCGCCCGTGGGATTCCGAGACGGTTCCCGACGACGACGGCGCAACCCGGGAGGTTCGATTCTCACTCCACCGCCCCGACGGAGAGGGCGGCTACCCCGGCAACCTGGCGGTCACGGTCGGCTACCGGCTCCATCACAACCGGCTGCGGTACCGGTGGACCGCCTCGACCGATGCGCCGACACCGGTGTCGCTCACCAACCACGCCTACTGGAATCTGGCCGGCGGCGGAACGATTGCGGATCACGTTCTCTCGGTGCCGGCGGGACAAATCGTCGAAGTCGACGGGGCCTCGTTGCCGACCGGTTCACTCGGCGACGTGGACGGCACGGCCTTCGATCTCCGTGCTCCAACGACGCTGGCCGCGGTGATCGAGCGCCTCGACGGCGACGGCATCGACCACTGCTACGTGCTCGACCGGTCGGGCCCGAATGCGGGCACGCCGATCGTGCTCTCGCACCCGCCGTCAGGCCGACAGCTGGAGGTCACCACGACGATGCCGGGCGTGCAGGTGTACACCGGCCAGCACCTCGACGGCAGCGATCGGATCGGCGGCCATCACCGGCACGCCGGTGTCTGCCTCGAGACCCAGCACCTCCCTGACGCCGTCAACCAGCCTCGGTTCCCGAGCTGCATCCTGGAGCCGGGACAGCCGGTCACCCACACCACCGACTACGTCTTCACGCTCTGAACCCGATGGGTCAACCCTGGGACCGGCCCGTCAAGAGCACCCGGGTTCCCTGATTGACGTCGGGTGGCAGCTCCCAGGCCCGGTTGTCGACCGAGCCCGCCAGTCGGAGGTCCGGTACAAGCGCCACGTCGTCGACTTCCATCGACAGCAACAGCATGCGACCCGGTCGGTCCGCCAGCCACTGGCGGTATGGATCGAGGGCGGGCTTGATGAGACGGAGGTTCCACGGGCCCTGCTGCAGCTCGGTGTAGTCGCCTTCGAAGTCGCTGCCCTGGTCGGCCACCGTCATACCCAACGTTCCACTGAAGAGTTTGGTCGCCGCATCGAGATCGGCCACCAGGTGTTTGATGCGGGTGAGGGTGGGCAGGCCCTTCTGAAGGTTTGGCGGCAGGGGAAGCGGGTCGTCCCAATCGGCATCACCTCCGGCCTGTGCCAGTTGGATCACGATCCCGTGGCTCTGCTTCGGGTGGAGGAACGCCTCTTTCCAGGTCGGGCTGTCGAGTTGCTCATTGACGATGTCGTAGCCCGCCGCATTGGCTTCGGCCATGGCGGCCCGGATGTCGGGAACCTTGAACGTGAGGTGGTGGGGGCCGGGACCGTTGCGATGCAGGAAGCGGCGGAGGAAGTCCGAGCCCTCGCCGGGCAGCGGCTGCAGGAACTCGAGTTTGGCGCCCCCGGCCAACCGAGCCTGGGAGAAGTAGAACGGTGTCGGCTCCCCGTCGGGCGCTCCGCCGAGCCACCGGGCCCCGAGGTGGTAGCAGTAGCGGATGACATTGTCCCACGCTCGAGAGGAGGCGAGGGCCACATGGTCCAGAATCGGGCCGGCGTCAGCATCGGTCACCGGGTCAGTGAAGCACGAAGGGCTCGGCAGTGACAATCCCGCCGCGACGGAAGCGCGTGCGATGACACGTCACGGACACGATTAGGCTCAGCCCCCATGGGCGAACCTTCGGAACCGGAACCGCCCGTCGCTTCCTTGCCGAAATCGAAGGCTCGTTCGATGGTCTCGAGGACGAGAGTCCGGCGTCATTGTCGATCAGCGGAGCTGGAAGCCTGCCCAGCGTGTTCGCCACCACGGATCTGGCGGTGGCATCGATCGCGGCGGCGGGACAAGCGGCGGCCAGGGTCGTTCGATCGTCCGACTCCGGTGGTCGGTGGCTCGACGTGGATCGCCGGCTGGCGTCGCTGTGGTTCTGGTCGACCGTCGTTCCGATCGGTTGGGACATTCCGTCGCCCTGGGACAGCGTGGCCGGCGTCTACCGATCGGCTGACCGCTGGATCCGCCTCCATACCAACGTGCCCGAGCACAGAAAGGCGGCACTGGCCGTACTCGGTGTCGCCGACGACGCACCCCACGGGGCCGGTCGAGAGACCGTGGCCGAGGAGGTGGCGACCTGGTCGGCAGACGACTTGGAGTCGGCGGTCGTCGCCGCCGGCGGTTGCGCGGCGACCCTCAGATCGGAGGAGGAATGGCAACGGCATCCCCAGGGTGAGGCGGTGGCTTCCGAACCGCTGGTTCATGTCGAACGGCTCGACAGCGACGGTCCCGGCGAAACGCCGCCGCGGGTTGTCGGACGGCCGCTGGCTGGGGTCAGGGTGCTCGATCTGACCAGGGTGCTGGCAGGCCCGGTCGCCACGCGCTTCCTGGCGGGACTCGGGGCCGACGTGCTCCGCCTCGACCCGCTTGACTGGTCGGAGCCGGGCCTCGAACCCGACGTGACCCGGGGCAAACGGTGTGGTCGTCTGGACCTGCGAACGGGCGACGGTCGTGCCACGCTGCTGCGTCTCCTCGAGGATGCCCACATCATTGTGCACGGCTATCGAGCCGATGCGCTCGACCGACTCGGTCTGGGCGACGAGGTCCGCCGCCAGGCGGCACCCGGATTGATCGACGTGCGGCTCAACGCCTACGGGTGGACGGGGCCGTGGCGCAACCGCCGCGGATTCGACAGCCTCGTGCAGATGTCGTCTGGCATCGCCCACACCGGCGGTCGCCGACTCGGTCCCGATACGGACCCGAAGGCCGACCCCGATCAGTCGGAACCGAAACCGCTTCCCGTTCAGGCCCTCGATCACGCCACCGGGTACCTCCTGGCCACCGCCGCCCTCCATGGATGGGCGGAACGCCTCGCCGGCGGAGGAGCAACGACGGCTCGCTTGTCGCTGGCCCGAACCGCCCAGTTGC